>CAYRXM010000080.1:0-21466 GCA_964428175.1 uncultured Anaerolineae bacterium
GACTGAGCAGCGGCATAGTGCGCCTGTGGCAGTTTGAGTAGGGGCAAGCCCTATTTTACCCGCCGCCAAGCATATGCATCACGCGCACCTGGTCGCCATCGGCGACCAGGTGCGCGGCGTAATCCTTGCGTTCGACCAACCTGTCGTTGACCCAGACATAAATATGCCGCGCCGTAAAGCCGCACTTGACGAGCAGGCGCTCCACGTTCAACCCTGCTTCCCATTCGATTTCGTCGCGGTCGTTGACGAGAATCACAGGTATCTCTCTACCACTCTCACCACATCCGGCCAGTCGATCCCCAATGCCTTGAGTTTTTCCACTGTCGGTACGCCGTCGGGCGTCCAGCCGCGCCGGGCATAGACGGCGTCGGTGAGCTGCTCGTACTGCGCCTCGCGGTAGCGGCGCAGCGCGGCGACCTTGTTGGTGGTGGGCATTGCCGCAACCTGTGCCGCGTCCAGACCGACTTTTTCGACCAACTGCCGGTCATAGCGCTCCTGGCGCGACTCGTATTCTTGCACCGTGACCGGGCCCATCGAGCGGTAGGGGATGGCATCGTTGGCGCGTCGTCCCTTGCCCATGCGGATGTTGAACACGCGCTGGAAATTGTAAACCTTTTCGGACATGGCCACCAAATCATCGCCGCTCTTTACCTCGCGTCCGGTGACGCCAACAAAAAATGCGACAAAATTGCGCACGTGCTCTGGCACTTTGGCCGGCTCGTCTGTTTTGGCATTGTCGGCGGGCACCACGTCGTTCCAGATCAATTTGCACAGCCCGTTGAGGCCGAACCAGGTGCGCCACATGGGGAAATAGTGCAGTGCGTTGGCCTTGTCTTCAAAGGTGGGAATCTGGTTGTTGACCTGATCCATAAAGATCAGCCAGGCCTCGTCGTGCTGCGGGCCTTTGAGGGTCAGGCCATAGCCGCCCTGCATGGCCAGCGATTCCTTGGTCACGTATTCCGAGTATTCCAGCCCCTTGGACTCCATGCCGATGTCGTTGAGAAAGGCCGGGTCCGCGCCGTACTGCTCGGCAAACAGCGCCTTCATCCGGCGAATGCCCTGCCCGACGACCAGGCCGAACCCTTCGCCGCGGCCCATCTGGTGCAGCAGTTCCAGCACCGCGCCGGCGTTGCCCCAGCTCAGGTCGAGGCCGCCGGTACGATGCAGATTCAAAATGCCGTTTTCGTAGCATTCCATCGCAAAGCCGGTCGACGTGCCGAACGAGATGGTGTCCAGGCCATAGGTGTCGCAGTAGAAATTGATCTCGACCACTGCATCGGGGTCGAAAATGCCCAGGTTGGAGCCGCAGCCGGCGGCAGTTTCGTATTCGGGGCCGTCCACGCCGACGGTTTGCCCGGCATAGGGGCCGGTCTTGAGCGTATAGCCGTCGACGGCGTGCGAGCAGGCCATCGTGCAGCCGCGCCAGCAGCCGTCGGGTATTTTTTGCGTAAATTTGCGTTTGAATACGTCAACCCCAAGTTTAGGCGCGTCGGGGTGAGCGCCATATTGAAAGTTGTGCGTCGGCAGCAGATCGTAATCGCTCATAATCTCGACCAGGTGGATGGTGCCCACCTCACGCATGTGGTTTTGCTGGGGGTCAAGCTCGACAATCTCTTTGTTGATTTTGCGCCCGACGCTGCGCACGCGCTCCGGGTCGGCGGCGGCGTTGGGGTCGGCGCCGCGCAGCCTGGCCTTGACCACCAGGGCGCGGATATTCTTGTCGCGGAACACGGTGCCCAGCCCACCGCGCCCGGCTTGCTTGAAGCGGGGACGCTCGCGGCGCGCGTCGTACCAGCTAAAGTTGAGGCAGCCAAAGCGGGTGTGTTCGGCTCCCCGGCCCGCCGAGACGACGGAAATGTCGGCCCACTCGTCGGGCGAGTTGGCAAACAGTTCCATCAACTGCTGGCCGACCAGGTGGGTGTTGACCTCGTCGATGGGCGATTCGATGATCTGCACCACGCCGGTGTTGCCATCGATGTAGACGACGACATCTTGGCCGGCCTTGCCCTGGATTTCCAGCGCGTCCCAGCCGGCGAATTTGAGCAGCGGCCCAAAATGCCCGCCGACATTGCTGTCCATCACCGAGTCGGTGAGCGGGGACAGGCCGACGACGAGCGATTTGCCCGCGCCGGGGTGGACGGTGGTGCCGCCCAACGGCCCGCAGGCGATATTGATCTCGTTTTCGGGGTCGTTCCAGCGGGTGTTGTCGTTGACGGCGTTCCACAATCGCCACAGGCCAAAGCCGCGCCCGCCGATGAAAACCTCTTTCATCTGTTCTGTGACCGGGCGGGCCTCGATTCGGTTGTCAGACAGGTTCACATAGAGGGTCTGATTGGTGTAGCCTTTTTCGACGGGAGAGCAGGTGTAGGTGAATTCGGTCAGTATTTTCATTTTGTGTCTCCTCGATCAAATTGCGAATTGCAAATAGCTGCAACATCAGATCAAAACTTGCTTTGCAAGGGTGAGCAGTTACGAACGGGCTATGATTTGCTACTTGCCATTTGTTTTTGGTATGCGTTTTTCATCCGTTCCAGCGCGTCGACGAGCGTGGCGTGTGGGCAGGCAAAGTTGAGCCGGCAAAATCCTTCGCCGCCGGGGCCAAACGTCGCGCCTTCGTTGAGGCCGACGCGGGCCTGTTCGAGGAAGAATTGGGCCGGCTGCCCGGCGATGGGCGTGCTGCGGCAGTCGAGCCAGGCCAGATAGGTGCCTTCCAGGTCGATGACCTTGATGCCGGGCAGGTGATCGGCGATGTATTGGCGCAAAAAGTCATAGTTGGCCCGCAAATAGGCGAGCGTCTGATCGAGCCACTGCTGCCCGTCGCGGTAAGCGGCCGCTGTGGCGACATAGCCGAGCAGGTTGGCCCCATGTACCAGCCCGCCGGCAGCGGTCAGGAATCGCTGGCGCAGGTCGGGGTTTTGCACGACGGCAAAAGAGCAGCCCAAGCCGGGGATGTTGAAGGTTTTGCTGGGCGCCATCAAGGTAATCGTGTTGCGGGCGATTTCTGGCGACAGGCTGGCGATGGGCGTGTGGCGGTGTGGTGCGTAGACCAGGTCGCAGTGGATTTCGTCAGAACAAATCAGCACGTCGTGTTTGAGGCAGATTTCGGCCATACGGGCCAGCTCGCCCGGTGTGTAGACGCGGCCGATCGGGTTGTGCGGATTGCAGAGGATGAACAGCCGCGTGCGCGGGGTGATCGCCTGCTCGAACGCATCCAGGTCGAGTTCGTAGCGGCTGCCGGTCGGATGCACTTGAGCGTATACGGCTTGGCGATGGGCATAGGCGGGGGCCGGGAAAAACGGATAATAGACCGGCGGTTGCATCAGCACGTCGTCACCCGGCTCGCCGATGGCGTGGCAGGCCAGGTTGAAACCCACGACCACGCCGGGCAAAAAGAGGATGTCATCGGCGGCAACCTGCCAGCCATACAGCGTTTCAAGCCGGGCCTGAATCGTTTCGTACAGGCCGTCGATCAGTTTGGGGCTGGTATAGCCAAACAGGCCATGCTCCACGCGGGCGTGCAGCGCATCGATCACCGATGGCGGTGAGGCAAAATCCATGTCGGCGACCCACAGTGGCAGCACGTCCTTGTCATAGTGCCGCCATTTGATGCTGTCGGTGTGGCGGCGGTCGATGTGGCGGTCAAAGTGAAAGTCCATACACAACTCCGCGAATAAACATAAAGCCCTCGCTACAGCCCAAAAGGCCGCGAGGGCTCCACTTGACAGTGGCGAGGGTGAGATTTGAACTCACAACCAAGGGCTTATGAGTCCCCTGCTCTGCCATTGAGCTACCTCGCCGAACAAGAAAATCCTGATTTCAGTTGATATTATACCCGACTTGCCCGCTTTGTCAAACCCCCGATTTGGTAGTGACTGTTCGATCTTTGGTAAAACCCAATTCCGTGGGAGAGAATCGCCCAGCCGCCACCACAAACGCATCGCAAGTGGAATAGATATCACCGAGTTGCTCCCCAATAGATGCCGGTGGGGTGAGCCGCAAAACTTTCACCAGAAATCGAACAATCACCTTCGGTAACATTTTCATTTGATTTGACAGGTGGGTTGGGACGGAGAAAGGGCGGGTGATCGTCATTCACCCGCCTTTTTTCGTGCGACAAACGTGTGCGAGGCACTCAAATACGAGGGATTTCACCGTCCAGCAGGCCGAGTCGCCACTGTTTGGCGCATTTGGGACACAGGTCGCCGAGTGCTGTGGTCATTTCCCAGCCCAAGTGAGCCGCTTTGGGCGTAACCTGGGCCGAGCTTGACACTGTTTGCAGTTCTTCCATCCGACCGCAGCGATCGCAGGTCAGCGACCAGTAACGTGTCGATGGATCATTTTTGATCATTGATTGCGCGATCCCTCAAGGTTTTGCCGGGCCTGTGTCTCCATCCACTGGTCGAGCCGTTCTTTTTGCACCCGCCACTGCCGGCCAATCTTGAAGACTGGAATCTCACCGTCGCGGGCCAGTCTGCGCACGGTCAATGGGTGAAGGTGGAGGTATTCGGCGACTTGGGCGATTGTCAAAATCTCAGATCTCAGATTGGTTTCCATTTTCTACTCCGGTGTTTGCTGTTCATCCTGAGACGGAGGTGCAACCAAAGCAAGCGCTTGTTCGAGCAACTCACCGACCTGGGCCACACGAGCACGACGTTTCAAGATGTTTATGTTCAGTTTTTCTTCCTGCATTGCGATCACACCTCGCGCGTCGCGCAGGTGCTTGTCCGATCCGGTCTCTTGAAACGCGCGCAGCTTGGCGACCACGATGTCTTCGGCGGTGATGAATGTGGCCGAGTGTCCCTGTACATCATGTACGATGCGCTGCCGGCGTTCAAATATTGCTCTGGAAAAGGGATCGCGCGACAGCGGCACCAGATCGATCTTGGCCCCGGTGGATGGCTCGATCACGTTAAAGGGATAACGTCGTTGCAACGAGTCGCGGATGCCTTCTTCGCTGACATAAAAGTCCGGGATGGGAAAAGCAGCGACAAAAAGGCGCACGTGGGTTGGTTTCATGTCGACGACAATGTCTACATCGATGGTCATGCGCGGTTCGCCATAAAAGATGGCCGCGAAACCACCGACGACCATATATGGGATGTCCAACGACTCCAACACATCGACCACGTAGGTAAAGAATGCGCCCAGTTCGTTGCGGGTCACGGGATTGGTCACTGGCGTGCTCCACCGGGGCCCAGTTTGGGGTCGCCCTGCATCCGCCGCGTGACCCGCCAGGCCAGTTCTTCAGGAGATAGATCGGGGTGGTTGCGCTGCTCGGTCAGGCGCACGGCATCCAGTGCCAGTTGGTAGGACTGACAGGCGATTTCCAGCCGGCGCGCGGGCGTCATCGTGCGCCAGATGGCCACCTGACGTGGATCCAGCGTGCCAATCCGGCGGCGCAGCGTTTCGATTTGATCGATTGATGATTTGGTTGGTTCGTTCATAGCTTGATGATACCACAAACCGAGTCAGAGAACAAGACACCGTTGACATGTCCCGTCCTCTGTGTTATTCTTAACTGCGTAAACAACCACAAAACACAACATTTGCTGCCGTCGTCTGCCCCAACCGGATCGTTGCTATGTGCTTGCAGGCGGGTTGCCATCTACAGGTACACAGCCTCCAAAAACAGTACATCATGGGCCAGGTCACCGTGAGCGCCTTGCGCGGCGTCGATTTTGTCGTTGAGCCGGGCGAGTTCGTCGCCGTGATGGGGGGACGTCGGGGTCTGGCAAGTCTACGCTCTTGCACCTGCTCGGCGGGCTGGACGCGCCGAGCGACGGCGAAGTGACGCTTGGTGGGCGGCGGCTGGCGCACCTGAGCGACGACGAGGTCACCCTCATCCGGCGGCGGCAGGTGGGTTTCATCTTTCAGTTTTTCAACCTGCTGCCCACTCTCAGCGCGGCAGAGAACGTGGCGCTGCTGCTCATTGACGGCAAGCGCATCCAAGATTATGCCGACCGCATCAACTCACTGCTGGCGCTGGTAAAGAGTATCCAGCACACGGCAGCCTCATCAGTGGGGTGACCTGTGAGGCGCTGGGAGATCGCCGCGCCGAGTTTGCGTTCGTAGACCCGGGTGAAATCGGCATCTGGGGCAAGTCGGGGGCCGTGCAAGTGTGGGCAGTGCAGGGGCCGGCCCAATAATCTTGTCCCAATGCTGGCTTGCTGAAAAAAGGTCAAATGTTCGCCAAACTGCTTGACAAGGTGTTGATCTTGCGTTTATCAAGCACATTTAACAAATCTCCAAGATACTTGACGTTTTGAGCATCTTGATCTGTTTGTCGCAGTCGACCTTTTTTCAGGAGAATCAATGCTCATCTTGTGGAGGGCTGGGTATGAAACACATGACCGAGTCATCTATTTGCATACTTTACTATTCATCAGATCAGTCCCTGGTGCGAGAGGCGCCGGCGATAGAAGCTGGAGACTTGACATTGACTCGGACAGATTCGGCAGAGGCATTTGAGGCTCTGCTCCGTCAGGAGTCATTCGATCTGATCCTGGGCGAATTTGATCCCACAAGTGCGGCAGACTTGCAGTTACTGCGAGTCTGCCGGGGGCAGACCCCGCAAACGCCGCTTATTGTTGTTACCAGCACCAGGGCTAAGGATAAATTGGTTGAGGCCATCAAACATTGTTCGGCCTATAATATCGTCAAGAGCGAATATCCCTTGCAATGCTTGCCGCACACAATCCGCCTTATAGCCGAGCAGGGACGTGCTGCCCAAGTACGCTATGAAAGTGAGGAATATTCTCGTGTCTTTTTTGAAAACGCTCAAGACGCTATTCTCTTAACCACATTGGATGGATCCATTTTCGCTGTTAATCCAGCAGCCTGTCAAATGTTTGGTCGTACTGCTCAAGAGATCAAGCAGGTTGGCTGTAGCGGGCTGATGGATATGACCGATCCACAGTTGCATGCTGCATTGCAAGAACGCGCTTGTTCGGGCCAGTCACGCGTCGCAATCACGATGCTTCGTTCCGACGGCAGCACCTTCCCGGCAGATATTGCATTGACCCTCTTTATCGACGCATGGGGAGAAAAGCGAACCAGTCTGGTCATTCGCGACATCACTGCGCAAAAGAAAATCATAGAGGCGCTTGAGCAAAGCCAGAAACGTTTGTCTAGAGCACAAGAAATTGGACACCTCGGTCATTGGGACTGGGATATTCACAAAGAGACTTTGTTCTGGTCGGATGAGTTATATCGCATCTTTGGTCTAGAGCGCAATTTTCTTCTCACGTATGAACCTATCGAAACCATGATCCACCCGGATGATCGCGCGCTTAACAGCCAATATGTGCATAAACTTTTGACTGCTGATGACGAGATTGGGTTTGAATTTCGAATCGTTCGGTCCGATGGTCAGATACGGCACATTGCACAAACAGCTCAGGTTGTGCGCGATCAAACAGGCCAACCTATCCGCGCCTTTGGGATCATGCAGGATATCACCATACACAGACAAACCGAACAGTCTCTTGGAGAAATGCGCGAACTGTATCGAAATCTGTTTGAACAGTCACCTGACGCAGTCTTTATCCTGGATTTGCATGGTCGGCATATCGAAGCCAACCATCGCGCGGTTGAATTGTTGGGATATTCCAGGCAAGAACTGTTGGCCCGTTCCGTGCAAGACATATCAGCCCAACTTGACGAGAGTCTGGATATTATCGGCCGCTTGTTGGCAGGCGAATTGATTCCTCCTTATGAACGCCTGTTTCGTCACAGGAACGGACATCTGGTGCCGGTCGAACTACACGTCTCACTGATCTATGATCATCTGGGACAGCCACGCTATATTCAAAGCATTGCTCACGATATCACCGATCACATCCAGGCCGAGCAGTCCAGGCAACGTGTGGAAAAAGCCTTGCGCGAGAGCGAGGCGCGCTATCGCCTCATTGCCGAACGGGTAAATGACATTGTTTGGCAAATGGACGCGAGCCTACAGTTTGTCTATGTCAGCCCGGCGGTCGAGCGTGTACTGGGATATACGCCGCAGGAGGCGAGCGGCTTGCATGTGATAGACCTTTTGGATCAAGATGGCCTTGCCCAGATGCAAAAGATCATTCAGGCGCGCCTGGGACGGGAGGTTGAACCGATCAAGCCGACTGAATACAGGATGAAACACAAAGATGGTCACTGGGTGGATGTAGAAGTTGTTTCTTCGCCCCTTCACGGTATGGAAGGGCATCCGATGGGTTTTGTGGGTATTACACGCGACATCACCGAACGCAAACAGTTCGAAGAAAAAATGCGCCTGTATATGGCAATGTTCGAGTGCTCGAAAGAGGCCATTGCAATCAGCGATCCACAAGGTCGTTTACTCTATATCAATCCGGCTCACGAAAAGTTATTTGGCTGTTCGCTGGCCCAGGCGCAGCAGATGAACTATCGCGATTTTTATCCACCTCATTCCGTCGATATTCTGGATAGCCAGGTCGTTCCTGCATTGGCGCGCGGTGAGACCTGGGAAGGCAATATAGAAGCCTTTGATGCTTCAGGACGGTTGTTCCCGCTGTGGGAGCGTGCTGATTCGCTCCGCGATGCCAATGGCAATGTGTTGTACACCTTTGGCTTTATGCACGACATTACCTTTTACAAGCAGGAAGAAGAATCGTTGCGCGCATCGCGCGAACAATTGCGTGCCCTGGCGAGTCGTCTGGAGGATGCACGTGAGGTAGAACGCGCCCACATTGCTCGCGAAATTCACGATGAATTCGGCCAATCACTCACTGCACTCAAGATCGACCTGGTCTGGCTGGAGAAACGTTTATTCAAAGAAACCGGATTGGTCGACAAGGTCAAGAACATGATCGATTTGATCGACAATACGATCCAGCAGATGCGGCATATTGCCACCGAACTGCGCCCCGGTCTGCTCGATGATCTGGGGTTGGTCGCCGCCATCGAGTGGCAAGCGCTGGATTTTGCTCATCGTACCGGTATAGACTGCCTGATTGATTTGGATCAAGGAACACAAGACATGATCGATCTGGATCGCAATTTGGCTACTGCTGTCTTTCGCATCTTTCAGGAAGCACTGACCAATGTCGCCCGCCACGCTCAAGCCAGCAAGGTCAGTGTGACCTTGCGACAGATCAAGGATGTGATCATTTTGACTGTGCATGATAACGGTCGAGGGCTGCCCGCCGATGCCGTCACCGGCCCGCACGCGTTGGGATTGCTTGGCATGCAAGAACGCGCCTCATTCTGGCAGGGCAGTGTGACCTTTGAAAGCGAATCGGGGCAAGGCACCATAGTTACATTGCATGTGCCCTATCTCGTCGATCAAGAGGTGCAGTGATGATCCGCGTTCTGGTGGCCGACGATCACGCGGTGGTGCGGCGCGGCGTGATTCAGATTTTGTCCGAAGCCGATGACATGATCGTTGTCGGAGAGACAAGCAATGCGTATGAGACGTTGAAACTGGTACAGGCCCGTACCTGCGACGTGCTGCTGCTCGACATCGCCATGCCAGGAGGGGGTGGCTTGGCGGTTCTGGAGCGGGTGCGCGGATTGCGGCCCGATATGCGCGTGCTGGTGCTCAGCATCTATTCCGAACAGCAGTACGCCGCACGTGTGCTCCGCGCCGGGGCCGCCGGCTATTTGAGCAAAGACAGCGCGCCCGACGAACTGATTGCCGCCATCCGCTGCGTGTTTGCCGGCGGGCGCTATGTCTCGCCCGATCTGCTTCAAACCTCATGCATCGATCCGGACTATTTTCCACACAGCCGTCTGTCCGACCGCGAATTCCAGGTGCTGCGCCAGTTGGCTGTGGGCAAGACAGTTGGCGAGATCGCTGCCGACCTGACTCTTAGCCCCAAGACAATCAGCACCTACCGCGCCCGTATCCTCGAAAAGCTCGGCCTGCACACCACCGCCGAACTGATCCGCTATGCGTTCGATCATCATCTGATAGACTGAGTCTCCTGAAAAAAGGTCAAGAACGACAAACAAGCCCAAGAACTCAATATGTCAAATATCTTGGGGCTTTGCCAATTGTGTTTGATAAGCGCAAGAACAATATCCCAATGGGCAATTTAGCGAACAGCTGACCTTTTTTCAGCAAAGCCATAGACCGAGTTCTCACAAGATCAGTATTTGTCCTACAGACAAACCCCAGCGCTTGTGATACACTGGTATCATCCCGTTTATCTTGTCCAAATTGTTCCAGGAGATACGATGTCTTTGACCGTCTTGATTGCCGACGATTCGGCGTTGATCCGTGAACGGCTGGTTGTTTTGTTGTCCGATATCGATGGTGTGCAGGTGATCGGCCAGGCGACTGGGGCTCAAGAGGCAGCGGCCCTGGCCGATCAGCGTGATCCGGATGTGGTGATTCTGGACATCCGTATGCCCGGCGGCGGCATACGGGCTTTGCAGGCCATCAAGCGCAATACAGCATCCAGGGTCATTGTCCTGACCGCCTATTCTTACCCTCAGTACCGCGAGCGATGCATGCAGTTGGGCGCCGACCGGTTTCTGGTCAAAGACACCGGTTTCGATCAACTGCCCCAGGTGCTGCTCAGCATGCAAAAAGAGCAAAAAGAGGTGGTATATGAAAAACGATAAACAAATTGAAGCGCATCTGGCCCAAGGGAGCGCGACGGGATGAAACTTGGACGCAAGATGCTCATTCTATATGGGGGTGCTGCGGCGACGATCCTGGTCGTTGTCGGCGGCCTGTTGTTTACGCGCTTGTGGCACGATCGACTTGCGGCGCTGCAACTTGAATTGATCAACCAGCTCAAGCACATTGACTTTGCCCTGGCCAGTTTTATGGTCGAAGCAGATAACGACATTGCCGCTCTGGCTGCCAGCAAATTGGTTCGCACTCGGCAGGACGACCAATTCACCAGCTTTTTGGAAGCCGATCCGCAGACTTTTGTATACAATGTAGGTCAGACAGAGCAAGACATCATTGATCTGTTCAACACTTTTCGCCTCACCCACCCCTACGTGAGCTCGGTTTATATGGGGCGGGAGAACGGGAGTTTTGTTCGCTCCCACCCCCGAGCGCAGCCCACTCGCTATGACCCGCGCACCAGACCCTGGTACATTTTGGCTCGCGACAATCCAGAGAGGGTTATGCGTACCGACCCGTATTCGTCAGTGACTGCCTCGGACGTGAACATCGGCGTGGTAACCGCCCTCATAGACGACGAGGGCATAGTCTATGGCGTCGTGGGAGTTGATATTACCCTGACCAACCTGACCCGGTATCTGTCCGGCTTTGAGGTTGGCCATCGGGGGCAGATGCTTCTCCTCGATCAGAATGGGATCGTTCTGGCCGCCAAGGATGAGGCACTGCGTTTTCAGCCCATTGGCCTGCTCGTGGGCGACCAGATCGCGGCTTTGCAAGCGCATCAGGATGGTATGCTGCCCTTTGCCACGACGTCCGGCGACAGTCGCCTCTTTTTCTATACCTCTCCATCCCTGAGATGGAAAATCGCCATTGCCATTCCGGAGGACGAAATTCGCCGTGAAATTTGGAACGCCGCATTGCCAGAGATTGCCGGGTTGATTCTGGCGCTGATTCTGTTGAGCGCGCTAACCTTTACCGGCCTCAACCGGTCAGTGATCCGGCCTTTGACGCATCTCCACAACATCACGCATGATATAACCCGCACCGGCGACCTGCACCAACAGACCGGGATCGAGACTGAAGATGAGATCGGTTCGCTGGCCGTGTCCTTTGACCAGATGATGCTGAGCATTCGCCAGACACAAGAGGCTTTACAGCGAGAGCGAGACCTGGCTCAAGCGCTCCAAGACGCTGCCGCCGCGTTAAACACTACCCTGGATTTTGAGTGCGTGCTTGACCGCATCTTGGAGCAGGTCAGCCGGGTCGTTCCCAATGAAGCCTGTAACGTGATGCTCATCGAAAAAGAGCGAGTTCGGGCGGTGCGCTGGCGAGGATACGAACAACCTGATGCCGAGGCTTACATTGCCCGGGCCGAGTTTCTCCTCTCTCAGACACCCACCTTCCGGCAGATGGCGTCGAGCCAAGAGCCATTGCTGGTGTCTGACGTTGCCGTGTACCCAGGCTGGCAGCACGCGCCAGAGATGGACTGGCTGCGCTCTTTTGCCGCCACACCCATCCTGGTTCAGGATCACGTCATTGGCTTTTTGAGTGTGGACAGTTCTGTTCCCAACTTTTTCCAGGCGCATCACCTCACACCGCTGCGCACCTTTGCCGGTTATGCCGCCGCCGCCATCGAGAACGCACGGCTGTACGAACAGGTCAAGCGCGATGCGGCCGAACTGGAGATGCGCATCGCCTCCGCCACCCAGGAGATTCGCCAGCTTTATCAACGATCAAAGCAGCATACAGTCGAATTGGGCATTCTCTACGAGATCGGCAAAGAGATCACTGCCACCATATCGCTCGAGGCTATGCTCCAGATCATTGTAGACAGCGCCGTGCGGCTGGTTGGGGCCGACAAGAGCCTGCTCGTGTTGCTCGATGTGCAGAAAGAAAAGCTGATCGAGATCGTAGGGCACGGCTATGATCGGGCGCAACTGTCGGCGCATACCTTTGGCGAATTGAAAGAGGGCCTCACCGGTTGGGTGCTGCGGGAAAAGCGCCCCACGTTGGCCGACGACATCCAGAACGACGAGCGACAACATGGCACTGCCCTGGCCAGCGCCCAGCGCAGTGACGACCATTCAGCGGCGGTCGCACCCTTGCTGATTGGAGACCAGGTGCTCGGCACACTGACCGTGGTCAACGGGCCGGCCAAAGCGACCTTTACCGACGCCGATCTGAACCTGGTGACGATGCTGGCCAGCCAGACCGCTGTCGCCATCCAAAAGGCGCAACTTTACGAGGCGGCCCAAGACGCAGATCGGCTCAAGTCGGCTTTTCTGGCTAGCATGTCCCACGAACTGCGCACGCCGCTCAACTCGATCATTGGCTTTACCGGCATCCTGCTGCAAGGGTTGGTGGGGCCGTTGAATGACGAACAGCAAAAGCAACTGGGCATGGTGATGAACAGCGCCCGGCACTTGTTGGCACTGATCAATGATGTGTTGGACATTTCCAAGATCGAAGCCGGCGAGCTAGAGCTGGCCTCGGAACCGTTCGACATGCCCCAGGCCATCCGGCGCGCTGTGCAAACGGTCGCTCCTATGGCCGATAAAAAGGGGCTGCGAATCGTTATCGAGACATCTCCAAAAGTGGGCCGCGTCGTCGGCGACGGACGGCGCGTGGAGCAAATCCTGATCAACCTGATCAACAATGCCATCAAATTCACTGACCAGGGTGAGGTGCGCGTTAGAAGCGAGATCGTCTGCGAGCGGCTGGTAACCCAGGTGATCGACACGGGTATTGGCATCCGCCCCCAAGACGTCGACAAATTGTTCAAGCCGTTCCGCCAGATCGATACAGGCGTCGCCCGCCGTCACGAAGGCACCGGCTTGGGTCTCGCAATCTGCGACCATCTGGTGAATATGATGGGCGGCCAGATTGGAGTGGAAAGCGAGTGGGGCGTGGGCAGTACATTCACTTTTGCGCTGCCGGTCGGCAGCCAGCCATCACACACTCAAGAGGTAGACCTGTGACAAGAGATCAACCACTGGGTAACGGCAATCGAGGATCGAAAATCCTGATCATCGAAGACAATGAGCAAAATCTCTACCTGACCACCTTTATCCTGGAAAGGCATGGCTACCGGGTCATTCAGGCGCGGACGGGCAGCGAGGGCATCCAGTTGGCCGGTCAGATCGGGCCAGATTTGATCCTGCTGGACATCCAGCTACCCGAGATGGACGGCTACCAGGTGGCGCGTGCATTGCAGAGCGATCCGGCGCTGGTCGATGTGCCAATCGTCGCTGTCACGTCCTATGCGATGGTTGGCGACCGGGAACGCATCCTGGACGCCGGCTGCACCGGCTATATTGAAAAGCCAATCAATCCGGACACGTTCGTCGCCCAGGTAGAGGCGTATCTGCCGGGCGGCACGCCTGGCAGAGGAGATGAAGCATGGCTTATATCTTGATTGTGGACGACCTTGAAGAGAATATCTATATGCTGGAAGCGCTGCTGCGTGGTTATGGCTATCAGGCCGAGTCTGCCCGCAACGGAATCGAAGCGCTGGACATCGCCCGCCGTCAGACGCCGGATTTGCTCATCACCGACATCCTGATGCCCGGTATGGATGGGTTCAGCCTGTGCCGCGAGTGGATGGCCGACGAGGTGCTCAAGCACGTGCCGCTGGTCTTTTACACCGCTACCTACACCGATCCCAAAGACGAGGCATTTGCCTTGAGCCTCGGGGCCGCGCGATTCGTCATCAAGCCCACAGAGCCGGATGTCTTTGTCGAGATCCTGCGCCAGGTGCTGGAAAACCACGCTGCGCAGCGGCTGACGCCGCTCGTATCGTCCGACCAATCGGCAGAGGCTTATTACCAGCAGTATAGCCAGGCGCTGATCCGCAAGCTCGAAAGCAAGATGATGCAGCTTGAAGAAGCGAACCGTGCACTGGAACTCGATATTGCCGAGCGCATACGGACAGAAGAGTCGTTGCGCCGCATCGAGTGGATGCTCACGCCCGGCCATGCAGCGGCAGGCGATGGTGCCGCACCGTCTTATGGCGACCTGACCGACCTGAACACCGAGCGCACGATTTTGGACGCGGTCGGCCCGCGGCTCCTCGACGACATTGTCTTCGACTACCTCGATTTGCTGGACACCAGCGCGGCGGTTTATGAGCGCAACGGCGACTATGCCCTGGGCATCTTTTCTTCGGGTTGGTGCCGCTATCTCGATGGGGCTTCCCGCCAGCTCTGCGGCACAGACGATAACGCCGAGGCCCTTGCCTGCGGCAGGTGGCATTGTCACGAATCGTGCTGGACAGAGGCTTCGAAGGCGGCCATCGAGCGCGGCGAGCCGACCGACATCGAGTGCGCCGGTGGTCTCCGCCTGTATGCCGTGCCCATCCGGGCGGGAGACCGCATCATCGGGGCCATCAACTTTGGTTACGGCGATCCGCCCCGCGATCCGCAGGTGCTCAGAGACCTGGCCACCAAGTACGCCGTTGCGGTTGACGAGCTTGCCCGCCATGCCACGGCCTACGAATCGCGCCCGCCATACATCGTTGACCTGGCCAAACGCAGAATCGAGTCTTCGGCCCGGCTGATCGGCGAGATCGTCGTAGGCAAACAGCACAAAGCGTACATCGAGCATCTGAACCGGGTATTGCGCGCCATCCGCGACGTGAACCAGCTCATCACCCAAGAGCAGGACCGCGATGCGCTGCTGCGGCGCGCGTGCGAGATCCTTATTTCCACGCGCGGCTACCGCAGCGCCTGGGCGGCCCTGCGCGGCGCGGACGGCAAGGTGCAAACGGCGGCGGAAAGCGGCATCGGCGAGGACTTTGCGCCTATTCGCCAGGCCCTGGCGCGCGGCGACTGGCCCGCCTGCTGTCGGCAGGCGCAGGAGCGCCCGGACGGCATCGCGCCCATCCACGACACCGACCGCAACTGCACAACCTGCTGCCTTGCCTATACCCATCGCGACACCGCTGCCCTGGCCGGGGCCTTGCGCCACGGCGGGCGCGACTATGGCATGCTGGTCGTCGCTCTGCCCAGGGGTTTGGCCGACGATCTGGAGGAGCAGTCGCTGTTCCGCGAACTGGTCGGCGACGTAGCTTACGCGCTGTATGCCATGGAGCTGGCCCAGGAGCGCGAGGAAGCGGAAGAAGCGCTGCGCGCCAGCGAGGAGCGCTTTCGGGTCGCACAGGAACTATCTCCCGACGGATTCACCCTTCTTCACCCCGTGCGAAACGAAAAGGGTGGGATTGTTGACTTTACATGGCTCTATGAAAATCAAACCATCGCACGTATTAACGGAACAGATCCGCAAAAAGTAATAGGCAAACGGCTTCTGGAACTTTTTCCATCCCATCGCGGGACACCTGTTTTTGAGACATATCTGCATGTGGCGAATACTGGAAAAACTCGGATTTTAGAAGAGGTCTATGTTGGAGAGATAGTTTCAGTGCCGACATGGCTCCGCCTCGTGGTTGTATCGATGGGTGAGGATATTGCTATCCTTGCACATAACATCACCGCGCGCAAGCAGGCAGAGGAAAAGATACAGGAACAACTCGACGAACTGCGCCGCTGGTACGCCGCCACGTTGGGCCGGGAGGGACGGGTCATCGAACTCAAACGCGAAGTGAACGACCTGTTGGCGCAAGTCGGGCAGTTGCCACGTTATCCGAGCGTCGTGGAGGAGCAATGATATGAACAGGAAGCGCTCGAACCGTGTGCTGTGGCGCAAGCTACTGCTCGGCCTAGTTGTCGCGGGCGTTTTGCTGCTGGCGGTGGGCGGCGGCCACTACAGCCGCTCTGTAAAAGCGCAAGCTCCGGACGCTTTTCTGCATTCGCTTACCGAGGAAGAACGGGCCTGGCTACGCGACCATCCTGTTATCCGCGTGGCGCAAGACCCTGGCTGGCCGCCTATCGAATTCACCGACGAGCACGGCGCACCATCGGGTATGTCGGAGGATTATCTAACCCTCATCGAACAGCGGCTGGGCGTGACATTCGAGCGGGTACGCACGCCGAGCTGGCAGGAGGCATATGCCCGGCTGAAGCGGTGGGAAATCGATATGACCACCTCGGTGGCTGTGACGCCCGAACGCGCCGAATTCTGGGCTTTCACCAAACCGTACATGGAAATTCCCATTGTTATTATTGCCCATGCTGATGTCACCTATATTGCCGATATGCAGGAACTTGCAGGGGAAAAAGTGGCCGTGGTAGACGGTTACGCGGTCAATGACTGGATACCACGAGACTTTTCCGCTATCCAACTCGTCAAGGTCGATACGGTGCAAGATGGTCTTCAAGCGTTGCAGCGGGGAGAAGTCTTTGCCTACGTAGAGAATATGCTCGTCGTTGGCCATTACCTGGCAAAGCTGAAAATGACCCATCTCAAGATTGCCGGAGATACTCCTTATGTAAACGCGCAATGTATGGCGGTGCGCAAAGACTGGGCGCCCCTGGCCGGGATCCTCGACAAGGCGCTGGACTCGATTTCCGAAACGGAGCGCAACGACATCTACCGGAAATGGCTGCCTATTCGCTACGAATACGGATTCGACTACACCCTCCTCTGGTGGGCGCTGACCGCCTTCGCCGTGATCTCCCTGGGGTTTATCCTGTGGATTCGCAAGCTGACCAGGGAAATCGAGGCGCGCAAAAATGCGGAAACGTCGCTGCGTGAAAGCGAAATGCGTTTTTCGACCGTCTTTCACGCCAGCCCGGCGGCGATTGCCATAACACGACTCAATGACAGTAAACTCGTTGATATCAATGAGGCATGGCAAATGATGACCGGTTATTCACGGACAGAAGCCATAGGGTATACTGTCTTTGAATTGAATCTTTGGATCGATCCCGAACAACGGCAACAGTTGATCGATACTTTGCGCGCGCAGGGGGCGCCGCGCGCCGAAGTGCAAATCCGCCACAAGTCAGGCGAGATTCGCGATGTACTGATGTCGGTGGAGATGATCGAGGTAGAAGACGTACAGTGCCTACTCACTATGGCACAGGATATCACCGAGCGCAAGCGGGCGGAGCAAAAAATTCGAGAAAGCGAAGAAACCTATCGCAACCTGTTCCAAAACGCCCAGGTGGGGCTGTTCAGGACGCGCATCTCGGACGGCAAAATCCTCGAGAGCAACGCGCAGTTGGCCCGCATGTTCGGCTATGACAGCCGCGAAGAATTTATCGCCGAATACGTTACCTCGCAGAACTATGTCGATCCGGGCACGCGCGAGCGGCTGCTGCGCGAACTGCAAGAAAACGGCGTCGTTCAAAACTTTCAGGCCCGTTTCTATCGCCGCGATGGTTCGATCTTTTGGGTCGAGTATTCGGCCAAAATTTATCCCGAAAAGGGCTGGATCGAGAGCGTGGTCGAAGACATCACCGCGCGCCAGGAGGCCGAAGCGGCGCTGCGCGAGGCGTTGGAGCGGGCCGAGCAAGCGCGCCGCGTCCTGCTCAGCGTGATCGAAGACCAGAAGCAAACCGAGACAGCGTTGGCCGCCGAGCGGACGCTGCTGCGCACGCTGGTTGATAATCTACCTGACCTGATCTTTGTCAAGGATTTGGAAAGCCGCTTTGTGTTGGTCAATCAGGCATCGCTCCATACAGGCCGGCAGAATATGGCCGATATTATTGGCAAAACCGATTTCGAGATACATCCGCCCGAGTTAGCCGCTCAATACTATGCTGACGATCAGGCCGTTATGCACTCTGACCAACCGATCCTTGATCGGGAAGAATACAATATTTCTGCCAGTCAGGCGCGTTGGTTTTCTACCACCAAAGTGCCCTTGCGCGATGGTGAAGGGCAAATCATTGGCCTGGTCGGGATGAGCCGTGATATTACGGAACGCAAGCAGGCAGAGACGGCGCTGCGCGAGAGCGAAGACCGTTACCGCAGGCTGTATGAGAACAGCACCATCGGCATTTACCGGACGACACCCGAAGGTCAAATCCTTTTGGCGAATCCTACACTGGTCGAGATGCTCGGTTACACATCTTTCGACGATTTGGCAGCCCGCAATCTCGAAAAAAAAGGCTATGCTTCTCCATACAAGCGCGCTTTTTTTCTCGAGTTGATCGAGAAAGACGGCGAAATCAAAGGGCTTGAATCTGCCTGGACGCGGCGCGACGGGACGGCAATCTTTGTCAGAGAGAGCGCGCGTGCCGTTCGCGATCTCCAGGGCAGGACACTATATTATGATGGGGTTGTCGAAGACATTACTGCGCGCAAACAGGCGGAGAATGCGCTGGTCACAGAACGGTTGCTTTTACGCACTATCATTGACATCTTGCCGGCCCTCGTTTACGTCAAAGATACCGACTGCCGCAAAATCCTGTCTAATCGCTTGGATATGGAATATATGGGTGTGTCAACGGAGGTTGAGGCACTCGGCAAAACAGATTTCGATTTTTATCCTCAAGATATGGCTGCTCGATTTTACGCCCGTGACCGGGCCATTATTCAGACGGGCCAGCCTTTACTCGCCTATGAACACAATTTGATCAAGGCCGATGGACAGGAACGCTGGCTGCTCACCTTCAAAGTGCCACTGCGGGATAGTACCGGACAGATAAGCGGATTGGTAGGTGTGGGACTGGACATCACTGAACGCAAACAGGCCGAACAAGCCCTCGCGCGGCAGGCTGCCGAGCTGCAAACGCTCTACCAGGCGAGCCAGGAACTCAGGCGCACGCTCGATCCGGAGCAGATTTATGCTGCCATTCACCACTATGTCCGCCAATCGATGCCCTGCGACGGCCTGTACATCTCGGCCTTTGATCCGGAAACTGCGCTGATCACCTGCCGCGCCGGCTGGAACGGCGATACTCAGCTGGATGTCTCTGGTTTGCCGTCTCTTCCGCTCAGTCCCGATGGACAAGGCACGCAGAGTGTGGCCATTCGCAGTGGACAATCGCTGCTGCTGAACGACTATGAGCAGCAGCGAGCCAGCAGCCAGGCGCGCTATTATGTCGATGAGCAGGGCGCGCTGCATCAGGACATTCCCGACGACGCGCCGCGCACCCGCTCGGCGCTGATCGTCCCGTTGGAAGTTGAAGGAAAAGTGACGGGCGCACTCCAGGTGTTCAGCGACGACCTGAACGCTTTTAGTCCGGAGCATCTGCGCCTGCTTGAATCGTTGTCTGCGCACATTGCTTCAGCACTGCAAAATGCGGCGCTCTATCAAGTGGCGCAGCGCGAGATCGCCGAACGGGTGCGTGCAGAGCACAAACTGCAGGACTATGCAGATCGTCTGGAAACGATGGTAGCCGAACGTACACGTGCTCTGGAAGAAGCCCAGGATCGTCTGTTACGCCAGGATCGTTTAGCAACACTGGGGCAAGTCGCCGGGGGCATTGCCCACGAACTGCGCACCCCGCTGGGTGTGATCAAAAACACTGCCTATCTACTCAATCTGCTCCTTGAGCCGTCTGACCCAGCGATCCGTGAGGCTCTGGACATCTTGAGCCAGGAAGTGAGTACTTCGAACCAGATCATCACCAGCCTCCTCAACTTTGCCCGTCCGCAGCGTCCAGCCCGGCAGGTGGTGGATATTGGCAAGGTGATCGGGCATACGTTGCAGCGGGTGGAAATACCTCTAGATGTTCAAGTCACACAACACATCGATACCGATCTATTTCTTGTTGCTGACGCCGGTCAGATCGAACAAGTCTTTGGCAACCTGATTCTTAACGCCGTCCAGGCTATGCCGGAAGGCGGCTGCCTGACCATTCGGACTGGACAACACGCTTCCTTGCCGGACATCTTGCCCCCCGGATTCATGCCGGAATGTTCCAGTGATGCTGTGACAGGGTGGATTGTTGTGTCAATTGATGATACCGGTATTGGTATCGCACCCGAAAATCTGGGACATATCTTTGAGCCGCTCTTTAGCACAAAAGCCAAAGGATTGGGTTTGGGCTTGGCCCTGGTCAAGCTGTTGACCCAGGCCAATGGTGGTGGCGTCGCTGTCACCAGTTCTCCCGGACAGGGAACCACCTTTGAGACTTTTTGGCCAGTTATTGTGGCCTCTGGCTCATCTGTGGGACAAGATGATGAGTGAATCAGAATATATTCTGATTGGCAAGAACTACCAAAGGAGGCATCATGAGTCATGTTCCTTCGAAAACCAGTATTCTGATTGTCGACGACGACGCCAACTTGCGCCGCACGCTGGCATTGATACTCCAACACAAGGACTATGTAGTCGAGACCGCTGCCGATGGTGTCCAGGCCGTTGAATGGGTGCGCGAGCGCCCATTCGATATGGTTCTGATGGATATCCGTATGCCGGTAATGGACGGTGTGCAGGCTCTCAAGCAGATCAGGGGCATCCGTCCGCAAACTGCTGTGACCATGATGACGGCCTACGCCATTGAAGACCTGATCCAGGATGCGCTGGATCAAGGTGCATTCGCGTTACTCAACAAGCCGGTCGAGATCGATCAAGTCATTGCGTTGGTCGAGCAAGCCTGGCGGTCTCGGCAGAGCAAACTCATCTTGCTCGTTGACGACGATTCGGCTACCCGTATTACCTTGCGCGAAATCCTGACCCAAAAAGGCTACCACGTCTGCACCGCGGGCAGTGGTGAAGACGCCATCGTTCAGGCGCATCAGAAAGCTTTTGACATTCTGTTGATCGACCTCAAACTGCCGACATTGAACGGGCTGGAAACCTATCTGTCCATTAAGGAATTCTGCCCGCAGACTGTGGCGATTGTCTTTACCGCTTTTCCGTTAGAGATGTCTCACCTGGCTCAACAAGCACTTGACAGCAATGCCTATACCTATTTGTGCAAACCATTGGACATTGATCGGTTGCTCGAGTTAATTCGTGAGATTGGTAATACACCGGAAACTAAGTTCTTGACAAATCCTGCCAGATATGGATAATGGCAG
>CAYRXM010000081.1:0-21319 GCA_964428175.1 uncultured Anaerolineae bacterium
GATCAGCCTTGTATTGCTGTTAAAGTGCGACTTTTTTCAGGGGAGTCATTGATATAGAAGATCAAAGACATACTGCGTGGCAGATTTTTGCAATCGCATTGACTGTAGGGATTTGTATAGCAGTTGTAGCTATTGGTATGTCCATAGTTGACAATTCGGAACCGATTACAATTGGCTCGGTGTTGTTAGTTTTATTGATTTTCGGGGGAGGCAGTAGTATAGTCGGCGTAATGCTATTTCTCTCTTCGTGTAAAACAGCCAAAAATCTATATGAAAAAAATAGCGAGAGATAATTTTCTCATCTCCATGATCTTGCACTACAACTGCGTGAGACGGTGGGCTCAGTAGATGGAAACTTGGCTGTTTGAATTATACGTAATTATAAAGCATTCTTTAATATTCAGTGAGCTAATAACTAAGGACTCAGTGGTTCTGCGAACGCTTCGATCTGATCGACAGTGCCATAGACACCTTCAATGGCTCGACGAAGGAAGCGCATCATGCGCCCTACGCTGAAGCGCGGTTTGTCCAGTTGACGTCCACCTCGACGTGGGATCTGGCAGAACCGCCAACGCAAGACTGCCCATCCATTGACCAGGATGAAGGCCAAAGCGAGCAAGAAGAAACGAACGGCGGCATTGCGACTGGTCGTCTTGGCGTGGGCCGTGCGCATCTGCCGGTAGCTGACTTCGATGCCGAAGCGCGCGCGATACCGGTCGCGCACTTGCTGGACAGGCAGATCGAGGTTGATCTGCACATACAGCAGCCAGCATTTCTTGCGTTTGCGCCGGCTGCGTCCACTGCTGGTCAGCGCACGCACCACCGTAACCGCTGCAGCATATTTGCTCGTTCCCACGCTCTGCGTGGGAACGCTGGATGGGGCGCTCTGCACCAGAGGAGTCAAAATGCCCAGGAGCCGATACAAGATATACGAAAACCAAGCTCCACATTTCCTGACCTGCACGGTGGTCAACTGGATTCCCCTATTCAGCAGCCCACCGATTGTCGATATCATCTTGGATTCCTGGAGGTTTATGAAGCTCCATAATCGTCTAGAGATTTATGCGTATGTGATTATGGAAAATCATCTCCATCTGGTTGCCTCATCACCTGATCTGGACAAAGAGATAGGCGATTTCAAGTCATTCACAGCGCGTAGAATCATCGATTACTTGAAAGACAAAGGCGCGCAGCGGGTGTTGGATCAGCTGATCTTGTTCAAGGCATCGCACAAGTGCGACAGGACGTATCAATTATGGCAGGAGGGATCGCATCCAGAGTTGATTCAGAGTGAGGATATGTTGCGACAAAAGATAGCATACATTCACAACAATCCGGTCAAAAGAGGATATGTGGATGATCCGACGCATTGGCGGTATTCGAGTGCGAGGAATTATGCTGGTCAAGCAGGGCTGTTGGATGTGATGATCGAGTGGTGACGCGGAGCGTCAGGAGGGCATTCCCACGCAGGAGCGTGGGAACGAGGGAAGTTGTTGAGAAGATACATGGCAAGTATATTAGAGATTAATAAAGAAAGGTAAAAGAAATGAAAGGTCAAGTCGGTATCGGCGTGGTCGGCGCGGGGGCGATCGGCATTCGCGGCGCGTTGATGCATCTCAGCCAAAACGACGTGCAGGATCGCGTGTGGTTGGCGGCGGTGTGCGATCCCGTGCCGGGACGCGCGCGGGCAGCGGCAGAAAAATACAGCGTCGACGCGCACTATTTGACCTATGAAGAACTGCTCGCCGACCCCAACGTTGATGCGGTGACACTCTGCTCGCCGATCGGCCTGCACTTCCAGCAGGGGATGCAGGCCATCGACGCGGGCAAGCACATCCATTTCAACAAGACCATGACCACCACCGTCGACGAGGCGGATACCTTGATCGCCCACGCCGCCGAAAAGGGAATCAAGATCGTCGCCTCGCCGGGGATGATGCTGCACCCGTACAACCGGCGCATCCGCCGGGCCATTCTCGAAGGCAAACTGGGCACGCTGGCCTGGGCAATCGCCGGGACGACGGCGGGCAGCGGCGCCTATCACCTCAACGAGGAATTTCGCACCGGCGACGACATCCTGACCACCGTCGATCCGGCCTGGTATTTCAAAAAGCCGGGCGGCGGCCCGCAGTACGACGTCACCGTCTACTGCCTGCACAACCTGACCGGCATCCTCGGCCCGGCCAAGCGGGTCACCGCATTGTCGGGGATCAACCTGGGGCAGCGCGAGTATCGCGGCAAGCCGATCGTTACCGAGATGGACGACACGACAATCCTGTCGCTCGACTTTGGCGGAGCCTTTTACGCGGTCGTCTATGCGACGGTCGCCGGGTGTGTGACCCAGGGCTTTGCGCCGAGCATTTTCGGCACGCAGGGGACGATCATCGGCACCCGGTTGGGCGACGAGGAGCTCAAGCTGGCAGGCGACCACCAGCCGCACGTCGTCGGCGCGCACGGATCGATGGCCGAGTCGCACGTTTTTGAGGACATGATGCAGTTGGTCGATTGGGTGCGCGAGGACGAGGCGACTCTGGTCACCGCCGAGCACGCCCGCCACGTGATCGACATCATCGAGTCGGGCTATCGCGCGGCAGAGACCGGGCAGACGCAAACGCTGCGCACCAGCTTTGAGCCGCTGCCGCTCGATGTGTTATAGACAGCATCTCGTTCCCTGTCTACCCTTGATACGAGGAGATTCAATATGACACAATGCGTTCGTTTTGCCGTGGTCGGTGCGACCGGCTACTCGCGCTCGCACCTGGCCGGGGTTAAAAATTTGAGCGACCGGGGCCGGGGACGGCTGGCGGCCTCGATGATGATCGACAAGCCCGATCACCCAGACCTGGTCGCCGGGTTTGAAGCGAACGGCATACCCGTTTTCGACCATTACGAGACGATGCTCGATGCCTGCCTGGGCCAGGTCGACGTGGTGACGCTGCCGGTGCCAATTCACCTGCACGCGGCGATGACCGCCGCCGCGCTTGAGCGCGGCTATCACGTCCTGGTGGAAAAGCCGGTCGCGGGCAGTCTGTCCGAGGTCGATCAGATGATCGCTGCTCACGCGGCGGCGGGCCGGCAGTGCGCGGTTGGCTTTCAGGCCATTTACTCGACCGCGATCCAGACGCTCAAGCGCTATGTGGTCGAGGGGCGGTTAGGACGGGTCAAATCGATGCGCATTGTGGCGCTGTGGCCGCGCAATCCGGTCTATTACGGGCGCAATGGCTGGGCGGGCAAGTTGCACGTCGATGGCAAGCCGGTGTTCGACTCGCCGTTCAACAATGCGCTGGCCCACCAGTTGATGAATCTGCTCTACCTGGCCTCGCCGCAGCCGGGCCAGGCGGCCAACGTGGTCGAACTGGAAGCCGAACTGTATCGTGCCTACCCGATCGAAAGCTTTGATACCGGCTGCCTGCGCGCCGTCACCGGCGATGGCGTCGAACTCTATTTTGCGGCTACTCACGCCTGCGACGAAAATGTCAATCCGGCGATGCGCCTGGAAGCGGAAAAGGCCAGCGTGGAATGGCACTATCAAGGCGGGGCGACGGTCACTTTTGTCGATGGCGCGGTCGAGGAGGTCGGGCAGCCAGCCGATCCGCGCGACGAGATGTTCGAGCAGGTGGTCGCTGCGGTGACGGGGACTGTTGATTCGCCGCATTGCACGCTGGAGGTCGGGCGGGCGCACGTGGCGCTGATCGAGGCGCTGCACCGACAGACGCAGATCGTCGACGTGCCAGCGCGGTTTGTGAGCGAGGTTGAGGGTGGACAGCGGGTGATCAGCGGGGTGGGCGAGGCGATCAGGCGGGGGGTGGAAACCGGCCAGCTCTTCAGCGTTGGGCATTGGCCCAAATGATTCGGTAACGGCTCTACGTTGACAGGATTTACCAAGAAACCAGGTTTTTGTCAAAAATCTGGTTTCTCCCCCACCTGTTGACAAGATGTGCTTTTTGAAAAGACCTTTCGGATTGACCCAACCCGGTGAGTTGGAAACTCGAAAGGTCTTTCCCTTTTTCCTTGTTTACTGGGTTCTGTCACAGCAATTCGTCATAGCTGCTCTTGATCTCCATCAACTCGCCGGTGACAGTAAAGATCACCCGCTCGCAGATGTTGGTCACCCGGTCGGCGGCGCGCTCCAGGTTGTGCGCCGCCCAGAGCAGGTAATTGGCCTGGTTGATGACCTTGGGATCGGCGATCACATAGGTCATCAGTTCGCGGTACACCTGGTTGTACAGCGCGTCGACTTCGTCATCTTCCTGGGGGATGGCCTGGGCGGCGTCGCAGTCGTGGTCGATGAACGCCTGCAAGGCGCGATGCAGCATATCGCTCGCTTTTTCGGCCATGCGCGGGATGTCGATCAGCCGTTTGATCAGCGGTTCCTGGCCGATGAGCAGGCTGATCTTGCCGATGCCCTTGGCATAGTCGCCGATGCGCTCCAGTTCGGCGGCGATCTCGATGATCGCGGCAATGCTGCGCAGGTCGCCGGCCATTGGCGCCTGAGTGGCGATCATGATCAGCGCTTCGCCTTCAATTTCAAAGCGCGTTTCGTTGACTGCCTTGTCCCCGGCAATCACCCGGCGCGAGCCGTCCAGATCGCGCTGCTTGAGGGCCTGTACTGAATCGATGAGCGCTTTTTCGACCAGACTGCCCATGATCAGTACCTTGTCTTGCAGTTCTTCCAGTTCGCGGTGAAACGTTTCTCTCGGCATCTTTGCCTCCTGTTTCTACCCGGTAGCCCCGGTGATATAGGCCTCCGTCTTGGGGTTTCTGGGCTGCGTAAATACCTGCTGGGTCGCTCCAAATTCCTCCAGCTTGCCCAGCCAGAAAAACCCCGTCCAGTCCGAAACGCGCGCGGCCTGCTGCATACTGTGAGTGACGATGACGATGCAGTAATTTTCCTTGAGCGCCTGCATCAAATCTTCGATTTCCAGCGTGGCGATGGGATCGAGTGCAGAACACGGCTCGTCCATCAGGATCACTTCCGGCTGCACGGCGATGGCCCGCGCGATGCACAGCCGCTGCTGCTGGCCCAGCGACAGGCTCAGCGCGTCGCCTTTCAGATTGTCCTTGACCTCGTCCCACAGCGCCGCTCCACGCAGGCTCTGTTCGACCGTGTCGTACAGATCGTGCGTGCGGCGCAGGCCCAGCACGCGCGGCCCAAAAGCGACGTTGTCCCAGATCGACTGCGGGAAAGGGTTGGGCCGTTGAAAGACCATGCCCACCCGGCGGCGCAGATCGATCACATCGGCGTGATGGGCGTAAATGTCCTTGCTGTCGAGCAGAATCCGCCCTTCGACGCGGGTGCCGCGAATGGTGTCGTTCATGCGGTTCAGGCAGCGCAAAAAGGTGCTCTTGCCGCACCCCGACGGGCCAATCAGGGCCGTGATCTGCCGGTCCTGGATCGAGATGGCGATCTCGTCCAGGGCCTGGAAACTGCCATAATAAAAGTTGAGCGCTTGGACCTCGATCTTGGACATTTATCCGAACCGTCCGGTGATGTAATCTTCGGCGCGTTTGTCCTGCGGGTTGGTGAACAGCCGGCGTCCCGGCGCGTGCTCGACCAGCTCGCCCATCAAGAAAAAGGCGGCATAATCGGACACGCGCGCGGCCTGCTGGATGCTGTGCGGGACGATGATGATGGTATAGCTTGCTTTAAGCGCATAGAGCGAACTCTCGACCTTGTTGGTCGAAATCGGGTCCAGGCCGGAGGTCGGCTCGTCGAGCAGCAGCACCTCTGGTTCGAGGGCCAGGCTGCGCGCGATGCACAATCGCTGCTGCTGCCCGCCGGAGAGCTTGATCGCCGGCTCATCCAGCCGATCCTTGACCTCGTCCCACAGCGCGGCCTGGTTCAGGCTGCGCTCGATGATCTCGTCCAGCGCGGCTTTTTTCGTGATCCCGATCAGCCGCGGGCCGTAGGTGATGTTTTCGCGGATCGTGCCGGGCAGTGGCAGGGGCAGGGCAAAGACCATGCCCACCTTGCGCCGCAGCGCGTTGACATCGCTGCCGGGCGCGTAAATGTCTTGCCCGTCGATCAGGATTTTGCCCGTGATCTGCGAGGTGTCTTCCAGGTCGTTCAGGCGGTTGATCAGGCGCAGCAAGGTGGTCTTGCCGCTGCCCGCCGGGCCGAGAAAGACGGTGATCGCGTGGGCGGGCACGTCCAGCGTGATGTTGTGCAGCGCCTCGCGGCCGGCATAGGTGCAGTTCAGGTTTTGGATTTGAATTTTGGGGGCCGGTTTCAACCCATCTACCATTGTCTTTTTCTTCTAAAATAGCTGCGAATGACCGAAGCGGCCAGGTTGAGCGACAACACCAGCGTCAGCAGCACCAGCGCGGTGCCGTACTGGATTTGCTCCGGCATGCCCGGCACCTGGGTGCTGATCACGTACAGGTGATAGGGCAGGGCCATGATCTGGTCAAAGGGCGAGCGCGGCAGGGCGGGCAGGTAAAATGCGGCGACGGTGAACAGGATCGGCGCGGTTTCACCGGCCGCGCGCAGCAGGCCCAAAATCACCCCGGTGATGATGCCGGGCAGCGCCTGCGGCAGCACGATCTTCCAGATACCCTGCCAGCGCGTGCCGCCCAGGCTGAAACTGACCGTGCGAAACTCGGTCGGCACGGCGCGCAGCGCTTCCTCGGCCGCGCTGATGACGATCGGCAGGGTCATGATCGCCAGGGTCAGCGAGCCGGCGACGATCGACGTACCGAACTGCATAAAGAGCACAAACAGCCCCAACCCGAACAGCCCGTACACCACCGAAGGGATGCCGGCCAGGTTGATGATCGCCAGGCGGATGGTGCGGGTGAGCAGGGTGTCTCTGGCGTACTCGGAGAGATAGATCGCTCCACCGACGCCGACCGGAATGGCTACCAGCGCCGTGCCCAGAGTCAGCACGAGCGTGCCGACGATGGCCGGAAAAATGCCGCCGGCTTTCATCCCTTCGCGGGGCATGGCGGTCAGGAACTCCCAGTTGATCGCGCCGATGCCGCGCGCCACGACGACGCCGATCACAAACAGGATGGGCAGCACGACGACGAGCACGGTCAGCGCCAGCAGCGCAAAGCCGAGTTTTTGTATCGTATAGCGGTCGATGGCGAGGTTGGTTTTCACCGCAGCCCTCCCTTGCGCCGTTTCTTGAATATGGTCATCGCCGCGGCTAGGTTGATCGCCAGGGTGAGCGCAAACAAGATGATGCCGATGCCAAACAGGGCGTGATAGTGGACGCTGCCCTGGGCGACTTCGCCCATCTCGGCGGCGATGGTGGCGGTCATCGTCCGCGCCGGGCGAAAGATCGAGTCCAGGCTGAGCGGCATGCGCGCCGCATTGCCGGTGACCATCATCACCGCCATCGTCTCACCGATGGCGCGGCCCAGGCCCAGCATCACCGCGGTGACGACGCCCGACCGCGCCGCCGGCACCGTGACCCGCCAGATGGTCTGCCATTCGGTGGCGCCCATGGCCAGCGCTGCGTCGCGGTAGCTCTTGGGCACGGCGTCGAGCGCGTCTTCGGCCACGCTGATCATGGTCGGCAGGGCCATGTAGGCCAAAATCAGTGCGCCGGTGAACGCGCTCAACCCGGTCGGAAAACCGAGCACATCGCGGATCAACGGCGCGATGACCGTCATGCCAAAAAAGCCGAGCACCACCGAGGGGATGCCGGCCAGGATTTCGATCATCGGCTTGAGGATTTCGCGCGCCCACGGCGGGGCTACCTCGCGCACAAAGACGGCGGTCATCAACCCCAGCGGCAGGGCGATGACGATGGCGGTGACGGTGATCAGCAGCGATCCCAGGATAAGCGGTAGCGTGCCAAAGAACCCAAAGGTGGGATACCATTTGCTACTGAACAGGTTGCCCGGCGCGATCTCCCATAAAGTCGGCATACCCTCGCGTGCGAGAAAGATAAAGATCAGGGCGACAAAGCCGATGCTGGAAAAACCCAGCACGCGGATCGTCGTCTCGATGATAAATTCAGACCATTTCAGGCGGTTGATTTTGTTCATTCTTGCGTCAAAGGCACAAAGCCCAACTGCGCGATCAGCGACTGCCCGTCGCCCAGAATCCAGTCCAGGTAGGCCTTGATCGCGCCGGACGGCTTGCCGGCGGTGTACATGTAAAGCGGGCGGGCAATGGGGTACGAGCCGTCGTTGACCGTTTTGACCGCCGGCAGCACGAACGGGCCTTCACGGTCGGCGGCGACGGCGACCACTTTTTGGTCGTCGGTCACATAGCCCAGCCCGTCGTAGCCGATGGCGTTGGGGTTCTGGCGGATTTCGGCGCTGATCCCTTCCGAAGAAGGCATCAGCAGCGTGTCGGGCGAAAAAAGCAGCTCGCTGCTCTCGTCGCCCAGGCGGATCACGTTTTCCAGGAAATAGACATAGGTGCCCGAGTTCGACTCGCGCGACAGCAGCACGATGGGGCGATCCTCGCCGCCGACCTGCCGCCAGTTGGTGATTTTGGCCGTGTAAATGTCGGAGAGCTGGGCCAGGGTCAGCCGGTCGACCGGGTTGGAAGGGTGGACGACGACGGCAATCGCGTCGCGGGCGACGACAAACTCGACCGGGGTGCTGCCGTTTTTCAGCGCGGCCTGGATTTCCTTGTCCTTCATTTCGCGCGATGCGTTGGCAATATCGACGGTGCCGTTGATCATCGCCGCGATGCCGGTGCCCGACCCGCCGCCTGTGACCGAGATGCGCACGTTGGGGTGATCGGCCATATAGGCCTCGGCCCAGGCCAGTGCCAGGTTGACCAGGGTGTCGGAGCCTTTGTTTTCGATGGTGGCGGCGCCGCCGGGCGTCGTCTGTGCCGCATCGGGCGCGCGCGCGCAGCCGACCAGCAGCAGCGCAACCACCAGTGCCCACAGGTATTTTTTCATTCGACCTTGCTCTATGAAAAATCAAGCCGGGCCAGTTTATCATCAATTTGCGCTTGCGTCAAATGCGCGTTTTGACAATTTGAAAAAACAATGCTAAAATGAAAGAAACCGAAACCAAAAGTAACCTCGCAAAAGAGAGCTTGCCGTGTCAGACAAACTTTTCCTCCAGGAACGTCTCGATCAGATCGCCGTCTTGATCCAGGAACAGGGGCGCGTTTCCGTCACCGAATTGAGCGAACGCTTTGACGTGTCGGCGGTGACGATTCGCAATGACCTGGCCGTGTTGGAACAGCAGGGCGTGCTGATCCGCACGCACGGCGGCGCCATGTCCAAGCCCAGCACCAGCATCGAACTGGCCTTTGATTTCCGGCGCGGGCTGCACGCGCTTGAAAAAGAGCGCATCGGTCGCGCCGCCGCGTCGATGGTGCTGGACGGCGAAGCGATTGCCCTCGACGCCAGCACGACGGCCTGGCAGGTGGCGCGACACCTCAAGGATCGCCGCGAGCTGACCGTTGTCACCAACGGCGTCTTTGTCGCCCTCGAATTTCTTGATTCGCCCGGCGTGACGGTGGTTATGCCCGGTGGGTCGCTGCGCCCGGCTTCCGCCTCACTGGTCGGCGATCTGGGGGCGAATATCTTGCAGCGCTATAACGTGCAGAAAGGCTTTTTCGGCGCGCGCGGCTTCACCATCGCCGAAGGGCTGACCGACGTAAACCAGTACGAGGTCGAACTCAAGCGGCACATGGTCGATCGCTGCAAAGAGGTGATCGCCATCGTCGACTCGAGCAAGTGGGGGCAGGTGGCCTTTGCCACCTTTGCGCCGCTGAACGAGATCGACTGCGTGATCTCGGACGAGCGCGCGCCGCAAGAAATGCTTTCCAAATTGAACGAAAAACAAATCAAAACAATGCTGGTTTAACACGAAACCGGGTTGGGGCCAAAACCCGGTTTCTAGCATGGGAGGTGACAGAATGACCAAGACTGCGACCGAAAAGCACGTTCAGCAGAGTTACGAGTTGGCGCGAGAGCGCTATGCCGGGCTTGGCGTCGATACGGGCAAGGCGCTGGAAGCCCTGTCCGGCATCCAGATCAGCCTGCACTGCTGGCAGGGCGACGATGTGGGCGGGTTCGAGAACCCCGAGGCGGGGTTGAGCGGCGGCATCGCCGCGACGGGGAATTATCCGGGCAAGGCGCGCACCGCCGACGAACTGCGCGCCGACCTCGATTTGGCTTACAGCCTGATCCCCGGCACGCATCGCCTCAACCTGCACGCCATTTACGCCGAGCCGGCGGCCTTTGTCGAGCGCAGCGACCTGCGGCCGGAACACTTTGGCCGGTGGGTCGATTGGGCCAGGGACAAAGGCCACGGCATCGATTTCAACCCCACCCTCTTTTCACACCCCAAGGCCGACAGCGGCCTGACCCTGGCCAGCTATGATGCGGGCATTCGCCGTTTCTGGATCGAGCACTGCATCGCCTGCCGGCGCATCGGCGCGTATTTTGGCCAGACGTTGGGCACGCCCTGCGTGACCAATATCTGGATCCCCGACGGGTTCAAGGACACGCCGGCCGATCGCGCCGCGCCGCGCCTGCTGCTCAGAGAATCGCTGGATACGATCCTGGCCGACAAGATCGACCCCGCGCACAACCTCGATGCGGTGGAAGGCAAGCTGTTTGGCCTGGGCGCGGAGAGTTATACCGTCGGCTCGCACGAGTTTTACCTGGCCTATGCGGTATCCAGGCGGGTGCTGCTCACCCTCGACGCGGGCCACTTTCACCCCACCGAGGTCATCTCGGACAAGCTTTCGGCGGTGATGCCCTTTATCGATCGGCTGCTCTTGCACGTCAGCCGGGGCGTGCGCTGGGACAGCGACCACGTGGTCACGCTGACCGACGAGTTACAGGCCATCGCGCAAGAGCTGGTGCGCGGCGGCTACCTGGCCCGCACGCACATCGGCCTCGATTATTTCGACGCCAGCATCAACCGCATCGCCGCGTGGGTGATCGGCACGCGCAACGCGCTCAAGGCGCTGCTGCTGGCGCTGCTCGAACCGATCGATCAACTGCGCGCGCTGGAAGTGGGCGGCGATTTCACCGGCCGGCTGGCGCTGCTGGAAGAACTCAAGACCTTGCCTTTTGGCGCGGTGTGGGATATGTTCTGCGCGCAGCAGGGCGTGCCGGTGGGCTATGCTTTTATGGCCCAGGTGCGCGATTACGAAACCAAAGTGCTGGCAAAACGAGGTCAGGCACAATGAACAACCGCACAAGAGCACTCGCCATCTTGCGTTATCAGGATTACGACCGCCTGCCCGTCGTCCACTTTGGCTTTTGGGATGAAACCCTGCTCAAGTGGGCCGAGGAGGGGCACATCAGCGAACAGCAGGCCCGCGCCTGGGCCGACGGCAACCCCATCGACGTGCTGATCACCCAAAAACTCGGCTTTGATTTCAACTGGTATAACTGTTATCACCCACACACCGGCCTGCGCCCGTTCATTGAACCCAAAACGGTGGCCGAGTTTCCCGACGGCTCCCGGCACGTCCTGAATACAGACGGCGTCGTCGTCTTGCAAAAGCCGGACGCGACTTCGATCCCGGCCGAGATCGAGCACATGCTCAAGGATCGCCCTTCCTGGGAAAAGGAGTTCAAGCCGCGCCTCCAGTTTTCCGTCGAGCGGGTGACCCAGGCCTGGGTCAATACCGGCCAGCAGATGACGCTTTTCGAGGCCGGCGGCGGGGACTATCTCCGAAAGGGCGAGTGGGACATTCCCCTCGGCCTGCACTGCGGCAGCCTGTACGGCAAGATCCGCGACTGGGTGGGCATGGTCAATCTGGCTTATTTGCAGGTGGACGATCCAGGGCTGTTTGAGGAAATGATCGATACGGTAGGGACGCTCTGCTACCAGGTGGTCAAGGCTGCGCTGGAAAGCGAGGCCAAATTCGACTTTGCCCACTTTTGGGAGGACATCTGCTTTCGCGAGGGGCCGTTGATCAATCCGCGTGTGTTCCGGGCCAGGGTGGGGCCGCACTATAAGCGCATCACCGAGCTGGTGAACGGCTATGGCCTGGACATCGTCTCGTTGGACTGCGACGGCAAGATCGATGATCTGGTGCCGATCTGGTTTGAGAACGGCGTCAATACAATGTTCCCCATCGAAGTGGGCGTGTGGAATGCCAGCATCGCTCCGTGGCGGGAAACATACGGCCAGGGGCTGCGCGGCGTCGGCGGGATGGACAAGCGCGTGTTTGCCTACGACTATGCGGCGATTGACGCCGAGGTGGAGCGACTCAAGCCGTTGGTCGATCTGGGTGGCTACATCCCTTGCCCCGATCATCGCATCCCACCCGATGCCAGGTGGGAAAACGTGCAGTATTATTGCGAGAAAATGCGCCGGGTGTTTGGATGAGGCGTAAGACGTAAGGCGTAAAACGTAAGGCGTAAACACCGCCATCACGGATTACGCCTTACGCATCACGCATCACGCCTGACTCTAGAAAGGAATTTCTCAGTGTCTCTGTTGACCCAACACGCATCCCAGGTATCTATTTTCGTCTCCGTCTGTCACCGGCTGGCCCAAAATATGTACGTCACCGGTCACGGCGGCAACCTGGCCTGGAAGCTGGAAGATGATTTGCTGTTGATCACCCCCACCAAGATGAACAAGGGCGACATTACGCCCGACGATGTGGTGTTCATCAGCCTCAAGGGGGAGACGATTGAGGGCGCGCGTCGCCCGACCGGAGAAACGCCGATGTACCTCAAGTTTTTCAACGACCGTCCCGACATCGTCTCGGTGATCCACTGCCACCCGCCCGGCGTCTGCGCGATGGCGATCATGGACGGCCCCAACTGGCTGATGCGCCCGTTGTATCCGGAAACGACGATAGAGATCGGCCCGGCGCCGCTGGTGCCCTATGGCGAGCCGCTCACCGAAAAACTGGCGCAAAACTTTGCGCCGTTTTTGCCCAAGTACAACAGCTTTATCATGGAAAACCACGGCCTGGTGTCGATGAGTCGCGGCGACATCCAGTGGACGCTGCTCAACGTCGAGGTGCTGGAGGCGACGGCGCAGATGGTGCTGCTGGCGCTTTCGTCGGGGCAGGGGATCAAGGAACTGGGCCGCCAGGAGGTGATCGACCTGGGCAACGTGATGCGCACGCGCGATCTGCCCCTGTTCGGCGCGCCGGGGGTGAATGTGTCATTAGAGTCGCTGTATTTTGGGGGAGGACAATCGTCAACGTGAATCCGAGGCAGCTCGAAACGCAGTTGAACGATTTTAACCCCTCCGTCCGTGCCCGCGCGCTGGACGAATTGCTGCTTTGGGCCGGGCAGGGCGAGGTAGAACTGCCGCCGCCGTCCGAGGTCGCCAACATGCACGGCCACACCTTTTTTTCCTACAACGGCTATGGCTATTCGCCGACGGCGCTGGCCTGGCTGGCCCGCCGGAGCGGCTACAAGCTGATGGGCATCGTCGATTTTGACGTGCTGGACGGTGTGGACGAATTTTTGACCGCCTGCGACCGCATGGGCGTGCGCGGCAGCGCCGGGATGGAGACGCGCGTCTACCTGCCCGAGTTTGCCACGCGCGAGATCAACTCACCGGGCGAGCCGGGCATTTTTTACTATATGGGCATCGGTTTCACGTCGAGCCGGGTTCCGGCGCAGGTGGAGCCGGTGCTGGCCCGCTTGCGCGGGCAGGCCGCGCAGCGCAACCGCGAGATGGTCGAACGGATCAACGCCTACCTCCGGCCGGTCGAGATCGACTATGGGCGCGACGTGCTGCCGCTGACTCCCTCCGGCAATGCCACCGAGCGGCACATGGTCGCCGCCTATGTTTCGACGGCGGCGCGGCTGCCTGATCCGGCGGCGTTCTGGGCCGCCAAGCTCCAGATGTCGCCGAAACAGGTGCAGGCTGCGATGGGCGACGCGCCCGGCTTTCAAAGCCTGGTGCGCGGCAAGCTGATGAAGCGCGGCGGGATCGGCTATGTGCAGCCCAACGGCGGCTCTTTCCCCACGGTGGAAACGGTGAACGAACTGATCGTCGCCTGCGGCGCGCTGCCCTGCGCCACCTGGCTTGACGGCACCTCGCCGGGCGAGCAGGCCGAGGGTGAACTGCTCGGACTGCTCATCGGCAAAGGCGTGGCCGCGCTCAACATCGTCCCCGACCGCAACTGGAACATCGTCGACCCGGCGGTCAAGGCGCGCAAGCTGCAAAATTTATACGAGGTGGTCGAACTGGCCCAACAACTGGATTTGCCGCTCAACGTCGGCACCGAGATGAATGCCTTTGGCCTCAAGCTGGTCGACGATTTCGACGCGCCGGAGCTCGCGCCGGTGCGCGGGGCATTTTTGGACGGCGCGTATTTCATTTACGGGCACACCGTCGCCCAACGCGCGTTGGGCATCGGCTACCAGAGCGATTGGGCACGCGAACATTTGCCCACCCGCCGCGAGAAAAACAAATTTTACACCGCGTTGGGCCGCTGTGTTTCACCGGGGGAAGCGTGGCTGGATCGGCTCGCGCGAGTGGGCATTGGCTCTCCGCAATCGCTTTTATCCATGTTGTAGACTGTCATTCCCGCGTAAGCGGGAATCTCAAGATGGATACCCGCGTTCGCGGGTATGACATCGAATCATTGTCGATAAGGAAAGCAAACGATGACACAATTCGATACCTGGCACTTTCCACTCCCGCGCACCCACACCGGCATATTGCTGGGCAACGGTAAAATGGGAGTGATGATCTGGGGTGAGGGCAGCGTTCTGCGCGTCACCGTCAACCGTGGCGATTTCTGGGACCATCGCGGCGGGTTGCCCTGGATGGAGGGGATGAGCTATGCTCGCATCCGTCAATTGCTCGAAGCGGGCGACGAGGCCGGGCTGCGCCGTTTGTTTGAGGGCGGCGATACGCCGCCGGGGCAGCCGCGCCGGCCCAGCCTGCTGCCGCTGGGGCGGATCGAGCTGGTGCTCGACGAGGGCCTTTCACTCACCACCGGCGACCTCGACATGCAGCGCGGGCAGGTGATTGTCCACTTGGAGGGTGAGGGACAAAAACACGACATTGTGCTCACGCTGTCGATGACTGATCCGCTGCTGCACATTTCGGCGGTTGGCGGTCAGCCGCCGACGGTCATCCGTCGCATCACTGCCTGGGACTATGTCGGTGAGTATTTGCACGAGATTTCCTTTTCCGAACCCCAATTTTTCGACGGTGATCTGTCCGGCTGGGTGCAAGAGCGGCCTGTCGACCCGCCGCTGTGTCTGGGCTACCGGCAAGATGCGGGCGGCCTGTGGCTGGGGTTGGAGTACGGCGCGGATTCGGCAGCGGTGCGGGCGGCGGTGAGCGCGCTGATCGACCGTTACGCAGCGCAAGGCGTCGAAAAGCTGCTCCAGGATACGGCCCATTGGTGGGCGCAGTACTGGGCTGCGGCGCCCCGCCTCGACCTGCCCAATCCCCAACTCGATTTTCTGTACCGCTATGGTATGTTCAAGTTTGCCGGGCTGACCAGCCCGGATGGCGGTGTTCCGGCCGGCCTGCAAGGCCCGTGGATCGAGGAAGACCAGATGCCGCCCTGGTCGGGCGATTATCATTTCAACATCAACGTGCAGATGTGCTATTGGCCGGCCTATCGCGGCAACCGGCTGGCGCATCTCAAGCCGTTGTTTGAACTGATTTCAAGCTGGACGCCGCAGCTGCGCCGGAATGCGCGCGTGTTTGCCGGCGTCGACGATGGGTTGATGCTGCCGCACGCGGTGGACGATCGCTGCACCTGCATGGGCGGGTTTTGGACCGGCTCGGTCGATCACGGCTGCACGGCCTGGGTGGCGCAAATGATGTATGATTATTACCGGTATTCGATGGACACCGATTTTTTGCGCCAGACGGCCTACCCGTTTATGGTTGGCACGATGCGCGTCTATGAAAAGATGCTTGAACGTGACGGCGGCGGCTGGGTCTTGCCGCTCAGCGTGTCGCCGGAATATCGCGGCGCGGCCCTGGACGCCTGGGGACGCAACGCCAGTTTTCAACTGGCCGCCATCCATCGCCTGTGCGAAAACCTGCTCGACGCGGCGCATGTGCTGGGCGAGACGCCCGATCCGCTGTGGGACGAGATTCACGCCGGACTGCCGCTGGCCTCGCTGTACGGCCCGCTGGGCGCCGAGCAGATCGCCCTGTGGGACGGCACACCGCTGGAAGAGAGCCACCGCCACCACTCGCACCTGGCCGGCATCTGCCCCTTTGACGCGCTCGACCTCGACGACCCCGCCTGGCAGCCGATTTACGAGCGCTCGCTGCGCACCTGGATTGAAAAGGGGATGGGCATGTGGTCGGGCTGGTGCGTGCCCTGGGCGTCGATGATCCACACCCGTTTCCACAACCCCGACATGGCCGAACTTTTGCTCGAAATCTGGGATCGCGTGTTCACCAATGAGGGGCACGGCACGCTGCACGACTGCGTCTTTCCCGGTTTTACCCTGATCGGTGCGCCGCCCATCGTGGAAAAAGAGGTACAAGAAAGGCGCGGCATTGCACGGGGTTCGTTGAATACGATGACCTTTGAGACGCTCATTCCCGAGCGGATGCAAATGGATGCCGGGATGAGCGCCACCGTCGCGATCATGGAGATGATGCTGCATGCGCGGCGAGGCATCCATTACCTGTTTGCCGGCGCGCCGCCGGACTGGAAAAGGGTGTCCTTTGACGGCATCCTGACCGAGGGCGCGTTTCTGGTCTCGGCCGAGCGGGAGAATGGGGTGGTGACCTGGGTGCGCGTGCAGAGCCAGGCCGGCGGCGTGTTTCGCGTTGCCAATCCGTGGGGCGCAAGTGTCGAGCTTGGTTTTTCGACGGGCGAGCGCAAAACAATCCACGGCGATATTTTGGTTATCGATACCCGGCCGGGGCAAACGGTAGTGCTTGAGGCCCGGTCTTGAGTGAAAAAAGCTGCCGGAAAAAACGAGACACTGGTTTTCGCTGATTTATGCTGACTTGATTTTCTGTGTTTATCAGTGCGCGTTAGCCGGTGTTCATCTGTGAGTCTCCTGAAAAAAGTTTCTCACGCCAAGTCGCAAAGACGCAAAGATTGTTAAAATAGTCTTTGAGTTCTGTATTTATACCAAAGCTTGGCGACGCCAACCATTGGTTGGAGGCGCCTTTGCGCGAGTTTTTTCAGTCAAGTCATCTGTGTCCTTTGGTGATTTTCAAGGAGTTGACCCAAATGAATGAAAAATTGATCGCTTACCAACGCGCCAACGCGCCTTTGCCGTCTCAAAATACTCTCTGGCCGCTCTACGGCGCGGGCTTTGAAAACCTGGGCCTGGATGGGCACACAATGGCCGTGCCTATGCCCGCCTTCGGCCCCGATGAACTGCTGGTGCGCCACGACGCCTGCGGGCTGTGTTTTTCCGACATCAAGGTGATCAAGGCCGGGCAGTCGCACCCGCGCATCTATCGCAACATGCAGGAAAACCCGGTCGTGCTCGGCCACGAGGTAGCCCTCACCGTCGTCGGCGTGGGCGAAAACCTGAAAGACCAATACCGGGTGGGCGACCGCTTTATCGTCCAGGCCGACATTTACGCCAAGGGGGTCAACCTGGCGTATGGATACGAAACGCAAGGCGGGTTGTCGCAGTACAACGTGCTGGACTGGCGAGTGCTCAATGGCGACGACGGCAACTATCTCATCCCGGTCAAGCCGACCACCGGCTATGCCGAGAGCGCGCTCACCGAACCGTGGGCCTGCGTCATCGCTGCCTATGAGTTGAAATACCGCACCACGCTCAAGGCCGGCGGCACCGCCTGGATTGTTGGCGCCTCCTCCGGGATCACGGGTGGGGGCAAGAGCTACACCATTTCCTCCGGCTTGGACGCCGCCGCCCATCCCGCCCGCCTGCTGCTCACTGATGTGCCCGCCGAATTTTCGGCCTGGCTCAAGGCGCGGGCCGTCGGTTTGGGCGTCGAGGTGATCGAGGGCGTCAGCATCGACGCACCGCCGGTCGATCAGGTCGATGACATTGTGCTGTTGGGCGCCAACCCCGAAACAATCGAAAAGCTCAGCCCGCACCTGGGCCCGTTTGGCATCATGGCCCTGATGAACGACAAACCGATGTCGCGTCCGGTGTCGGTGGACGTGGGACGCATCCATTATGATCGTTGGGTTTATGTGGGCGGCGCGGGCAACGACATCGCCCAGGCCTACAGCAGGGTGCCGGTGCGCGCCGAACTCAAGCCAGGCGGCCGGGCGTTGTTCGTCGGCGCGGGTGGGCCGATGGGGCGCATGCACGTCCAGCGCGCTATCCAGGCCGAAAACGGCCCCCAAACCGTCGTCTGCACCGATGTCAGCGATTTGCGGCTGGATGATTTGTGCGTGTCCTTTGCCGCCGAAGTGCGGGCCAAGGGCGTCGAGTTTGTCTGTCTCAACCCGATGAACAAGGACGCTTATGCTGCCGGGATGGCCCCATTCAGGGAAACCGGTTTTGACGACATCGTCGTGCTGGCCCCGGTGCCGGCGGTCATTTCGGATGCTGCCACGTGGCTGGCTCCACAAGGGGTGATGAACATCTTTGCCGGTGTCACCAAAGGCACGATGGCCCAGATCGATCTGAGCCAGGCCTACCTCAAGGACGCGCGGGTGATTGGCCACTCGGCGTCCAGCATCGACGATATGAAGTTGATGCTCTTTCAGGCCGAGACCGGCACGCTGTCGCCTAACCGCTCGGTGGCGGCGGTGGGGTCGCTTGGGGCGGCCAAAGACGGCTTGCGATCGGTGCTCGATACCTCTTTTCCTGGCAAGGTGGTGATCTATCCGCAGATCGGGGAATTTCCGCTCACTGCCTTGCCCGACCTGAAAGACAAACTGCCCTCCGTCTATGCGCTGCTCAAAGACGGTCGCGAATGGACGACGGAAGCGGAAGCGGAATTTTTGAGACAAATGCTGCCGTGATTGGGTGGTTAGGTGGTTGATAAGAGCCGTCTATAACCGACCATCGAACCACCAAACAACCTGAAGGGATATGATATGCAACGAATTTTGCAAAATAGAATTGCGCTTGTCACCGGTGGCGCACAAGGTTTGGGCGCAGCGTTGTGCCAGCGTTTGGCCGAGGAAGGGTGCAACGTCGTCGTCGCCGATTTGAACCTGGAGGGTGCGCAGCAGACGGCAAATGAGATTGTGGCAGCACTTGGTGCTGCATTGACCGGTCAGCGGGTCATTGCCGCCGGCGTGGACGTGACCGACGAAACACAGGTGGCGGCGATGATGGATCGCGCGGTGGCCGAATTGGGCCGCCTGGACATCCTGGTCTCCAACGCCGGGATTTTGATCTCCGGCCCGATCGACGAGTTTGACGTGAATCGCTGGCGCAAGGTGATCGACGTGAACCTGTGGGGCTATATGATCTGCGCCAAGCACGCCGTGCGGGTGATGAAGCCGAACCGGAGCGGCGTGATCATCCAGATCAACAGCAAATCGGGCAAAAAGGGCAGTTTCAAAAACTCGGCCTATGCTGCCAGCAAGTTCGCCGGCATCGGCCTGACCCAAAGCCTGGCCCTGGAATTGGCCGAGGAAGGCATCCGCGTCAATGCCGTGTGTCCGGGCAACCTGCTCAACTCGCCCTTGTGGGTTGACTCGCTGTTCAAGCAGTACGCTCAGAATCAGGGCATCAGCGAAGCGGCAGTGCGCCAGAAATACATCGACCAGGTGCCGATGAAGCGGCCCTGCGAGTACGAAGACGTCGCCAACGTGGTCGTCTTTTTGGCCTCCGACCAATCGAGCTATATGACCGGACAGGCGATCAATGTCACCGGCGGGCAGGAGATGGGGTAAGAAGAGGAGAACAACCAATGTCCAAATTTCTCGCTTTTGACCTGGGCGCCGAAAGCAGCCGTGCAGTGGTGGGACATTTGAACGATGGCAAATTGAGCCTGGAGGAGGTTCATCGCTTTCCCAACGGGCCGGTGCGCGTCGGCGACAGCCTGCACTGGGACGTGCTGCGCCTGTGGAGCGAAATCAAGTCTGGTTTGGCAATGTCGGTGAAACGATATGATGATATATGTAGTGTTGGCCTCGACACCTGGGGCGTCGATTTTGGCCTGCTGGACCAAGACGACGTGCTGCTGGGCAACCCGTATCACTATCGTGACCGTCGCACCGATGGGATGATGGCGGCGGCGTTCGAGCGGGTGCCGCGCGCCGAGATTTACGACCTGACCGGCATCCAGTTTTTGCAGTTGAACACGCTGTACCAACTCCTGGCGATGGCCCAGGCCGACGCGCCGGCGCTGTCGGCGGCGCACACCTTTCTGACCATGCCCGATCTGCTCAATTTCTGGCTGACCGGGCGCAAGGCGAGCGAGTTCACCATCGCCACGACGACCCAGTGCTACGATCCACGCGCCGGCGACTGGGCCTACGATATGCTGCAGCGATTGGGCATTCCCACCCAAATGTTTGGCGCGATCGTCCAGCCGGGCGAGGTGCTGGGGCACCTGCTGCCCTCGCTGCAAGAGGAAATCGGCGCGGGCGCGATTCCCGTTGTCGCTACGGCGACCCACGACACCGGCTCGGCGGTGGCGGCTGTTCCGGCGATTGGGCAGGACTACATTTACCTCAGTTCTGGCACCTGGTCGTTGATGGGCGTCGAGTCTCAAGTGCCATTGATCAATGAGGATATGCTTCAATTCAACCTGACCAATGAGGGTGGATTGAACGGCACCTTTCGCGTGCTCAAGAACATTATGGGCCTGTGGCTGGTGCAGGAGTGCCGCCGCGAGTGGGCGCGCGAAGGCCACGAGTACAGCTATGACGAACTGACCCAAATGGCCGCCGCCGCGTCAGAGACAGGAGTCTCTGACGGACCATTGGTGTGGGTCGACGATCCGCGCTTTCTTGCCCCCGGCGGCATGCCCGGCCGCATCCAGGATTTCTGCCGCGAGACGGGACAGTTCGTGCCGCAGAGCAAGGGCGAGATTTTGCGCTGCGCGCTGGAAAGCCTGGCTCTCGAATACCGCTGGGTGGCCGAAAGCCTGGACAAACTCACCGGCAGGCGCCTGGGCACAATTCATATCATCGGCGGCGGGTCGCAGAACCGTCTGCTCAACCGCTTTGCCGCCGACGCCACCGGGCGCACCGTCGTCGCCGGGCCGGTGGAGGCCACGGCGATCGGCAACCTGCTGGTACAGGCCATCGCAATGGGGGAGATCGAATCGCTGGAACAAGGGCGTAAAATTGTCGCCCGCTCTTTCGATGTGGAAACGTTTGAACCCGGCGGCACGGCCATGTGGGATGAGGCATATCGGAGATATTTGGAGTTAAAGAAAGAGTGAGTCTCGTTCCCACGCAGAGCGTAGGGGCGCAACGTGCTGCGCCCTTGCCGAAAACCTATTTTCAGAGTTGTATTATCTATAGTTTCCGCTAACTTGGCGCGGTATAGGGCCAAGTTCAGCTATGGGTAAA
>CAYRXM010000082.1:0-21047 GCA_964428175.1 uncultured Anaerolineae bacterium
TGAAGTGGTAGGCTAACCAGATACCCCAAATCTTTTTCTTAAAAGCTATAGCACCGACAGCCTCATGCAGTGGCGTGAATCCAAAATTATCTTTAGCATCCACTTGAGCGCCGCAAGACAATAGCAGAGCCACAGCTTCTTTTACACCCGATATGGCAGCGTGGTGCAAAGGAGTGCTGCTTTCTTGGTCTCGTGCATGTATATCAGCCCCGTGGTTGATAAGTAACTGCATAGCATCTGCATATCCATGAAAGGCATAATAATGCAAAGGTGTTCGCCCATGATAATCTTGTGCGTTAACGTCAGCACCCCCTTGTATCAAGAGCATCACAATGTTTGTGTGAGATATGGCAGAAAATAATGGTGTTCTGCCTTCGTCGTCACGGGCGTTGACATTTGCACCTTGAGCAGTAAGCAATGCAACAATATCCCTGCATCCGTGATCCACGGCCCTGTGGAGTGGTGTCCGGCCATGTTCTCCTTTTATATCCCTCAGGGCAGGATCGGCTGTTAGCAATTGCTCTACTGCAACGATATCTCTGTTTTTTATCGACTCGAATAATGTGTTCATTGGGACTGTAAGCAGGCTAACAAGGGAATAATTTTCGATCTCGGGAAGAATTGGCCCCGGTTTTGCCAAACAGAAAGGACGTTTATGCCAGTTCCGGCGGCGTCTGTCTGAAGCGAATCGTCGCGACCGCGCCGTGGTCGTTGTTCAGGTCGAGCTGGCCCTGCAACGGGCTGCGCACCATCATGCGGCCAACCGGGGCCGTCGTCGTGAAACGTCAACTTGATCCACCGCTCGGCCTCAATGCCCAACTGTACATCTTGCGCCGTCGAGTGCCTGCGCTGGATTGCGCAAATGGCAGGCGTATTCTGGATAGGCAGGGCGGCGATTTCGGCATCGATCTGCCGGGCGAGGGCGTGGACGCTGTCCTGGTTGGTCTGTCCCGTTGGACTGTCCTTTCACAGGCGCGTCAGCCGTTCAGGATGCTGGCGGCGGAGCATTTTGCTCCGTCCGTTCGACGATTCAGCTTTCCTGTGGGGGCGGGCCCCCGCGTCGGGGGGCCCCGCCACTCGCGGCCCACCTTGCAGGCCGGGATTGAGCCGCGTTCGTTTTCACAAATGCGCGTCATTCTGCCAGTCAGTCAAGTCGCGCTCGATCCACTGCAGCGCTATTCCTGTACATTAGCCCGCTTTTCCCGCCGAGATGTTTGCGCTGACGTTGGAAGTCTGTGCGATCAACACCGGGTCAAACGGCGCTGCAAGCGCCCCGATGTGCGGCAGCCAGCATCGATAGCGGGCCAGCGACATAGGCGGTAGGCCGGCCAGATAGTGGTTGCCAAACACCTGCCCATCCACCTGCCACTCGATCAGGTACAGCCGCTGGTCGCTGGCATAGGTGCGAATGCGCCCGACCTGCCAGTTCTGGTTTGCCGGGACGACTGCTTCGCCTTCAACCTGCACCGCGCCGTCGTCGGCGTCCCACACCTTGTAGCGCACCGCCGCCGGTCGCAGCGTGTCGTTGCAGATCACTACCGGCAGATACTTGCCCGCCCCCGCCTCGCCGACCACCACGCACACCGGCTGCTGCGAGCGCCGGATATAGTGATAGGCCAGCTTGATGCCGAAATAATAGTCGACCACCGCGTCGGAGAACTGCGGCCAGCCATCGATGACGTTCCACCACAGAATGCCGCTGGTCTGCCACTTGCGTAGCCGCGTCGACTCGATAAAGAACTTTTTTGCCTCCGCCTGGGTGATCTGGCTGGCCAGGGCAAACGTTTCCAGGTCGTCGGGGATCTCGCCGAACAGCTCGCGCACCTGGTTAGCCATTAGCGCGATCCGGTCGCGGTCGATGGCCTGGTGCCGCCAGTGATAGACCGCGTGTACCTGCCACTGGTCGTTGCCCTGCCACGGCCAGACCAAGTCCGGGTCGATAAAGCGGCGGATCGAGGCGATGTTAGGGCAGCCGTGGTAGCCGATCTCGCCGATAAAGTGCGCGCTGTGCCGGGTGTAGAACGGGCCTTTGAAATAGCCGCGCGGCCCCCACAGGTGCTGCTCTGGCGTGCGCGTCCAAGTGTCGGGGTTGCCTTCCAACACCGGCGGGACGTAGGGCGAACTCGGCACATATGGACGATACGGATCGCAGCGATGCAGCACCTGCGGGATCACCTCGCGGGTTAGGCGGTTGCACGCCGGAGACAAGCCGTCGGACAGGTAGGTCATGTCGATCTCGTTGTCGCCGCACCACAGGGCCAGGCTGGCGTGGTTGCGCAGTGTCTCGACCACCACCTGCACCTCTTGGCGCACCTGGGTCAGGAATGCTTCCGTCTGCGGATAGCGGCAGCAGGCAAAAGCGAAATCCTGCCAGACCAGGATGCCCTTTTCGTCGCACAGGTCAAAAAAGTGCTGATCCTCGTACACACTGCCGCCCCAGCAGCGGATCATGTTGCAGCCCAGGTCGTCGAACAGCGCGACGACGTCATCTACCCGTTCGGCGTCGCGGCTGTGAAAGGCATCCAGCGGCACCCAGTTGGCCCCCTTGATCATGATCGGCTCGCCATTGACAGTGAAATAGAAATGGCTGTCTGGATCGGGCAGCGTGTCGATTCGCCCATCGCGCCCGGCCGGCGGCGAGGTCACCGGCAAACCGGACGTTTCGGTGCGCTGCAGGGCCAGCATGCGGATGCCGACGCGGTCGGTGTGCTCGGCTAGCACCTCATCCCCGCGACAGAGCCGGGCGGTAATCCGGTACAGGTTCGGATCGCCATATCCTCTGGGCCACCACAGGCGCGCGCCGGGCACCGAGACGCGGCAGCCGCCGGCCACAAACTCGACCGGCCACTCGTACGCAAAGCAGTGCTCTCCACATTGGCCGTCAAAGCGCAGCGAAAGGCCGTCCAGCAGCGGCTGATCGACCCGGAACTGAAAGCGCACGCCCAACACAGCTCCCTCGCTATTCGCGTCTACCGTCCAATAGTAAAGCTGCTCGATCACCGTCGGCGGGCGCGTCTCCAGCCAGACGGAGCGCCAGATGCTCGCCGACACGGCGCGCGGCATGATGTCCCAGCCCCACACGTGCGGCGCTTTGCGGACGAACAGCCCTTCCTCGCGATGCTCCCAGCTCATCATCGAGGCGTCATAGTGAAAACGGCGCGCCGCGTTGACCGACGAACCGAGGCGCACCACGATGCGGTTCACCCCCGGACGAAGGGCGCCAGTCACGTCGAAGCGGTGTGGAATCAGCGCGTTGTCAGCCTGCCCCACCTCGACGCCGTTGACCCACACCGTGGCCAGCGTGTCCAGCCCGGCAAAGATCAGATCCCAGCCCAGACTGTCGGGCCTATCGACCTCCGGCAGCGTGATGTCTCGGGTGTACCACCACTCGTTGAATTCCAGCGCCCGCAGTTGGCGGATGTGGTCGGCATAGAACGGCTCTGGCAACAGGCCGGCGCGCACCAGATCCAGTTCGACGTTGCCGGGCACCCGCGCCGGGATCGTCTCCATCCCGGCAGCGTCCAGGGCATCCGGGCCTTCAAGGTGGAACTGGTTTTCCGGCGCAAAGGCCAACTGCCAATCGCCATCCAGAGAAATGCGGTGCATGTCCATCGGATTTCCTCTTCTGAGTGTGTGCCAATGTAGATTGGCCGTTTACGCCGTCGCCTCACACCCGCCGCCAAAACGAGCCTCCCAGCAGCCGATCCCGGTCTGCTGCGTGGGTGCCTGGATCACTGTCATGGTGTCCGCCTGCAGCGTCTGCCCAACGACTGATGTTTCCACCATCGAGCAAAAAGGTGATCTCCTGGGCCAAAAAGGGGGCGATCTCGTGGCAGATGCGCAGGTCCGGCGCCGGGCAGACATCGTTGTGGCACAATCCTGCCCAGCCGTCGAGCAAGTTATGCCATATCCAGCGTGCGATCCCCAACCTCAACCGCCAACAACAACTTGCTTTCAGGTTCAATCGCACTCCACAACCAACTGTGGGCCGGAGCCAGGCTCCGGCATCGCTTCTTTTTCTCACCTTGTTTTGCTTCTGCCCGATCTTCGACCTGCTTCATACCACCCAGCAAGACATACAACTCGTTCATCTGTACCCGCTCAACGTGCAAATTGATGGTCATTCGTCGCGGTGAACTCACCGACCCATTTTTGAGTTTCGTCTGACCTTATCACGCTTGGTTTATCCAGGCAATTATCCGCAGGCACAAGGGACAGTACCTGTCTGCTACGGCGGCGTCTGTCTGAAGCGAATCGTCGCGACCGCGCCGTGGTCGTTGTCCAGGTCGAGCTGGCCCTGCAACGGGCTGCGCACCATCATGCGGATCAGGTGCAGCCCCACATTCTGCCGTTCGCCCTGCAGAACGTCTTCCGGCCAGCCGGGGCCGTCATCGCGGAATGTTACATTAATCCACCGATCTGCCTCGATGCATACCTGCACGTCGATCTGTCCGCTTGTTTTTTCCTGAAAGGCGTGCTTGATGCTGTTGGTGGTCAGTTCGTTGAGGATTATGGCCAGCCCGGTTGCCTGCCGGGGGCCGATCAGCAGCGGCTCTTCTGCCGGGGCGACAGGCGAGCCGTTGTTGCTGGACAGGTTGAACTGGATGCGCTGCCGGATCGGCGAGCCGTTCAGCGCGGACGAGACGATCTCGTAGGCCAGCTTTTCCAGGGGCAGGGGCGACCACTGGGTCTTGGAAAGCATGTTGTGTACGCTCGACAGCCCGCGGATGCGCGCGGTGAGGTCCTGGACGGTCGAATGATAGTCCAGGTCTGGCGCGGGCGGGCGATCCATTTCCAGCTTGAGGATGCCCAGGATGGCGGCCAGGTTGTTACGGACGCGATGGTTGGCTTCTTGCAGCAGGGTTTCGCGCACGCGCGCGTCGTGGCGCGCCTGTTCGTATAACCGCGCGTTTTCGATGGCCGTGGCTGCTGTCGAGGCCAGTGCTTCGGCCAGCGGCAGGTCGGCCTGGGTAAAGCGGTTGACCTCAACATCGACGATTTCCAACACGCCGATGACGGTGTCTTTGACCTGCAGGGGTACTGACAGCAAAGAGCGCATGCCCATTCCGGTTTCAACGTCGACGCCGCTGAAATAGCGGGTGTCTGCTCCTGTATCCGGGATGATGAGGCTCTGGTTGTGTGTGGCCGTCCACCCGGCGATGCCCTGCGATGGCGACAACCGCCAGCCGCGCACGACGTCGTTTTTCAGCCCGGCGCACTGCCGACAGACCAATTCACCGCTGGGGTGATCGATCAGCCAGGCCGAGCAGCCGGTGACGTTGAGCGTTTCGCGCACTTGTTCGAGCACCGTGATCAAGACGTCGTCCAATTCGAGCGACGAGTTGAACGCCTGGCCGGCCTGGTTGAGCACCTGAAGCTCGCGGTTGCGCAGTCGCAAGATGTCTTCGGCCTGTTTCCGCTCGCTGATGTCGCGCACGACGACAATCGCTCCGTCGATCCGGTCATTGTTCATGATCGGCCGGGCATTGATTTCGATGTACAACGGTACACCATCAACGCGGTTGACCAGCATTTCGTAGGGCGCAAACTGGTTTTGTTCGATTTCAAAATGGGCGATTGCCTCGCGCAGTGATTGCCTGGAAACCAGATGTCCAAAAACGGTGACCGGCTCGCCAATATAGCTGTGCACCTGCGGGCCGAGGATTTCGGTGGTCCGCCGGTTGACGTCGGTGATGATCCCGCTGGCGTTGATGCGGATCAGCCCGTCGGCGGCGTATTCAAAGATGGTGCGATACCATTCTTCGCTGATGCGGCGCGCTTCTTCGGCCCGCGCGCGCTGCAAGGCTGCCGCCGCGACGCTGGCAAAGGTTTGGGCGACGTCGAGGTCGATGGGCGGGGCGCCAACCGAGGCGATAACAACCAGCGTGCCGAGCAGTTGCTCTTGTTCCTTGAGCACAATGGCGGTTAGCGAATCGATGTCCAACGCGGTCTGGATGACCTGGGCGATCGACGGGGAAATAACACCAAAGGTCGAGGCGGTCAAATCTTGCTCAACATTGATCACCTGGTTGAGCATGCGCGCGTGCATCTCTGGGCCGACCGGCATGGTCAGCCCGATCATACTGCGACCCAACAGTTCATTGGCCTTGTTCAACAGCGTGCCGTGTGTGGCGATGTAGCGAATGACGAGCTGCTGCCGCCGCGGATCAAAGGTTGTAAACGAGACCGCCATTGACCCGGTGATGGCTCTCAGTTCCTCGCTGACCAGCCGGAACAGGTCTGTTTCTGGGGGCACGGTGGTACATTGGATCGCCAGTTTGTTGATCGCCAGCAGGCTTTGGGTGCGCCGCGCGGCCTCGGCCTCGGCGCGGGTACGCTCAACGATGTGTTCTTGCAGCGGGTTGAGGATTTGCTTGTGGATGATGCCATAACCAAAGAGCGAAAAACCGGCCAGGTTGATTGTTGCCATGGTGAAAGGAAAGGGCAGTTTCAAGCCCGCGCCGGCCAGCATGCCGATCAACAGGGCAAACATCCCCCAGGCAAAGCTGGCTTGGCTTTTGCGATGGCGTTCGCGCCAAAAGAGAACCAGCGACCACACCACGTAGGCAAAGGCGACAGCGCCGCCGAGCCAGCCCCACGGGCTGATCCGTTCGACCAAGATGCCGTTGTGGTCGAGGCGCGGCCCGTTGAGCAGGTGATGCTGGAAGAGCGGGATGGCAAAAATGCCGTTTACGGCCAGTCCGGCGACCACGGCCAGCCGGGTTGGCCGCGTGTGGCAGTCCAGGTAGCTGGCCGTAAAGTTTAGCGCAAACGTGCCCATCAACCCGACCGCCAGAGCGGCGATTTCGAGCCACATACCGGCGTACGGGCGAAAGAGGCCTACGGGCAGTGCTTGCTCGCTCCACAGCGACAGGCAGAGCAGGCCCGACGATGTCGACCAGATGGTTTGCATCAGCACAAACAAGGCAAATGCCTGGTTGGCCTTGCGTCGCGGGGCCACGCCCAGAACGACCAGGATCAAACTGGTTGAGACGAGAGTCGAAACGCCGAGTACGGTCAATTCGAGCCAGAACAGAAAAGACATTCCCGGACCTTGTTTCTCGATTAGCCCAAGCCCTGCGCCAGCCAGTAATAAACCTCATTCCAGCGCAGTTCTTTTTTGAATTCCGGCACTGTCGTCTGCCGGTCGATGGTCACACACTCGATGCCAGCCATCTCGGCCCAGTCTTGCAGGTGGGCGGCGCTGATGGCCTGGCTGAACCCGGTATGATGCGCGCCGCCGGCCAGAATCCATGCTGCCGCGCCGACCTTGAGGTTGGGCTGCGGCACCCACACCACGCGGGCGACCGGCAGCTTGGGCAACGGCGCATCGGGCGCAACCACATCGACCGGGTTGACCAGCATGCGAAAGCGGTTGCCCAGGTCGATGATCGAGGCGTTGACCGCCGGGCCGTTGGGCACGTCAAAGACCAGCCGCGCCGGGTCATCTTTGCCGCCAATCGACAGGGGGTGCATTTCCAGCCGGGGCTGCCCCTCGGCGATGGAGGCGCAAACCTCCAACATGTGCGCGCCAAGCACTTTCATCCCCGCCGGGTCGAGGTGGTAGGTGTAATCTTCCATAAACGAGGTGCCGCCGGGCAGGCCGGCCGCCATCACCTTCATCGCCCGCACCAGGGCCGCCGTTTTCCAGTCGCCCTCTGCGCCAAAGCCATAGCCGTCGGCCATCAGGCGCTGCACAGCCAGGCCAGGCAGTTGGGCCAGCCCGTAGAGGTCTTCAAAGGTGGTGGTGAAAGCCTTGAACCCGCCGCTTTGCAGAAAAGCGCGCATACCCAATTCGATCCGCGCCGACGCGCGCAGGGCATCGCGTTGATCGCCGCCCGCCTGCAAGGAGGGCGCGACGACGTATTGGGCGTCGTATGCGGCCAGTTGGCGCTCGATCTCGGCCCCGGTGACGGCGTCGACAAATTGCACCAGCTCGCCCACGCCATAGCCGTTGACCGAGTAGCCGAAGCGCTTTTGCGCCTCCACCTTGTCGCCCTCGGTCACGGCGACCTCACGCATGTTGTCGCCAAAACGGGCCACCTTCATCCCCTGCGAGTCGTGCCAGGCGCAGGCGGCGCGCGTCCACACGCCCACCTGGTCGAGCACCTCGGGGTCCTGCCAGTGGCCGACCACCACCTTGCGCTCCTTGCGCATGCGCGTGCCAATAAAGCCAAACTCGCGCCCGCCGTGCGCCGACTGGTTGAGGTTCATAAAATCCATGTCGATCTCGGCCCAGGGGATGTCGCGGTTGAACTGGGTGTGCAGGTGCATAAAGGGCTTTTGCAATGCACCCAGCCCGGCGATCCACATCTTGGCCGGTGAAAAGGTGTGCATCCAGGTAATCAGGCCGATGCAGTTGGCGTCGACGTTGGCCTCCTGGCAGAGGGTGTGAATCGCCTCCGGGGTGGTCAGCACGGGCTTGAACACCACGCGCACGGGGATTTGCGATGCGGCGTTTAGCGCCTGAGCAATCGCTTGCGAGTCGCGGTCAACCTGGGCCAGCGTTTCTTCGCCATAGAGATGCTGGCTGCCGGTGACGAACCAGACTTCAAACTGATTCAAGTCGATCATGGTTGGTGCTCCTTTCGGGAGAATAGGGAATAGATTGGTTCTATTATACGTGAAAAATGGTTTTGAGAACAAGTGCGAGCCTGGTGTCACGCCTGACCCAAGTGGTCGACAATGATGCCGTCGATGCGCTGCCAGAGCGTGCTTGCATCCAGCCCCACGGCGACGGCAATCTCTCGAGCCAGGGTGGGGCGGTCATACCGCCGCGTGAGCAGCCGCTTGAGCAGGTCGAGATGTTGATCCTGGAGGAACCGCGTGAGCCAGTAACCGCGCACGGTGTGATAGAGGATCGTTTCGGGATTGCGCGGATCGATCTGCTGGTAGCGGGACGAATCGGTCGTATTCGACGCGCGGGCGAGCACCTCAATCGTCTCGGCCTGGACGGTGGGCGCTCCGGCAAAGAGATCGACGGTGCGCATGGCCAGCCCTTCGTTGAGCCACATCGGCGGCAGGAGGTGCGCGGTGAAAGCGTGGGTCAGTTCGTGACAGGTGGTGTGCTGCACCTTGCGCTGCGGCGATTCGTATTCGTCGGCGACAAAGATGCGCCTGCCGATGCTCGAATCGGCTTGCTGCATCAACCGGTAGGGCTTGACGCCGACCGCGCGCCGTCGCCCAAAGGCTTGGTGAAAGCCGCCGGCGACGGCCCACAGTTTTTGCGCCCGTCCGGCCCACAAGGGCCAGGTCGGCACCATCCAGATGCGCCAGGGCCAGGGCGCGGCCTGAAACATAAATTGCTGCCAGGAGGTCATCACATAGACCCGGCAGTCCTGAGGCGGGTCGAGGTTCCAGTGCGTTTTGAGCAGGCGCACGCTCCTTTCGATAGCCTCGCCAACCATGTCGGCAGTCTCGCGCTCTGCAGCGTCGAAAAAGAGGCGCAGGCCACATATCGTTGCCGTTTCCATCGTCTGCTCCTTTTAAAGCGGTCGAGGCGCGCAATGATTGGTCAGTGGGAGCGTCCAAAGCAGAACAAAAATCGCTCGCTGCCCATGCCGCTGATCAACAGGCGCTCTTTGCGGTTGCTCAACAATTTCTGCGTCCAATCCGTAAAACCGCCGTCGACGATCAAATAGTCGTTTCCATCCGTATCGCCGACTCGAATCTGGAACCGTGCGCTGCAATAATAGTTCTGTTTGTCCGTATTCGTCTGATCAATGTCGATTGAAATACCCGCGTATTGAGCTGCCAGCGGAGCGATGACCTCGTCGCACAATGCTGCGGTGCGAATTTGGTCGAATGCGGTGACGATGACTCCGATCTGGCCGATGGCGAACCCCTTTTGTTGGCAGGCCCGGATCAGGGCCAGGTAAAAGCCGATCTGTTCCTTGAGCGCATCGATCTCAAAGCGGTACGATCCGCGATCTCGGCCGGCGGTGCACAGGCTCAACAGGCGAAAATGGGCAAACGAGGCCGGGCCATCAAAGACTTGGGCGCGGATCACCCGCTGGCTGGCGCATAGTTTGACCGGTTCGCTGCGGCGATCGCGCTGCCGGCCCAGTTCGCGGCGACGCAGCGCGCATTCGAGGGCCAGCACGTTGGTCGAGTCGGCGCAGACCTCGGTGTTGCGAATGGTGGTGACGATTTTGTTTTGGTCAACGGTGGCGACCGCCGAACTGCTGCCCAATGGGCAGACCGGGGAGAGTTCGATGGCCTGGAAACCGGTCGGGAGCAGCGAGTAAGCGAGTTGATCGAAAGCAAGCTGTTGTTGCGGATCGATCTGTGCCGGGCACACGAAGCGGTTTTGTTCATATTGTTGCAGCAGGCGGGCAGGAGTGATCTGGGCCGCGCGGCGGCGGTAAACCTCAAGCAGCAGCGATTGCAAATCGCTTGGGCCGAGCCACCCGGTCAGTGCGTCCAGCAGGTCAGGGATTTGTATCTGGCTGAGGATGCGGGTCAATATGTTGTCGGTCATCGTTTGCTGCCATTCAATAGGTGTCGTGTGCGGCCACCTGCTCAAGCGGATGTCTGCCAGGCCGGTGTGATGCCATAGACCCGGTTTTCGACCAGCCCATCGATCAGGCCGTGCCAGAGCGTGGTTTTCCGGGCCTCCAGCAGCCTGAACCCGACGCGCTCGTAGAGGCGGCAGGCGGCCTGGTTATGGCTGGTGGTGTGCAGGTACACGCCCGGCACGCCCTCGACCCAAAAGCGGGCCAGGCAGGCCTGGATCAGTGCGCGTCCCACGCCCTGCCCGCGCATGGCGGCGGCGACATTGATGTGCAGGTGGGCAGAAAAGCCAGCCGGTGATGCGCTCGCCATTTCTCGCCGCGCCCACGCGCGCAGGCCGCGCCAGCAAAAGCGCAGCGTCTTGCGCCCCAGCCGATACTTGCCCATCAACAAACGCCCGGCCAGGCGGGGCGCGATGCGCGCGGCCATCGCCTGCGCCCGGCGACTGTCGCTGCCGCCGGACACATAGCCGACTACTTGGCCGCCGGCCTGGGCCACCCACAGGTGCTCCGGTTCATAGTCGGTGTAATAGGCCACAAATGCTTCACAAAAAAGAGTGCGATCATCCAGAAAGGTCTCGACCGGGTCGCCGAAAAAAGCCGTGTCGGCGGCCAGCTGCCAGACCGCGGTGCGGTCGCGCGGCTTGTATGGGCGGATGTGCCAGGCGCGTTCACTCGCGTTCGTCTGCACCGGCTTTTTCCCACGGCCAGGTTTGGAGGCGGATCAGGTGCCAGGCCGTGTGGTCGAGCGTGATGCCCTGTCGCGTCTCAGCGGTGACGGCCAGCCAATCTGGATTGCCCAGTGTCTCTCGATCCAGCTTGAACCACACCTGGTTTCCGCGCGCCCAGGCGTCATCGGTGTCGGCGCGCGCATAGTATCCCTGCCAGGTGGTGGTGCTGGCGGTGGAAAATGCGCGTACGTTCAAGTGATAGCTGAATGTGCGGCTGACCGGGGCATTCAGTTCGATCATCACCCACAGGTCGTCTCCCAGGCGGAACACGCGCAGCCCGGCCAGGTCGGCGCCGCTGCGCGCGATGCGCGTCACGCTGTCTTGCACCGGATCGTCGGCGCGCGGCAAGGCGATGGTTTTGTCTTGCACCGAGGAACTGTCTGCGTCGGGCAGCGCCTCCGCAGTGACGATGCCCAGCACGGTGGCCGCTTCCAGGCGCACAAATGGCTCGTTGGGCTGCACAAAGCGGTGCAGGAATGCTCCCAACAAGCGCTGCTGAGAGCGGTAGGCGTTTATGGCCCGTCGCTTGGCAGCGATGTCGCTTGACGAAAGCATCCACTGCGTCCATTCGCCGACCGTCGCCAACTGGCGCGGCGGTCGCAGGCCGTCCAGCGCAGTCAGCCGGCGATGTTGGGGATACATACCATAATGTACCAGGTAACCCAACAACGTCGGTTCATAGGCCGGACCGTCGACGTGCGCCATTTCGACGGCCAGAGACACAAATGCGCTCAACGCGCGGTGATCGGGATGCTCGTCCAGGGGATGGGGCAGCACGATCAGGTCGGGCTGGAATTCGTCCAGGATGCCACGCAGGTCTTCGAGCAGCGCCGCGCCGCTGTAAGGCGCGCCGGGCCGGCGGGTGTTCGTATAGGGGCTGTGCGTGCGCTGTGAATAGGGCGAGCGGTAGGGCTGGTCCTGGTCCCAGTTTTGCCACCACATCGCCGACAGTCCCCGGTCTGGATAGCCCAAAAAAGTGATCGCGTCGGGCGGCAGGCCCAAACTAAACATCGCGTCCAGCGATTCCTGGCGGCGGCGCTCGCCCATGTCGATAAAGTCTTGCGGGCGAGGAAAGGCGCGCTTGAACTCGTCCACCGTGGCAAAGAAATAGCCATCGCCGTTGGTGGCGACCACCACGTGTACCTCGATGCCATATCGCAGCGCGGCCTGGATCAGCCCGGCCGCGCCCAGTGCTTCGTCGTCGCAGTGCGGCGACAAGACGATCAATCGCCGGTATTCGCCAAGTGCGAGCGCCGGGTATGTGTCCAGCGGCAGGTTCGATCCGGACAGGTAGCGTTCATAATCGACAATGCCCAGAACCATGACCAGGGCCAGTACTACGCTCGCACGCTGAGCGGGGCGCGAGCGCGCCAGCTTGCGGAGCCAGGAGAGCAGTTGTGCGATTAGAGACGCGCTGTTGGGTTGAGCCATACCTGTGATTGTACTCCCAAATCAAATCGAGATCAATGCAGCCACGGCGAAACGAGCAGCACCAGCGTGACACAGGCGATGCCGGCGGTCATTCCCCAGGCCAGCACGTTTTGCCACCGTTTGTTTATCCAATCGCCCATCACCCGCCGGTTGTTGATCAGACGCAGTACCAATACCAACAAGATCGGCAGCAGGATGGCGTTGAGCGCCTGCGACAGCCACATCAGGCCAAAGAGCGGCACGCCGGGGATGAGCACCACCAGCACGCCGATGACGATCATAACCACATAGAGGCCGTAAAAGACCGGCGCTTCGCGCGCCGGGTGGTCCAATCCGCGCTCCCAGCCGAACGCTTCACAGATCGCATAGGTCGTCGACAACGGCAGCACCGACGCGGCCAGGATCGAAGCGCCCAGCAGCCCTATCGAAAACAGATAGCGCGCGCCTTCTCCGGCCAGCGGAGCCAGGGCCAGCGCGGCTTGCTCAGCCGTTTCGACGGGCGTCTTGGCGATGTACAGCGTTGCCGCCGTGCAGATGACGATGAATGCCGAGACAATGTTGCCCCATGCCGCGCCGCTGACCACGTCTATGCGCGTGTAGCGATACTGTTCCATCGACACGCCCTTGTCGGCAATCGAGGCCTGGATGTAGACAATGCCCCAGGGGGTGATCGTCGTGCCGATGGTTGCCAGCACGGCCAGGACGTAATCGGCGCCGACTTGGAAGGAAGGCGTAATCGCCTGACGGGCGATTTCGGCCCACGGCGGGCGCAGCAAAAAGGCAGTGACCACATAGCTCAACGCCGACAGGCAGAGCACCAGCAGCACCTTTTCCACGTATTGGTACGACCCGCGCAAGACAATAAAACCCACAAACAGGGCCAGCAGCGGCACGGCGATGTATCGACTCACGCCAAGCAGTTCGGCGGCGGCGGCGATGCCGGCAAACTGGGCGATGGTGGTGCCCAGGTTAGCCAGCAGCAGGCAAAACATGGCGAACGCAGTTACCCGTACGCCAAATCGTTCGCGGATCAGGTCGGCGGTGCCCTTGCCGGTGACAGCGCCCATGCGCGCGGCCATCTCTTGCACCACCACTTCGCCCACCGTGACGATCAAAATCAGCCACAGAAAGCGATAGCCATAGGTCGAGCCGGCCATCGAATAGGTGGCGATGCCCGGCGCGTCGTTGTCGGCGCTGGCAGTGATCAGCCCGGGGCCAAAGAGGGCCAGGTAGAACCACAGCCGGCGAAACAGGTTCTGGAACGGTTGGAGTAATTTTTTCATCGTCGGCTCCCCGGATTAAAAGAAGCGCGGGATGCGCTTTTTCCAGGCTGTGGGCAGCACAGCGTCGATTGCATCGTCGACGGTGACGATGCCCAACAGCGTCCTGGATTGGTCGATGACCGGCACAGCCAGCAGATCGTACTTGGCCACCAGGTAGGCCACCTCTTCTTGCGAGGTGTGTGCTTCTACAGCGATGGGGTCTTTTTCGACCAATTCGCTCAAATCAGCGTCGGGCGGCGCCATCACCAGGTTGCGCAGGCTGATCACACCGGATAGATGATTTTCCTCGTTTATCGCATATATATAGTACATCGCTTCGTCATCGCGGGCCTGTTCGGACTTGCGCAGATAATCGAGCGCCTGGCCGGCGCGCATCCCGACCGGCACGGCGGCAAACTCGGTGTTCATGATGCCGCCGGCCGAGTTTTCCGGGTAGGTCAGCAAGGTGCGCACGTCCTGGGCATCTTGTTCATCCATCAACTCCAGCAGCCGGTCACTGGTCTGCGCGGGCAGGTCGGCCAACAGGTCGGCTGCCTCGTCGGGGGGCATTTCTTCCAGGATGTCGGCGGCGCGCTCCGGTTCCAGGTTGGCCAGCACGGCGACCTGGAATTCGGTCGGCACTTCTTCCAATGCGTCGGCCAGCGTCTCGTCGTCCAGCGAGGCGATCAAGGCCTGGCCGGTTTGCCGGTCCAGGTCATTGAGAATGGCCGCAATGTCGGCCGGCGGGAGCTGGCTGATCCGGTCACGCGAGATGCGCAGCCGCAGCGGGTCTTCGCGATGCAGGGGGGCAACGTCTTGCCAGGGGATGACGCCTTTGGGCAGCGGCCGCTTGACGAGGTTCATGATCGCGTCGACCGGCCGCTCCACACCCAGGCGGCGCAACAGGCCCACCCCGCCCACGTCGACGCCGGTTAGACAAAAGCGGTCGCGCACTTTGGCCAGTTGCAGGTCGTTGACGCGCACTACGCGCCGTCCTTCGGTATCAACGATCTGGCGGTCGATCACGCGGTCGAGCAACCACAACTCGTCGCCGGTCGGCGTGTATGGTTTGATCTCGTTTTTGGGTACGGTGAGGATGATGCTGGGAAACAACCCGCTGACCTGCTCGGCGGCAACAAAGTGCAAGTCCGAGTTGCGCACGGCCAGCGCGCAGATGGGAGGAAATGCGTGGTCCGGGCTGCCGACCAGCACGTCGGTGCAGTATCCCACCGATGCGCCCCAGGCATCCCAGATTTGTTTTTCCTTTAACTGGCTGACATACAACATGACGCCCTCCTTGTTTCGCATTGTGTCCGGCAAGGACAAATAAAAAGGACCGCAGCACGTTTTGCGGTCCCTCGGCAAACAAGGAGGCCGTTTTACGTCCTGCTTGGATCCTGACGATGCAAGACAGTGGCAGGCGCGACGACCTGCCAGGATGTATGGTTATAGAACTGGCAGCGAGAAAAGTTATTCCGGCCCCATAAGTGAACTTCGCAATCCGGATTTCCGGTCGCGTCCACGTTTGTTTTCCTTTCTATGGTCAGGTCCGGTTTCAAACCGGCAAGGATGGAATGGTCAAGCCAGATACGCCAGAACGTGGCAAGTCAATGTTCTGTGAAGGTCGGTTTGTGACCGTAGTGGCACGGAAGGTGCAAAGCGAGTGAGGTGAATGTGCCTGAAACAAAGAAAGCGACCTCGCCAATATAGAGATCGCTTGCAGACCAAAACCTGGATCTCTGGAGGCCCAGTCTTTTCACTGACACGAACATTGATTCCTGATACTCCCCGGCTGTGGTGACAGGCCAGGTTGTATGAACAATCCAGGTTCGGGGCAGTGACTGCCTTTGCCAGAGTGAGCCGCACAGGGATTGAACCTGCTAACCAAAAAAAGCTAGCTGCTCTGTGTAGAACAACTGGCGAATATCTCCTGCTGTGCTGGCTGACCCGGCGCATTATACTATGTGTGATTTGATCTGTCAAGCGCCAGGGATTGACAATTTGTACCTTTTGGGGTAAGATGAAGCCAATTGGCGAACAAACCGAACCGCGTTTTTTTTCAAGGAGGCATGATCGATGTTTCACAAGGTTGTTTTGATCGGAAACCTGACCCGCGACCCCGAAATGCGTTACACCCCCAGCGGCACAGCCGTGACCAACTTTACCCTCGCCACCTCGAACAAAATCCCCAAATCGACGAACCCGGAATGCCCCGATGGCTGGAAAGAGGGCTATGGTGGCAACACCTGGGAGCAGACCATCTTTTGGCGGGTAACCTGCTGGCGCGGCCTGGCCGAGACGGTCAACCAGTTTTTGGCCAAAGGCCGCCAGGTGTACGTCGAAGGGACGATGAACGGGACATCTGAGAACGGGGTAATGAACCCGCGCACCTGGACAGGCAACGATGGCGTCGTGCGGGCCAGCTTTGAAGTGACCGCGCGTACGGTCAAGTTCCTGGGCGGGCGCGGCGATGCCGGTGCGAGCGAAGAAGAGTTCGGCCCGTCGGAGCCGCCGCCGGATTTCGTTGAAGAGAACGAGATTCCATTCTGATTTGAGTACGATACCAAACGGCCTCTGGAAAATCCAGAGGCCGTTTTCTTTTTCACCGTCTTTCCCACTCGGCGACGGCGTCCTGGATCAATTGGCGGATGTGCGGGTCGGGCACCTCGGCGGGGCTGTTGTAGATCCGGCGATCGACTTCAATTTCCAGCGTACCGTCTGGCGCGCTCTGGACGTGAACGCCAAAAGGCGGCGGCTGCGGCAAATCGGCGATGCGCCGCTGCAAAATCGCTTCAATTTGGTCGATGAACGAGGACGGCTGCGTCGTGGTCGCGGCGGGTTGGAAGCCACGCCGGAAAAAGGAGGTAAGCGTCTGCCCGACGTTTGCGCCTGGCGCTGGCTCGGAGACCGGCGTGGAGGCCGGCCTGGGCGATACGGCCGGCGGGGGTGGTGTGGACAAGGGCGGGCGTTCGAACGCCGGCGGGGGTTCGAACCCCGACAGGGGTTCGATTTGCCTGGGTTGGGCCATGATTTCGGTCGCTGGTTGTGGCGCGGCGGCCTCTTCGGGCGGCGGGATGCTTTTTAGCGCCTGCGGGTTGGCGGCCATGCCGCCGGTAAAGCGCAGCAGGTCGGCGACGGCCCACAGCACCCGGCGGCCAACCTGGGCATCTCGGATCTCGCGAATATGGGTATATCGCTGGCCGTCGATCTCGACCATGATGCGCCCTGCTTCCGGGTCGCGGATCACGCGCATCACTTCACCGGGGCTGGACGGAAGCGCAATCGGCGTTGAATCAACCGGATCGGGCGCTGGCGCTCGGACAGGCTCGCGCACGAGCTGGGGTTCGCGTGCCGGTTGAGGTTCGCGTACGGGTTGAGGCTCCTGCCGGGGTGCGCGTTTGTCTTGTTTGGGGGCAGTGGTGCGTCGCAAGTAGACAATGATGAACGCAAAAATGCCAATCGCTGCCGCCACTAGCGTGCCAACTGCGACCAATAACCAGATGGGATCAAAATCTGCGGGCATTGTTTACCTCGTCTTCTTACTCTAAAAGGTTACAAACCTTCGCAAGGGGAGGTTGAGCAGTTACGTTTTCTTGATTATTATAGCACAATCTATCAACGATGGGCAATGGTCTTTTAGTCATGGGCGAAACCGGCGCACGAAAATAGCAGCGGATCGGGATGACTTCTCTCTCTGTTCATCATGTGGTATAATAGACGCGAGACAAAACAGGGAGACTATAGATGCTCGAGCGCGCACAAGCAATCGCCGATCAAATCGTCGCCTGGCGGCGGCACGTCCATCAACATCCCGAATTGGCCTTTCACGAGGTAGAGACGGCCCGTTTTGTGGCCCAAACCTTGTGCGAGATGGACATTGCAGTCGAGACCGGGGTGGGCAAGACGGGCGTGGTTGGCACGTTGGGCAGTTCATCGCCCGAAGGTGATGCGTCGCCGGTGATTGCCTTGCGCGCGGATATGGATGCGCTGCCCTTGAGTGAGGCCACCGGCCTGCCGTTTGCTTCGCAAAATTCCGGTGTGATGCACGCCTGCGGTCACGATGCGCATGTGGCCTGCCTGCTGGGCGCGGCCAAACTGCTCGCCGAGAGGCCGCCGGCGCGCGGCCAGGTGCGCTTTTTGTTCCAACCCGCCGAAGAAACCGTCGATGAGCAAGAGCAGAGCGGGGCGATGCGTATGGTCGCCGACGGGGCGATGGACGGCGTTGACGCGGTGTTGGGCCTGCACGTTTTTTCCATTTTTCCGGCCGGGCAGGTCTTTTTCTCACCCGGCCCGCAGATGGCTGCCGCCGGCTTGTTCGAGGCCAACATTCACGGCCAGGGCGGTCACGGCGCGATGCCGCACATGGCCGTCGATCCGATTGTGCTCGCCGCGCAGGTGATTCTGGGCCTGCAAACGGTGGTTTCGCGGCGGCTCAATCCGGTCAATTCGGGTGTTGTGACGGTGGGCACGGTTCACGGCGGCAGCAAAGACAACATCATTCCTGAATCGGTGGCCCTGACCGGCACCATCCGCGCCCTGGACGACCGCACCTACGGGCAAATCAAGGACGAGGTGCGCCGCGTTTTCGAGACGGTCCGGCCGCTGGGCGGCGATTTCGATCTCTCGTTCAGCGCCAATTACCCGGTCACGGCCAACGAGCCGGCGTTTACCGAATTTGTGCGCGGTGTGGCGGTCGATTTGTTGGGCCAGCAGGCCGTACAGCCCGCCGAGCCGATGATGGGCGGCGAGGATTTCAGCATTCTGGCCCAGCACGCGCCGGGCTGTTTTGTGCGCCTGGGCGCGGCGATTGCCGATGGTGTGCTGCGCAACCACCACGACCCGCATTTTGACATCGACGAGCAGGCGCTGCCGGTGGGCGCGGCGCTGCTGGCCGAGGCGGCCGTGCGTTATTTGAATCAATCCAGATTTTGATATTTTATGGGGGCCGGCGCAGCGCCGATGCGCTTTGCCGGGAAGGAGTGAGCAATGGCAAAAAGAAAAAGCGAGGATCAGTTGTTTGTCCCCGAGAAAATCGAGTGGATGCTGAACGGAGGGGTGGCCGACATGGATCCCGGCGAGCGTCAGCTTCTTTTGGTGATGGCCGAGACCAAACTTCAGGAAGGCTACAAACCAACCAAACTGGAAAAGCAGGTGATCGATTTGCTGCGCGCCCTGGCCGATGGTGATTACGACGCGCAGGACATCTCGGACAAGGTCAAGGTGATGGTGCAGGGCGGCACCAAGCAGGACACAGCTCCACTGCGCTTGCCGCCAATGTTTGACCGCTTGCGCAAGCGGCTGGCGGGGAACAAGAAAGAAGAATAACCTCTACATCTGGCGCGGCGGTTTGATCTGCCGTGCCGAGGCAAGAAGCATAGGGATGGCAAACCCAAAAGCCTGCAAGCACGTCGCTTGCAGGCTTTTCGGTTGCCTGGTGACAAGTCAAATTGGTCGCCCTTGGCCCTTTTTTTCAGCAGACTCGTCGGTCAATCTCCAAGCGCCGCCAAGATTTCTTCCCCGAGAGGCTGAATGTTAACATTGGTATTGGCTATGACAAACACCCCTCGTGGTTGGTCTGCAAATAGGGCGATATAGCTGTTAAATCCTCCCGTTTGGCCGTTATGCCAAATGACGGTTTGGCCTTCTAGAGAGCCATCATCGATGATCCAACCCATCCCTATTTCCGATGCTTCATCGATCCGGAAGATAGGCTTTTTGGTGAGCGCGATAAAATCCGGTTCTTCAGCAATGCAGGCCTCAAGAAACTTGAGCATGTCCGTACCCGAAGAGCGAATCCCGCCAGCACCTGCCATCCCTTCGCCCATAAGCCAGGGCGTGTTCCTGATTCCCAAAACGAGCCGGCCGAGCCGCAGATAGCCGCGATACCCCGGCACAAACAATGGCGCTTGTTCTTGATCGAGATGTATGGCCGTATTGGTCATCTCCAGGGGATCCGCGATCACGCGACGCAGCGTCTCTTCATAGCTCAGGCCCTTTTGGGCGGAAAGACAGGCGCCCAGCAGGCCCACCCCATAATTGGAGTATTCCCAATCCGTTCCAATGCTTTTGGGGGCGGCCGTTCGACCCAAATACGAAAACACTTTCTCGCGGGTCACTTTTCCATAGGGATTGCCACCGGTCAGACCGGCGAGCAGGCTTCCTGCCGTAAAATCCAGGGCCGGGGGCTGCCTGGGGAGGCCAGAGGTATGGGTTGTAAGGTGGGCCAGCGTGATCTGGTCATAAAATGCTTGCCCGGTTATGAATTCTTGAGGAATGCAGGAACGAATGGGGTCGTCAAGCGCGGCAGAGCCGGAATCGACTGCTTCGGCCAGCAGTAGCCCGGTAAAGACCTTGCTCATGGATCCTATTTCAAATATCGTATCCTGGGTGATTTTCTGCTTGTCGACCCCGTGGTATCCATAGCTGTAAAGGTAGGATCCGTTTTCGTCGACAATTCCCACGACCATACCGGGAATAACGGTCTGGTCGAGAAAATTGCCGATGATATTTTCATAATCCTGGCGAGCCGTTTGATTTTCCGACCAACTGACTAACTCGGGTTTGTCCAGCAATCCGACATCGATCCTGAACGTGAGCATCAGCACTATGGCAATTGCCAAGTTCACGATACCGCTGATTCTCGTTTCGACAATGTCTTTTGGCGTGGGGTCTTTTTTCTTGTTGCGTTTCCTGAAGGCCTTTTCGGGGGCGATGAGCATCCATCCGCCAAAAATAATACAAAATATTGCAAAACATACGAAAAAGAACGAAATAAAAGGCAGTATTCTGGTCATTTTCCATCTCCTGTTTTTTGTTTGGAATTCGATGTCCGACATTATAGAACAGTTTGTGCTTGCTGTCCGTCCTCCTACGGGACCAAGCACGAAAAATCGTCCCGAGACGGAGTCATTGCCCACGTCTGCGGGGCGAAGGATAGCCACAGTTATAGGTCATGCTTGTAGCGCGACAATGACCGTATCGCGCTGAAAGCGTGCCTTGCGCGTCGCGCAATTACGGCGCGATGCGCAGTCAAGATTACAGTCCTAAAAGCTCTTTGGCCTTGCGCGTCGCGCAATTACGGCGCGTCGCGCAATAGCGCTTATAGCCCTAAT
>CAYRXM010000083.1:0-15814 GCA_964428175.1 uncultured Anaerolineae bacterium
AAGCCGTTCTTGCAGGTCGGGGAAAGGGCTGTAGACGAAAATCCGGTTTCCATGCACGTATGCCGGGCTGAAAAAAGGAAACCCCTGGATATGATCCCAGTGCGTGTGGCTGATGAAAATGTGCGCCGTCCCCTGCCCGCGCCCGAAATCGCCCTTCAGCAACTCGATGCCACAAGAGCGCAAGCCCGAACCGGCATCCAGAATGAACAGATCGTTGCCCACCTCGATTGAAACGCAGGGCGTATTGCAGCCGACGGTGCCCTTGATCAACTCGGGCAAGCCATCGACATATTTCTGGACCTCCAACTGGTTGCCCAGATCAACATCCTGCGCCCCCATCAGGGCCGTGATCAATTTATGTCTAATCTCATCCGAACCCAATGTAGCCGGAATCGATCCCCTGACACCCCAAAATTTGACTCTCATACACAACGATCCCATCTCCCCCCGCTGCAAAAAAGCGTTCGGGTGCAGACTTGAACCCGGCCGGAAAACGGGCGCGCCCGATCAGGCCGAACGGTTGCGAGCAGAGCGCCGCTTCCGGCCCGGCGACGGAGCCGCCTGGGCAACGCCAAAAAACAGCCCGCTCAAATAATTGTGCAGCCACGGAACGACAAGGACAAACCCCACGGTGAGCGCCGAAAACAAAACCAGCGCGTTCCAGGAAAAAGCCAGATTTGCCCACCATCCGGCAAGCACGACAACCGTCCAATAAACGACCTGTGCCGCCACTTGCAGGCAAACCTGCACCAGCAGCCAGCGTGCAATCTGCTCGATCCTGGGCCGGTATGGCTGTTCGAGCAGAATCAGGGTCAATGCCAGAGGAAAACCGATGGTCGCCAGGTGAAAGACCATGGTCATCCCCAGCCGCCAGGTCGTGATTACCACAAAAACGAGGGTGACGAACCAGGGCGCGGTCAAAATGATCACCTTGAGCGCGCTTTCCTGAAGCCTGGCCCTTATAAACCTGGACCCGGTGCGCAACTCGATCCCACACCAGGTCAGCCACACCAGCATGCCCCAGATCAGCGAAGACGAAAGGACGACATACGGCCAGTTGAAATCAGGTCGAACCGGCCAAAAGACCAGTGTCGCGTTGGCGAGTCCGGCCAACAAGGTCGGGCCGCCGCCGATCAACGACCAAAGCCAGCGCTTGCGCGCCGGCTGCTCCATCAGCGTCAAAAAGAACCAGATAAACAGCGCCGGGGCCAGCCCAAAGCAAACATATTCGATGGCGCGAAAATGAGCCGGGCTGGGCCGCAGGGTAAAGAACAACAGCGCCATGTCGAGCGCAAAAACGCCGTAGGATTTGGACACCGACCCCGGCGGCAGCAAGCGCAAGATCAACCAGCCGCTCAGCCAGCAGGCCATCCCCACCAGATAATCGATCACCCACCCTTCCAGGATCAGGCCATTTCTTAATGGCGTCAGCGGCAAGGCAAGCACCTCCTCACCGCGATCCACTTCCACCTCAACCGTTCGTCCCACTTCAAGCGAGTGGATCACCTGGTTAAACCGGGCCACATCCTCAACACGCACCCCGTCGAGCCAGAACGTGTCGCCCACACGCACGCCAGCTCGCTCGGCCGCGCCGCCCGGCACGACATAATAGACAATGCCCGCGCTCGTCCAATGAAAGCCCAGCGCGGGCAGCGAAAGCTCGTAAAGATATGCCCACACCCCCACAACAAGAACGGCTGCAAAAAGCACGTTCCACAAAATACGGTGCGCCAGCGGACGTTCGTCTTTCAATGCTGGATTGGACATCCTGCTTCCTCTTTTTACGCTACCTCCGGATCATCACGCTATATGCTAACACACAATGACACGATTGTCAATTCACTTGCATCACCGCCAAAATCGACTATACTGGGAGCGAATCGGATTCTTGGACCCCCCAAAAAAGGAGTTGGATCGATGGACATTCAATTGCTCGACCACCTGCACTGGCTGGGACACGACAGTTTTTATCTCGACGGCCCGCCGGTCATCTATTTCGATCCCTGGAAGCTGCCCAATGGCCTTCCCCAGGCCGGCATTGTCCTGGTCAGCCACGAACACGGCGATCACTGCTCACCAGAAGACATTGCCAAAATCAGCGGGCCAGACACCATCCTCGTCGCCAACCCGACGGCGGCAGTCCGGTTGGAAGGCAACGTGCGCGTGATGATGCCCGGTGACCGGCTGCAACTCGGCGAAATCGAGATCGAAGCCGTGCCGGCCTACAATGTCAACAAGTTCCGCGCGCCCGGCGTGCCTTTTCACCCCCAAAAAGACCAGCACAACGGCTACATCGTCACCATCAATGGCGAGCGCCTCTATTTCGCCGGCGACACCGATCACATCCCCGAAATGGCCGAGATCGACTGCACGGTGGCCTTGCTGCCGGTCAGCGGCACCTATGTGATGACCGCCGAAGAAGCCGCCCAGGCCGCACAAACAATCGCGCCTCAAGTCGCGGTGCCGATGCATTATGGCGCTGGCGTCGTCGGCACCACAACCGACGCCGAACGCTTCAAATCGCTGTACCAGGGCCAGGTTCTCATTTTGAACAGATAACAAAAAAGGCGCGGGGATGTGATTCCCCGCGCCCTCGGTTGCACTCACGTCTGGCACCCTCAAACCGATGCCATCGCCTCTTCACCCGTTTCCTCCACAATGGCCTGAATATCGCCAGAGTGAACCCGGTCTCCCAAAACACGCTCCAGGGCCATCGTATGGCTGCACACGCCATGCGATGAGAAATAGTTGCACGTACACATCCACTCACCCTGGTTATACTGGATTGTGTGATCGTTGTTCTCGCCGTGGATGACGGCCACAAATTCGATAAACTCGATGCGGTCGTGCTCCTCTGCATACTGCTTGGCCTTGAGAATCTTGCCGATCATGCCCGAATCCATACCATTACACTCCTTTAACTCGTTTTTTCTGGCTGCCCAGATGACAAAAAAAGGGACACCACAGGCGTGCTAACACTGTGGTGTCCGTACATTTGCGATCCAATTGGCCGAACTCAATGCCATTTTGTCTCCCAACTGATCGAGTTGCCCCTAGTATACCCCATGTGTGAGCGGTTTGTCAACCAACTTTTGGTGGTCGATTTTTGTACGCACCGGCCGACCCAATTTGAATGCGCTCCGGCGGCTGCGTCACCTCGCCAACCTTTGCCAGACAGCGGTGATAATTGTCACCCGGTACGAGATGGCCGAGCACCGCCGGGTGCTGCGCGCCGGTACAGCCGGCGAGCGTGCCCGGCCATCCGTGCAGCGTCAGGTAGCCCAGCACGGCAAACGCAATCGCCTCTTTACCATCGCTGGAAAGGCCAAAAACATCCGAAGAGACAAGCTCGACCTGCGCCCCCAGCGCCTGCTTGAGCATGCCAACCAGTGTTGGGTTGCGCCCACCACCCCCGCCAATGATCACCCGCTCGACGCCGCCGGGCACCCAATCGGCATAGGCGCGGGCAATCGACTGCGCGGTCAGCGCTGTGAGCGTGGCCAGAATGTCAAACTGCGAAAGGCCCAATGCCAGCGCGCGGTCGAGAAACCGGTCGGCCAGAGGCGCGCCGAACACCTCGCGCCCGGTGGTCTTGGGCGGGCGCTGTGCAAAATAGGGATGCGCCAGCAGTTCGGCCAGCAGCGCTGGCTGGACCACGCCCTGCGCCGCCCAGCGCCCGTCCAGGTCGCAGCGCAGTGCGCCGCCCGACAGACGCGCCGCCGCGTGGTCGATCAAGGCATTGCCTGGCCCGCTGTCAAAAGCAAAAACCTGCTCGCCGAGGATTGTCGCGTTGGCGATCCCGCCGATGTTTTGCACGGCCACCGTCCGCCCCGGCAGGCCAAAGAGCAGCGCGTCGACGTAACTGACCAGCGGCGCACCCTGCCCGCCGGCGGCAACATCGCGCATACGAAAATCGGCCGCCGTTGTGATGCCCGTCTGCTCGGCGATCACCGCCGAAGCGCCGATTTGCAGCGTCGAGCGCACCCGTCCCGGCGTCACCTGGTGATAGATGGTCTGCCCGTGCGAAGCGATCAGATCGACCGCGTGCGGTGGCAGCCCCGCCTCAGCGATCCCCGCCAGCACAGCCTGGGCAAACGCCTCGCCGATCAACACATTGGCCTCGCACACCGCGCGCACACTGCCCCGCCGCGGCGGAAACAAATCGAGAATGTACCGGCGCACGCGGGCCGGGTGCGGGTACTCGACAAAGGCCAGCGTCTCCAGCCACAACGTCGGCCCGTCTTGCTCCAGGCGCACCACCGCCACATCGATGGCGTCGGCAGAAGTACCGGACATCAACCCCACCACGATCATCGAACTGCTCCTTGACCAATGTCCCAAAAACGGCTACAATTCGGCTGTTGTACCACAAAGAGCATAATTCGGCAAGCGCTTCGACTCCCATCGCTGCGCCCGCCGAACCAGAATGACAAGGAGGATCGACATGCAGTACCGAACACTGGGCCGAACCGGCGTGCAGGTGTCCAGCCTGTGCATGGGCACAATGTCTTTTGGCCGCGAGGCCGACGAGGAAATGTCGGCAAAGATGTTTCAGCGCTGCCGCGAAGCGGGGATCAATTTCTTTGACACGGCCAACGTCTACGCAGCGGGGAAATCAGAAGAAATCCTGGGCCGGCTGATCGCCAACTGCCGCGACGAGATCGTGCTCACCTCCAAGTTTTGCTTTCCGATGGGCGACGACCTCAACGCACGGGGTGCATCGCGCCGCCACATACAGCTTGCCGTCGAAGCGAGCCTGAAGCGCCTGAATACCGACCGCCTGGACGTGTATTTTGTGCATAATTTCGACACGCTGACCCCTATCGAAGAAACACTACGCGCCTTTGACGATCTGGTGCGCCAGGGCAAAATTCTCTACCCGGCGGTCAGCAACTGGGCCGCCTGGCAGATCGCCACAGCGCTGGGCATCTCGGCCCGAGCCGGACTGGCCCGGTTTGAGTGCATCCAGCCAATGTACAACCTGGTCAAGCGCCAGGCCGAAGTTGAGATTTTGCCGCTGGCCCGCGCAGAGCAAATCGGCGTGATCTCGTACAGCCCGCTAGGCGGCGGCCTGCTGACCGGCAAATACGGCCCCCAAGACACCCCCCCCAGCGGCCGGCTGGTCGAAAACGAAATGTACATTCGGCGCTACGGGCTGCCGGCCTATTACGAGATAGCCCGGGCCTTTACCGCGCACGCGCAAGAGCGCGGCGTGCATCCGGTCACATTGGCCGTGGCCTGGGTCATGTCACACCCGGCGATCACCGCCCCCATCGTCGGCGCGCGAAACGTGGCCCAGCTAGAGCCGTCGCTCGCCGCCGCCGACCTGCCCATCACGCCCGAATGGCGCGCCAAAATTTCGGCCCTCTCGATCGAACCGCCTCCCGCCACCGACCGGCTGGAAGAGCAAGGCGGCTTTGTCTATGCCGGAGTCAAGACGAATTGAGAATTTGCACCGATTGCTTTCATGGTGTAAAATCAGGATTCACTTGAAGCAATTTCAATCAACTGCCCGCCCATAGCACATGACCGAGCGGGTAGGAGGCATCATGGTCATCAACAGCCTGGAAGAATTCAGGCAAATCTTGCTCAAAGAACGCGCCCGGCTGCAAACCCAACTCGGGCACGAAGCACACTGGAACGACAACAGCCTCGGTTATGGCAACCACATGGCCGACGACGGCACAGAAGCATTCGAACAAGCCGTCGACCGATCCATGCGCACGCGGCTGCAAGACACACTGAAAAGCGTGGAGGAAGCGCTCGCCAAATTCGATCTTGGCACCTATGGCATCTGTGAAGACTGCGGCGAAGCGATCGACTGGGCGCGGCTGGAAGCCAAACCACACACTGCACGCTGCATCAAGTGCAAGCAAAAGCAGGACTATCGACGTTGACCTCTGACAAGAAAACCATGTTGAAAAAAGGCTGGTGGGTTCTGCCGTTGGTCAGTGCGCTTTTGCTGCTCATCGATCAGGGGACCAAGCTGCTGGTCGCTTCTTTGCTCGCTCCATACGAAGCCTGGATGCCGATCCCGGCATTGGCGCGGGTCTTTGTTATCCGCTTTGTCACCAACACCGGGGCGGCTTTCGGGTTGTTCCAGAATGGCAGCACCTTTTTTGTCGTTGTATCGTTTATCGTATCGATCATTATCTTGTACTATTATGCACAGTTACCGGCCGGCCAGTGGCTCATTCGCTTGAGCCTGGCGCTGCAACTCGCCGGCGCTGTCGGCAACCTGATCGACCGGCTGCGGTTGGGATATGTGATCGATTACCTGGACTTTCATTTCTGGCCGGTGTTCAACGTGGCCGACATGTGCATCGTGTGCGGGGTATTTTTGCTGGGGTTTGTCATACTGCGCGAAGACAGGCAGGAAGCGCGGGCCACCCAGGCCCCCAACGTCGAAGAACAGGTCTGAGCAAAACCATCCACACCAGGCCGCGCCGGTCAAGCGCGGCCTTTTTTACTGCGCAGCGGCGGCAGGGGATATGCAAACCAACCAGTTTACCATCAATCAAAGCGGCGAGCGGCTGGACGTTTTTCTCAGCGCCCAGATCGACAGTGTATCACGCTCACAGGTGTCCCGCTGGATTCGCGCCGGTCAGGTCACGGTCAACGGACAGTCGGTCAAGGCCGGCTATCGTCTTGCCGCCGGCGACGTGGTGCGCGTTAGCGCAGAGCAGGAAACGCCCGCCCCCCTTGCCCCCCTTGACCTGCCGCTCGACCTGTGTTACCAGGACCCACACTGCATTGTCGTCAACAAGCCGGCCGGGCTGGTGGTTCACCCGGCGGCGGGCCACCGCCAGGACACCCTGGTCAATGCCCTGATCGGGCAGTTTCCCGAAATGGCCGTCCTGCTCGATTCGGACGAGCACGGCCACCGGCGCGGCATCGTCCACCGCCTGGACAAGGACACGTCGGGGCTGGTGCTTGTCGCCCGCGACGGGGAAGCCTGGCGCGCCCTGCAGCGACAGTTCAAGGCCCGCCGGGTCAGCAAGGTGTACCTGGCCCTGGTTTACGGGCGGATGAAAACAATCGCCGGCGAGATCGACGCGCCGCTGGGCCGCGATCCGCGCAACCGCAAGCGCATGGCCGTCGTCGCCGAGGGGCGCGAAGCCCTGACCGAATACCACGTGCGGCAGTTTCTTTACGATACAAAAGGGGAATACACGCTGATCGAGGTTCATCTGCATACCGGGCGGACGCACCAGATTCGCGTTCACCTGGCGCACATCCACCACCCGCTGGTTGGCGACACGGTCTATGGACGGCGCAAGCCATCGCTGGCCTGTCCGCGCCAGTTTTTGCACGCACAACGGCTGGGTTTTTACCGCCTCGCCGACGGCGAATGGATCGAGGTCGAATCGCCGCTGCCCCAAGACCTGCAACAGGTGCTCGACCGGCTCAAGATGGTGTGATCGGGGCTATTTTTTGGGCATACGCAGCCACTGCATCAACAAAATCAGCGCCCAGCTAAAGACCGTCCCTTCGAGCATGTATACACTACCGATCATCAACCAGCCCAACCCCAGCAGCAGCCCCGCAATCTGACCGATGCCAAAGCCAACCCAGGACGCCAGCAGGTAAAAAAGCAAATCGCGCGGCGATCCCTTGCGCCACAGGTTAAACAACCCGGCATAGGCGCTGGCAATGACGATAGCAAGCACAATCGGCGGTAAAATGGGAAACATATCGGCCCGTCCTCATTGAATGATCCCCCCGCCCAACGTCACGTCGCCCTGATAAAAAACGACGCCCTGACCGGGGGAAATGTCGCGCAGCGGCTCTGGAAACTGCACCCGGACACAGCCGTCCGGCCGCGGTGTGACCATCGCCGGCGCCGTCGTGGCCCGGTAGCGAATTTTGGCCTCAACCGCGACCTGTCCAACGGGCGGCAGCCCGGCAATCCAGTTAACCTCGCCGGCGATCAGGCAGTCGCTCCCCAGCTCGCGCCTGGGCCCGGCGATCAGCGCATTGCGCGCCGCGTCGACGCGCAGCACGTACAGCGCCTCCGGCGCGGCAATACCCATCCCCTCACGTTGACCAACGGTATAACAGGCCAGCCCCTTGTGCCGGCCGATCTCGCGCCCGTTCACGTCGAGGATCGGGCCGGGCGCAAACGCCTGCGGCGCGTAGCGCTGCAAAAAGCGCCGGTAATCACCATCACACACAAAGCACAAATCCTGGCTTTCTGCCGTCGGCGCGGCCACGAGGCCGCGCCGGGCCGCCATCTGGCGCACGTCCGACTTGGTCCATTCGCCGAGCGGAAAAAGCGTCCTGGACAGCTCGCGCTGGCCCAGCACGTACAACACATACGACTGATCCTTGCCCCGGTCGACGCCCTTGAGCAACTGCCAGGTCGCGCCATCCGGTGCGTCGTCCGGCTTGCGCCGGACGCGCGCATAGTGCCCGGTGGCAAAACGGTCGGCGCCCAGCGCCAACGCTTGCTCGAACAAAAAGCCGAATTTGACTTGGCGGTTGCAGTACAGGCATGGATTGGGCGTGCGCCCCGCGCCGTATTCGGCGATGAACCGCTCGACGACTTGCTGCCTGAAAAGCTCGCGGGCGTCGACGACGTGCAAAGGGATACCCAGCGTTTGAGCCACGCGACCCGCACCATCTGCCGGATCGGGCAGCGGCGGAACATCCGGGCCTGACGGCGGCTCGTGCCAGAGACGCATCGTCACGCCGAACACCTCAAAGCCTTGCTCCAGCAGCAGCGCGGCCGCCACGGCGCTGTCGACGCCGCCGCTGAGGGCCACGGCCACGCGCAAGGGCGCGCGATCAGGCACGCTCCCGCTCCCGCGCCAGCACCTCGCTGTGGCGGGCCACGACGAGGTCACGCTCCTTGATCACCCGGTCGACGCGGTGGGCCAACGCATCATAAGGCGGATCGTCGAGCACGGTCAGCGGCGCGCTGCCCTGCACAAGATCGATCATCTCGGCGCGCCCAAACCGTTTTGACTCCCAGGCCAGGGCCATCGCTCCGCCCGGCGGCAAGATCGCCGACCAGACCGGCAGCGCCGAAGTGAGCAGCTCGACCAGCTCACCCTTGTGCTGGATGCCATAGGGCAAATCGGCGACGAGCAGGTGCGGACGAAAGCCGCTGACCAGACGAGCCGAATCCTTTGTGTCCCCTTGAGCCAGAATGCACTGCCTGGCTTCCAGCTTGCCCAGTGCAAACACCCAACGCTTGCCCACCCCTCTGAACTTTTCTTCTTTGACCTGACAGGAAATGTGCTGCTCGCGCACATATTGGCGTAGAAAAGCAGCAGTCGACTCGACATCTTGGGCGTCGCGTTCGACGCCGGCGGCCTCCGCGCCGAGCATCAGCGCGGTGAGCAGCGTCGTCCCCCCGCCGGACAGCGGGTCCAGAACCCGCAGCGAATTCCAGGGCCGGGCGCGCAGTGCGCTGCTGAAACGGGCCACATTGCACATAAAATGAGTGAACAATTCGTTTGTTTTACCCCGGTAGCGCCGCGACGTGACCAGATCGAGCGGAAACGCCGGCTCAAAACCGGTTTCGATGGGGCGCAGAAGCGGCCCGCCGACCCGGCCCAGGCGTTCGTAATAGACGAAAAAGGCACTGGTCATCGCCAGCCGGCCCAACTCCTCGGCCTCTTCCGGCGAGGGTTCGGCAGGCAAGTCAAAGCGCAAAAAATCGCGCCCGCCGAGCGTGATCGGCGCAATGTCACCGATCGAGCGGCCGAGCGGGCAGAGACGCAGCTCGTGCGGGGCCAGCACACTGGCCAGGGCCGCGTATTGGGTGCTGCGCTGTGGGGCAATCTGTGCGACAAGTGTGACCATTCGGTTTACTCCGTCAAAACAAGCGTTGTCGGTTGAGTGCGATCAAAACACATCTCCCGGTTTCCGCGCCACCAGGATCAGGCGCTCGCTGCAACGATCGAAACACGCGCCATCCAACGAGCCGCAGCTCCAAACGTCCGCAAACCCCTCCCGGCGCAGCATAGCGATCATCTCGACCTCCGCGTACATGCGCACCGACTCGTAAAAGGTGCGCTGCCGGCCGTCGACGGCGGTGACCGTGACCGTCTTTTCGACGCGGCGGCAATCCTGGCTCAAGCAGCGCGCATTTTCGACGCGCCGTCCGGGCAGTTCCTGACAGTCGCAGGCGACCAGGTTTTCGATCACCTGCTCGCGGTTCAAATAGTCGATCAGGAATACGCCGCCCGGCCGCAGCGCGCGGAACACCGTCCCAAATACGGCCTGGTTTTCGGCGTCGTCGTCGAAATAGCCAAACGAGGTAAACAGCGAGAGCACGGCGGTGAAATCATTTCGAAAGGGAATCCGGCGCATATCGGCGCGAACAAGCGCAATTTGACCGCTCATTCTCTCGCGCAGACGCTGCGCCGCCACAGACAGCAGCTCCGGCGAGAGATCGAGGCCGACGAGTGAGGTAAAGCCCAATTCGACCAGCGAAGCCAGGTGCCGTCCCGCGCCGCAGCAGAGATCGAGCAGCGGGCGGTCGCGGGGCAGCGAGACAAGGTCGACGATGGCGGCAATGTCTGCGTGCGCCTCGGCCTCGTCGCGGTGGGCGTACAGGGCCAGGTATTCCTTGCTAAAACTGGCCTCGTACCAGGGCCGGGCATCACGGTCAGGCAATGCCGTGCTCCTGCTTGTAGGCAGCCCAGTTTTGCTTGAGCCACACAAAATGGTCGAAATCGGGCTGGATAAGAAAGGGGTTGGTTTCGCGCTCGTGATTGATTGTCGACTCGGGGGCTGCGCCATAATTGTGGCCTGGCAAAACTCGCGTATCGTCGGGTAGGGCCATCAACTTCAAGTGCAGCGAATCGTATTCGGCGCGCGCGCCGGGGCCGAAATCGGTGCCGCCAACCTTGCCCACAAAGAGCGTGTCGCCGGTGAACACGACGCCAGATGACGCCTCGGCGTTGGATGACGCCACCGGGTTTCGCACGTACAGGCACATCCCATCCGCGGTGTGTCCCGGCGTGTGGATGACTTGAATGCACAGTTGGCCCAGCGGCAGTTCGACGCCGTCAGCGAGCGCGATGCCGGTGACAGGATCGACGTCGCCGAACAACAGCGCGCGCCGGCCGCTCAAACGCTGCATCTCGTCGTTGCCGTTGGTGTGATCGCCGTGCCCGTGGGTGCTGAACACGTAGGCGATTTCATAGCCATGGGCCTGGGCGAAATCCCACACCGTGCGCGGTGAATAGGATACATCGACCACGGCGGCCTGCTTCGTCGCCGGGTCAGCGACGAGGTAGGCATAATTGCGGTCACCACCGATCGGAAATTGCCGGACAAACATAGTTCCTCCTCAACTCGTGCATTTGAACCGGTACAAGCATACACAAAAACCCCGTTTTTAGCAAACGGGGTTTCGAGAATCGAATCCATTATCCGGGCGGGCCGAGACCTGCTAATCGCCCTTGTACGCGCGGACGACGATGCGTCCCACGCCGCCGTTGATCTTGACCTCGGCCCGATCGTCGGCGGTGTTTGTATAACCGGGCGAACTGTAAGTGCTGCCGCTGCGCCCATAGCTGCCGGGCATTTCGACGCCGCCCAGGGCCGAATCCACCTTGATTTGCACCGCCAGACCTTCCGGCACCTCGATGATCACCTCGCCAACGCCGGCATCGATCCGAACGTCGTAGCGGCCCCGCTGCGGCAGCACGATTGCCGTCTTGCCCACGCCGGCATTGATCGACAGATCGCTCACGGTGAGGCGGCGCAGGTTCAACTCGGAGGTCCCGACGCCGGTGTCGATGTCCAACTTGAGTGGCACACCGCTGTTGAAGTTCAACGCCCAGGTCTTGTCTTTGGTATAGCTGATCGGGTAGTTGAGCGGCATCGACATTTTGCTGTTCAGTGTCAGCGCCGCCTTGTTGGCCTTGACCTGATGGTCGCTGATCAGCGTTTCACCCTTGCCCAAATCGACCGTGCCCTCGATCAATTGCCTTGAATCGCCGAGCGCGCCCAGCTTGAGCGTACCCACACTAAAGCTGATGCGGATGTCGGCTTGGGTAGCGCCTTCCAGCGCATAGCTGACCTCTTGAATGCGTTCGGGCGTGTCGGGCATTTCGGTGGACAGATACCATGCCCCACCAGCCAGCAGCGCAATCAGCACCGCAGCGACGATCACCGAACCGACCATCGAGCGGCGGCCCAGGAGCAGGTCCAACCCGGCGCCGATGATAAAGATCGGCCACAGGCGCAGCAGCCGCAGCCAGATGTCCCATTCGACCAGGCCGAAATTATTGAGCAGCAAGACCACACCGCCGGCAACCAGCAGCAACGGCCCGAACAAACTCCCCTTGCGTTCACGTTGTTCCATCTTGAATGGCTCCCATCACTTAACGCTGGCGAGGCCAGAGCGCCCGCAGCAGCATCCACCCGCCGACCAGGATGATCGCCGCCGGCCAGATCATTTGCAGCAGCGATGTCGAGGCGACGCTGATCACCAACCCGAGGGTGAGCAAGGCGGCCGCCGGGATAAGCGCCCAGCGCATCCGCCCCTGCGAGTTGGGCAGCAGGTAGACCAGGACAAAGGTCGCGCCGAGGCCGAGAAAGAACAGCCCACCCGTCTCAACGCGCGGCATAAAGGTTTCGACCAGATCGACGGCCACGATGGTAAAGAGCACACCGCAGGGCATAATCGCCCACCAGTTGCTGCGATCGCGCAGATAGACGATCCAAAAACTTTGCGCCAACACGCCCAGGAATATTGCCCCGCCGAGGCGATCCCCCAGCGCGGGAAAGAGTATGTCTACTGCCGCGGACAGCGCCAGCCCCAGCAATGCCGCACTGGGTATGATCGCCCACCATTGGCCGCGGTTGCCCAGAAAGGCCAGGAAAAAGAGCGCGCTGGCAGCCCCCAGGACAACGACCCAGGCCACGTCCCAGACAAATCTGAAAATGTTGAGATTTTGAAACATCAAGATCACGCCTACCGCCACCAGCAACAAGCCCCAGAAAAGCCGATTTTGATACAACTTGCTCATCGAACACTCCCCTACCCGGACACACCGGAATCTAAAACACTTGGCTCATTTGCATATCTAATACGCCAATACGGCGTTCCGGGTTACATAAAATGCCCGACCACAAGATGATTGATCGGGCATTGAGACTGCATTGCTTGGCTATGTGCCTCTCACAGCGGATTGGCCTTGACGAAATCGATCAGATCGTCCACCGTGCTGAAGGCCAGGGCGACCACCGTGTCGGCGCCGCCGTAATAAACCGCCAGCCGGCCGGTGTCGGCATCGCAGATTGCGGCACAGGGAAAAACCACGTTGGGCACGTCGCCGACGCACTCGTACAACGTCTGCGGCGAAATGATGTAAGGCCGGCTGCGCGCGATGACCTTCCACGGCTCGTCGAGATCGAGCAGTGCCACACCGGCGCTGTAGACAAAGCCGTTACACGAAGTGAGCACGCCGTGATAGATCAGCAGCCAGCCCTCCGAGGTCTCGATGGGGATCGGCCCGGCGCCAATCTTGGTGCTCTGCCAGCCGCCAGCCCGGCCCATCACATAGCGGTGACGGCCCCAGTAACACATATCAGGGCTTTCGCTGTAAAAAATGTCGCCAAAGGGGGTGTGCCCGTTGTCGCTGGGCCGGCTGAGCATGGCAAAATTGCCGTTGATCCGGCGCGGAAAGAGCACACCGTTGCGGTTGAAGGGCAGGTAGGCGTTTTCGAGCTGGTAAAAGGTCTTGAAATCGTGCGTATAGCCCACGCCGATGGTCGGGCCGTGGAACCAGTTGCACCAGGTTACGTAATAGCGATCCTCGATCCACACCACGCGCGGGTCATAGCCGTACTCAAAGTGCTCGATGTCCTTGACGCGAGCGTCTGAAGGCTCGGGGGTAAACTGGATCATCTGGTGGTCGATCTGCCAGTTGATGCCATCCGCGCTGCGCCCGGCGTGCAGCACCATCCGCCGCGCAGTATCGTCGCAGCGAAAGACGCCAGCAAATGCTCCCTGACAGGTCACGACGGCGCTGTTGAAAATGCTGTTCGAAGTCGGGATCAGGTCGCGAGGGATGATCGGGTTTTGGCTGTAGCGCCACATGGCTTTGTTGCAATCTGCGGGCCTGTCTTCCCAGGGCATATTGGACACCGATTCACCAATAATCCGGTATTTCATAAATGTTCCTTTCTAAACTTGTATGTGACGGACTTGACTATCATACACAAAACAGCCAGGAATGCAAAAATGGCTGCAGCGGTGAAACTAGCCGACAACTACAACCTGCACCAGATTGGTGGTACCCGGCGCAGAACCAGACGCACCGGCAGTGATGACCACCGTGTCGCCGATATGCACCAGGCCTTTGTCTCTGACTACCCGGATCGCCTGGGCGATCATCTCGTCGGTAAACGATGCGCGTGGCGCGTACAACGGCGTGACCCCCCAATAGAGCATCAACCGGCGTTGTACAATCGCATCGGCAGTGGTGGCAACGATCGGCGTCTGCGGGCGGTGGGCCGACATGAGCTGCGCCGTGTAGCCGGAGGTCGTTGGGGTGATGATCGCTGCCGCGCCGACGTCCGGGGCGATATCGCGCGCGGCGCGGGTCACGGCATTGGCAATCGCCGGCGCTTCCTGGAGGGACACGAAACCAGAGCCCATGTGGTGTCCCTCGACCTCACAGGCGATGCGCTCCATCGTCCGAACCACTCGCACCGGGAACGAGCCGATTGACGTTTCGCCAGACAACATGATCGCGTCGGTGCCGTCGAGGATGGCATTGGCTACGTCGGAGACTTCGGCGCGGGTGGGGCGCGGGTTGCGGATCATCGAATCAAGCATCTGCGTGGCGGTCACCACCGGCACGCCGGCCGCGTTGCAGGCGCGGATGATCCGTTTTTGGGCCATCGGCACCTCTTCGGCGGGGATTTCCACGCCCAAATCGCCGCGGGCAACCATCATGGCGTCTACCTCGGCCACAATCGCGTCGATGTTTTCCAGCGCCTGCGGCTTTTCGATCTTGGCCATCACCGGGATAAGCGGCTGATCGGGCGGGGTCAAATCGCGGATCAATGTCTTGAGCCGGCGCACATCGTCGGCGGTGCGCACAAAAGAGAGCGCCACCCAATCGACCTGCCGGCGGATGGCCCATTCCAGATCGATGCGGTCTTTGGGGGTGATCGAGTTGATGCCGGGCGGTGTGCGCGGCAGGTTCATGCCCTTGTTCGTTTGCAAGATGCCGCCATCGACCACCAGGCAGGATACCTCGGTCTCTGCCATCGAAAGGACTTGCAACTCGATCATCCCATCGTCGAGCAGAATACGGTCGCCGGGCTGGACGACCTGGGGCAGATCGGCAAACTGGACGGGCAGCGCATCCGGGCTTTCGCCGACGATTTCCTGCGTGGTCAACGTCGCCCTTTGCCCATCGACCAACTCGACCCCGTCGGGCTGCATCTGCCCGACGCGCAGCTTGGGGCCTTGCAGATCGACCAGGATGGCGATCGGGCGGTCCATCTCTTGAGCCGCGGCGCGAATTCTGGACACGTTTTCGCCGTGAATGTCGAGATTGTCGTGCGACAGGTTGAGCCGGGCCACGTCCATCCCGGCGGCGATCATCTGGCGCAGCATCTCGGGAACGCGGCTGGCCGGGCCGATCGTGCAGACGATTTTTGTTTTACGCATTGTGTTTTTCCTCATCGATAAACTCTGTTACAACCAGTTTGAGCAAGGCGAGGGCATTTTGTAATACCTCGGCACTGTTTTCCCGTTCCGTATGCGACGCACCGTCTTCGTGCGACGCACCGTCTTCGTGCGACGCACCGTCTTCGTGCGACGCACCGTCTTCGT
>CAYRXM010000083.1:15914-20816 GCA_964428175.1 uncultured Anaerolineae bacterium
GCGACGTTTCGTCGTCCCCAACAAGATTGTGGCGCACGGCTTGCAAAATGGCGAGCACCTGCCGGGCCAGCAAATCGCGCGTCTTGTCGTCGCCGCCTTGCCGGGCGTACTGCCGGTAGAGGACAATCTGAAGCGGGCACCACACCGGGTAGCGCCGGTCGACGGTGCGCTCCGCGTCGATGACGCCGTTCAAGCGCTGTCCAAAGCCGTCCATCTCGACGGGCTGGCCTTGCCAGGTCGGCGTGCGATCGGCGAAAAAGGCAGTGCTCGGGTGTGCGATCAGGCGATGCTTGAGTGCATCGCTCAAATGAGCAAACGCGGCGTCGATGTGAGTCTCTTCAGATGGCACACTGACCTCGACGATCTTGAGCTTGCCCAGTTTGCGCGTCTGCATGGTGCCATTGCGGCGCAGCACAAAACCCGGCTTCACTCCGGCACGTTGGCCCAACGCCATATAGATCGCCTCAAAAGCGGCCCAATAGCACACAAACTGCTGGATTTCGGCGCCCGGCCCCGGTTCGATGCGCTGCGCCAGGCGGATCATCGCCTGGACAACTGGAATTTTGCCAATAGATTCCGACATTCGACCTCACGAGACATTTATTTCGTCCCAACATACCACAGGCAGCGATCCTTGTCAAGCCAGGTTCGACATTGCATCGAGATGGGTGTAAAATAGCCGCCGTCCGCATTTTCTCCATACAGAACTTGGCGTTTTCGGGAGTCGAAATCCGGATGTGCCTGGAAATGAGGGAAAACGATGCAGATTGATCAAGATCGAATCAAAGCCATTCTTCAAGCCGAACATTCCTACTATGGCGGGAGCGATGCCATCCGCGTAGATGCTCGCTGGTACCCCGAGCGGCAACACATCATCGTCTCGCAGCTTTCACCGGCGATGCGCGTTCTCGATGTGGGCTGCGGGAATGGCGGCTTTCTGTTGGAACTCAATGCAAGCTTCCACACTGGCCTCGGCATTGACAATAACCCCGAGCACATCCAGATGGCCGAAGAAGCGAAACGCGAGCAAGGCATCCATAACGTAGATTTTCTCCTGCTGGATTATCCAGGCGAGATCGACCGGCTCCAACCAGAATCGTTCGATATGGTAGTCTCTCTGCGCGGGCCAGTTCCTGACAATGCCCAAGGCATCCAGGCTGCCTACCACCTGCTTCGCCCCGATGGATTGTTGTATTGCGAGGAAATCGCCGAACTTCATCAAAGAGAGGTCGTGGAAATATTTGGCGACAGGTTTCCCAAAAAAGAGACAACTTGCAGGGTTGATCAGGTCAAAGAGTTGATGGAACAAAATGGCTTTGACGTGCGCCTGACCGCCGACGTGTTCACTAAATGGCTTTATCCAGACGTGTACGCATGGGTAGAGTTCGTAAGCAACCTTTGGACATGGCTGGGTATTCCGCTGCTCGAACCGGACGATCCCCGCATCGGCCTGTTTGCGGAACGAAATACCATCGCTACGGGCGAGATCGAAACCACGCACCATGTCGCCCGGGTTGCCGGGGTGAAACGGTAGAATGCATCGGTATCGGTCCAACAGAAGAGGCATCTATGGACGAATTCGACTTTGAAACCTTTGCCGTCTATGCTGGCGGAAAAGATTCGCCTGTTCTCCTACGCCACATCGCTGGGACACGCGCACAGCCTGCTCTTTTATTACCCCACCGACATGTGTATCGATGCCATGCCCTTTTATACGGCGGAGCAAAAGGGCCGCATCCGCGAATGGACTGGTGAGGGCATCGTGCGCACCAGCATCGGGCTGGAAAGCGCCGATGGCTTGAGCCGCGACTTGGCTCGGCCTTGCGCGCACGCCTTCAAGGGCCGGGTTGGCCCGCTGGCGTATCGAATGATGAAGAGCTTGATGACAAATAAACGTGCAGATTTTTCAGATTCAAGGTGAACCAAGGAGTGTCTGATGTACAAATTCGATCAGGAAGAACTTGAAGCGATCAGCAAGGTTCTGGAGTCGGGCTGGTTGTTTCGCTACGGCGGCGAAGGACAATCGCTGCACCAGGTGGAGCAGTTTGAGCGGCGTTGGGCCGAACGGATGCAGGCGCCTTATGCCGTTGCCGTCACTTCGGGAACAGCCGCCCTGATCTGCGCGCTGGTCGGGTTGGGCGTCGGGCCCGGCGACGAGGTGATCGTGCCCGGCTACACCTTTATCGCCACCGCCGCCGCCGTGCTCGACGTGCGCGCCGTGCCGGTGATCGCCGAAATCGACGAGACGCTGACCCTCGACGTGGCCGACGTGCGCCGCAAGATCACGCCGCGCACCCGGGCGATCATCCCCGTGCATATGGCCGGCATCCCCTGCAACCTCGATCCGCTGCTCGAACTGGCCCGCGAGCACAATCTGTACGTGATCGAAGACGCCTGCCAGGCCATCGGCGGGGCTTACCGGGGGCGGCCGCTGGGCTGCCTGGGCGACGCCGGCGCGTACAGCCTCAACTATTACAAGATCATCGGCGTGGGCGAAGGCGGCATAGCCGTGACCCGCGACCGCACCGTGTTCGACCGCATGCGTATGCACCATGACTGCGGGGTCAGTTTTTGGGGCCGCAACGAGGACACCCAAATCGAGTTTATCCCCGGCATCAATTACCGGATGAACGAAGTGCTCGGCGCGTTCGTCTTGGTGCAGTTGAACCGCCTCGACACCTTTCTCGACGGTATGCGCCCGATCAAAAAGCGGGTCTACGAGGCCGTGTCGGGCGCGCTGACTCCCGCTCCGCAAAACGACGCTGACGGCGACTGCGGCACGACGCTGCACCTGCAATTCGGCGACATCGACACGGCGGCGCGTTTTGAGGCAGCGCTGGAAGAACGCGACGTCGACGTGGGCCGGCCAATCAACACCGGCCGGCACGTTTACTCGAACTGGGAATTTGTGATCAACCGGGCCAACGTCAGCCCCAGGTGGGACGTGTGGAGCCCGCCGCATTATACCGGCGACGTGACTTACAGCCAAGATATGTGCCCCAACACGCTGGACATCCTGGCGCGCACGGTCGCCATCCCCACCGATCCATTCTGGACCGACGAGCAGGTAGGCGAACTGGTGGCCAAACTGCTCGACGCCGCCGAAACGTTGTGATTCAAGGAGATGTTTGATGTTCTTTTTCGATTGCAATGTCTCTTTTGGCCGCCCCGGCATACCGGTGTTGAGCTATGCTGAAAGCGCTCAAGACTTGCTCGACGAAATGGATCGCAGCGGCATCGACGAGGCGCTGGTCACTTGCGCCGCGCAAAAGCACGAGTCGCCGCTGATCGGCAATCCCTTATTGATCGAGCAGATCAAGGGCCAGCCGCGACTGCACCCGGCCTGGGCGATCTTGCCCGCGCAAACGGGCGAGATGCCGGTCGACGCGTTGATCGCCGGGATGCGCTCAAACGGCGTGCGCGCGTTGTGGGCCTGGCCATCGGCGCACCACTATCTGCTCGACCGGATCACCTTTGGCCCCTTGCTGGATGAGCTGACCGCGCGCCGCATCCCGCTCTTTGTGCCTTTGACCGAGTTTGGCTGGGCGGCGGTCAGCGCGCTGCTGGTCGATTTTCCCGAACTGATCCTGGTCGCCACCGATCAGTCGGTGTGGGGCGAAGACCGTTTCTTTCGCCCGCTGATCGAGCGATTTCCCAACCTGTACCTGGAAACGTCGCACTATGAGCTGGCGCACGGGCTGCGCGATTTTGTCGATACCTACGGTGCGGCGCGATGGCTGTTTGGCACGCAGTATCCCACGCGCTATATGGGCGGCGCGCTGATGCAGCTCTTGCACACCGACATCGACGCAGACGCGCGGGCGGCCATTGCCGGCGGCAATCTGAGACGCCTGCTGGCGGAGGTGCGGCTATGAAACCGGTCAACGAATCGAGATTGTTACAAACGTTTTGGGCGCAAGGCCGCGCCGGCGACTGCCCCATTTTCGACACCCACGCCCACTATGGCCCGTTCAGCGGCATCTATTTTCCGGGACGCGGCGAGGCGGCAGCGATGCTGTCGGTGATGGATCGCGCCGGCGTGCGGCTGGCCGTGGTCAGCGGGCATGGGGCGCTGGTCGATCCACTGCGCGGCAACGAGGAAATTGCCCAGGTCATCGCCGCCTACCCCGACCGCTTTCGCGGCTACCTGGTGATCAACCCCAACTATCCGCAGCAGGCCCAACGCGACATTGCCGGGTTCGATCGCTGGCAGGCGCGCGGCTTTGTCGGGTTCAAACTGCACCCCAACATGCACCACTATAACCTGAGCGGCCCTCGCTACCGCCCGCTGTTCGAGTTCGCCGACGCCGGGCGCATCCCGGTGCTGTCGCACACCTGGGGCAGCGACGATACCTGCGACATCCGGCAGGTGCGCGAGGTCGTCGAACGCTATCCCAACGCGCCCTTTTTGGCCGGACACTCGTGCTATGGCGACTGGGATGAAGCGATCACGCTGTGTGCGGCGCACCCCAACCTGTACCTGGAACTGACCGCCGCCTATGCCTACAACGGGCTGCTGGAGCGGATGGTCGACGGCTGCGGCGCGCACAAGGTGTTGTTCGGCAACGACCTGCCCTGGTTCGACTCGATGTACGCCGTGGGCTGCGTGCTCGGCGCGCGCATCAGCGACGGGGACAAACACGACATCTTGCATCGCAACGCGGAACAGCTTTTCGGAATATAGGGTCTATCCGCACACCGGGCAGCGACGGGAAACCAGCCTTGGAATTTACGACTACAAGGCCCGCTTCTACTCGCCTTATCTTAACCGCTGGATCCAGCCTGACTCTATTATACCCGATCCTACCAATCCGCAAAGCTTGAACAGGTATTCTTATGTACTCGGTAATCCATAGTTATCAACACAATGCCTCCATTAGGGTATAGAACTTGAGGGTCGGA
>CAYRXM010000084.1:0-20679 GCA_964428175.1 uncultured Anaerolineae bacterium
CCCGACAGCGACGTCGACCTCCTCGTCGAGTTCGACCCCGACCACATCCCGGGCCTCCTGGGCATCGCGCGCATGGAACGGGAGCTTTCGGCCCTCCTCGGTGGGCGGAAGGTCGATCTTCGCACGCCGGAGGACCTCAGCCGCTACTTCCGTGACGCCGTCGTCGCTGAGGCCGAGGTCCTGTATGCGGAGGAATGACGCCTCATTTGGCCTACAGTCACTCAGATGCCGGCTTCCATCCATAGTCGAACAGGTAGCGTTCCACCCTGTTGGCGGGATTTCGGACTGCGTGGAGCTGCACCTGATCTGTCTCAACCTGCTCGATCACATAGAGCCAGTAGCTAGTCCCCAACTCGCGTGCCGTCTCAAACTCTCTTCTGGTTACCTGAGCTGGATTCCGGCTATCCCACCATCCTGAAGTCGCCTTCACCTCGATGTAGCGGGGCTGTCCAATGCTGTCGATGGACTTGATGTCGTATCCCGGATGGTTGTGCTGCACCGTATTCATGTCCGTTGGGTCACGTCCATTTTCTCGCTCGTAAGCCATTGCCAGGTCGACGCCCATCTTCTCAACTTCGTTTCGGTGGAACACCACCTCGGGTGGCTCATCTGCCGCAGACGTTGCATCGTCCGGGTAGACGTACGACATCAGCCGTGATGTTTTCCGCTTAGGCGGTCTCGGCTTCGCGACTGGCGTGGTCATAGGCGGTGATGTGACTCCAGTCGCTGGGTGGGGCACTGTCGTTCCACCTCCAGTATCGTTATCTCCACCGGGCCCCAGCGGCGTGTCTATCGGAACATCGGCTATCTCCACTGTATCACTTGGCGGTACGTCCGACGAGGCCTCTTGTATGCGTGGATAGCCGAACTCGTCTAGAGTTGCTCGGGCATCCTCAAGGGATTGGGACAGAATCTCTTTCAGCTCCATCCCCAGACTGCTGAGCTCCCCGGAAGGGTGCAGCACATAGGCCAGCTCACGAGCGATTCCCTTCCACGGATACTGGCTGTCGACAGCAGAGAAGTAGAGTGTTCCATCCAGGTGGACTGCATCAACTGTCTCGAGCTTCGACCGTTCTTGCCTGCCAAACCCAGTAAAAACGCGTACGAGTTCGATCTCATCGGCTTTGACGTAATCCAGACCCGCGAGGGCCTGCAGTTCGAAATCGGTTATTCCCTTCTCACGATGGACTTCAATCACTCGTTGAAGTAACGGTTTTCGTTCACTCACATGCCGCTTTAGGTCCGTATTCGGATTCTGGTTGGCGCATTGACTGAGCTCTGTGGCAATGGCTTTGCTCAGGCGCCGCACTCCTGCGGCTTCCATTGCGGGCCAGGCCCCTTGCACCCGAGCTGTCAGGTTATTCTTGATGAGCTCGAACTTCGCTCCCCAGCCAGGGCGATCTTCAAAGAACAATCGCTGTGGCATCTCCAGGATGTGGCGCGAGTCGGGGATCGTCTTCTGATCGCCCAAGCGTTTCTTGATGCCGTCAACCTCGATCTCGCCCGCTTCCAGGGCACATGTCAGCAACTGCCAGCAGTTGACGACAACCTTCTCGTCGTCTTTGTCCTCTCGGAGACGGATATTCGAAGGTCCAAACTGCGCGGAAATGTCCAAGAGCACGCTGATAGCATCGGCGGCGTCTGGGCGATGTTTGACGCCGAGCTGGTCCAGAAGGTCCTTGAAACGTCCAAAGTCAGGGCCCAATCGGAAGCGGTATTGCCCAAATGGGTGTTCTTCCCAGAACACCTCGTTGGGTTGGAAATACCTCCCTTGACCTGACGATGACGCCAGGTAGAGACACGCCTGATTGCGCAATTGGCGGATCGCCGGATCCTGAGCATTGCGTGTGAGATAGTCGTAGATCTGCTGCGTGATTTCCTGACCTCTATCGCTCATCACTAGCAAGTGTTTGACCACGAGTTCAGTCGTTGGCTCGCTCTTGACGCCGAGGAAGTCAAGCAGATCACTCCCCGAGCGAGTCTGCTGCAGTCTCCGGTCAATGGCTAGGAAGTTCCCTTGTGACTCAAACAGGTAGCTTGAGAAAACAGAATACACACCGCTTGCATCGTACCATTTTGTTGGTTGCTTGGTTCCCGGTAACCAAGCGAGATGCTTGAGCGGACTGAATTGAGCGCGTGTCCCTTCGTCCCAAGTCGCCCAATGCCTCGATAGGTAACCGAAGATCACCTCGATGGACTGTTTGGTTGATTCAGTAGGACTATACCAGGCCAACCTACGGATATGGGCGACCAGGTCCTCCGGGCGGAGCACTTGCGCAACGCCCAACCACCCATAGAGCGCCGCGACAGCATCCACAGATGTCTCCGGAAACTGCGCAAACTGTGCTTGTGGTCCCAGAACCGCTCGCACGTCTTGCGAGTCGAAATAGGCGCCCTTCGCAGGCAAAAAGACGTCTTCACCACACCAAACCAACGGTAGCTCTGCAAGGCGTGCCTGAAGCTCGGACTGGCCCTGCAGCCGTCCCAGGTTCTCGGCCAAGACTTGTAGGAGACGAAGCCTGCTGTCTCGGTCGAGCTCTTGGGTCCGCAGCGCAGCCGGAACTCTATCCCGCACATAGGTGGTGAAGTCCAGTCGGGGTACCGACAGAGCGGTCTCGAGGAACTCCCGACGCCCGCCCAGAGCATCAACATCGATCAGCTGCGCAAGTTCTAACGGGTCATCGAAGTCCCCCGCCAGGTAGAGTCCCTCTAGGGGTTTCAGGCGTCCATCTGCGGTGGGCCAGATAGCACAAGAGCGCAACAACTGCGTCACCCGGAAGCTATAGGTGACCTCTTGCCTGTATCCTTCCAGCCACTTGTAGACGTCCTGAGGTGAGTACAGACCGTCATCCCAGAGCTCTTCAAGCCTTTCCTCGATCCTTTCGAAGAAATCTATGCCTTGCCACAGGCCAAATTCAGGGACGAGGTCTGAGGGTACGGGGGCATCGTTGTCCTTACGAACGAACCACGTGTTGACCCCGAGTTTGGTGAATAGCCGTTCTGTGTCCACGCTAGCAGAAGAGAGCTCAGAAGGTGGCCACAATGCCCCATCCGACCCGAAGGCAATGGCACAGCACTCGAGTCGGCTCTTGGCGTCTGCCCGGTCATTTGGCCGCAGACGCTCCCAGAGACTGCTGAGTGCGATCCAGAGCACCGACCACTCCTCCTCTGATTGGAGCCCCGTCGGTGCGTCAACAAGCTCGGTTCGTCTGGAAAGGCCCGAGTCCTCCAGTGCGTCGGCGACATCGGATATCCTCAGCTGTCGCACTCCCGTCTCGAGCAGCAGGTTCTGCCTGCGCAGCAGGTCAGGATGGACTGTATCGATACCAATGTGCTCCAGTGCAGCGTTCGCAGCCATCTGCTCGCTCGTGTTCAGGATGATCGTCTCAGGTGGAGAGAGCATCTTCCCTGAGGCAGTCAGCACGGTTGGCTTCAGGCGGATCTGTGGCTTGAGCTTCTCCCAGAACACCTCAAAGGCAGGAGACAGTGTGTTTGCATCTGAAGCCCGCCTCACCCTTTCCGCGAATTCCCAGAAGACTCTTGGTCCCAGCAGGTCAAGCACCTCGTCGATGCGGTCTGCCAGTGTCGTAGCAGCACATTCAACTGCTAGGTTGTTCCACTCTGACCGATAGCTTCGCTCGAAAAGAATGCGCTTGCGGTCTTGCGAAGGGTAGAAGTCTGCATTGATGTGGAAGGGCAACCCGGTGCGCGTCTCCGAAGGCAGAAAGGCGTACAGGAGGCCACTATCAAGGGGCTTAGCGGAGACAGCGAGGGTCACCATAGGCTGACGCTTTTGTTCGATCAGCTCCCCATATCGGCTCCGCATCTCCGCTGCGTCCCAGTCAAACCGCCCTTGCAGGACACGCCACTCGACAGTCTTCTCGCCGTCTGCCACCAAGAAGGCGTCGCCATCTTTCGCAGTCTCGATGCGTCGCACCAGTTCGCCAGAGCGCTTGACCTCTAGCATGGTGACCTGTTTGAGGAACAAGGCCGCAGCCTCGACTGACTCACTGATCTGGGTCACGAAGTCGTCGAGCTCGGCCCGATCGATTGGTGGGATCTGGAGCTCCTCCCGCACATTCGACACTGCGTACGCCCAGGGAAGGCGGAACCGCGTGAACTCGGTCTCGCGTCGTCGCTCGAGGATGCGTTCATTCTCGGCGGCGTTCGGCTGGAAGATCCAATGCCTGCCGCTCGAGAAGATCTCTGGGGCATCCGTCACCTGATAGACCGAGATAAAGCCGACGCCAAATGCGCCCGTTGTGCCGGCTTCCTCTCGCTTGTTGCCCCAGGAGACGCGCTCCATCCGCTCGAAATCGATCTCGCGGAAGACACCGTTGTTCTCGACGTAGAGGGCATCATCGCACACATCGAAGGTGATGCGCGATGCGCCAGGTCTGCCTTCGTCGTCCCTTACATCGTCGGCATTCTGGATCAGCTCGTAGCATAGCGTTGGAATGCCCTGCAGCCCGCTCAGCTGGCTGCGCAGGAATCCGAGGAAGTCGATGGTCTGCCGGCGGGTTGTCGTTTCGGGCACGCTTGCTCTCCCCTTTCTATGAACGCCGCACTTCGGGCCCCGGCTATGATAGGGGTTACATCATCCGGTCTTGTTCGAGTACCTCTGAAGCCGGGAGCCACCAGTCAACTGCTTTGTCGGATACCACGCGGTAGTCGATCCCAACAACCTGGAAGTGCTTCTGAGCGCAGCGGATCTTTCGTGCCTCGTGGGGAAACTGCAGGCTTTCCAACTCCTCCGACCCCTTTGTCTCCCGCACGAGCTCCAGAAGCACCTTGCCATCGCGGTAGCGTGCAATGCCCCAGTCCGGGTTGTAGTCGCCGATGATGCGCGGGAAATCGATCTTGAATGCAGGGGGGAACTTGAAGTAGAAGAGCACTTGATCATCTGCGTTGAGGCGCTGGACGACAAAGCGGTTTTCTACCTCCGAGTCAACCTGCACTTGGTCATAAAGCCCTGCAGATGACGCCGGCACCAACTCCTTCTGAGGATACTCCTTCTCGGCTGGGAAGAGGTCCTCCAGGTCTGCCCCCCATTCCGTGGGCGCTGCAGTGATCTCAAACTCGATCCGTTCGGCGATGTGGTCGGCCAGCGCGTTGTGGATCTCGCCGATGAATAGCCCGGCGAAGCCTTCCGGATTGGCAAAAACTGACTGCTTCTTGCGGTCACTGAGGCCGCGGAAGATCGCGTTCAGCGTCGGCCGCGTCAGCCCGGTCTCCTTCGCGGCGCGATCGATGAAGTTAGGTACTGGGTAGCTCGCGTGTGGTGCCATCTGCGTGCGTTCGGTTGGCATCTGGCCCCGTTCGCTCTGGAAGCGCAGGGGCGCATACTTGGTGAGGACCTCGCTATTCCCAAAGGTCACGTGTGAATTATCCCCATCATCGACGATCTCAACGATCTTGTACCCCCGCAGGCGATCGTCCTTGAGTGCCTTGGCCAGGTCGGTCCTGAGCTCGAACGTCAGTATGGCCTCGCTGCTATCGCCCAACGTGTTCTGCGTCACGAGGCGCAGCTTGCACTTGTCGCCCGTAGCAGAGAGCAACTCAATCCCGTACTCCGTGACGACAAAGGCGCCTTTCTCGACAACGATCACAGCCTGGGGGCTGGGACGGTTGTTGATGCGTTCGACGCACTCTTGGACTAAGGTGGGCGTGTCGACGTGGATGCGGTAAGCCGTATGGCGCTGGAGCTTGGCCCAGAAATCGCGGAACGCCTGTGTCTCCGTGAAGATCTGGTCGTTGCGCTTCACCTTGGCCCGCCCGGCATTGGTCGGTTTGGGCGGTGGTGCTTGCCCAGCCTCGACATACTCCTCCTGGAGCCGGCTCGCGTAGGACTGGTAGCTCTCGTTGGCGATGACTGACAGGATGTTGACGTTGTCATCCATCACGCGGACCCCGGTCTGGTTGACCGCCAATCGCAGCCCACGCCCGATCTCCTGGCGCTTCTTGATCTCGGACACGGTCTGGTTGAGCGTGCAGATCTGGAAGACGTTGGGATTGTCCCACCCTTCTTTCAGGGCAGAGTGTGCGAAGATGAAGCACGTCGGTTCGTCGAAGGAGAGCAATCGCTCCTTGTCGCGCATGATCAGCTCAAACGCGGCTCTCTCCGCCTCCCGCTCGGTCTGATTGCGGCTTTCGGTGTCGATCGCTTCGCCTTCGCTTTCCCCCTTCCTCGGCTTGCTCTTGGCGAAGTAGGCACTGCGTACAGCTTCAGCGTCTAGCTCGGCATAGAAAGGAAACCGCCGCTTGATACGGTCGAACTCCTCATCGAAGATCCGCCGGATCAGTCCGTCCCGCGCCGTGTAGTTGGCGACGCGGTCGATGAAGAAGAGCGAGAGCACCTTGATCGCCTTGCGCTCGAGCCGCTCTTGCATCTCCATATGCTGCTCGAGCGTCTTGCGGATCTGGGCGCGGAAGATCTCCGGCCGCGATGGCCCGATCGTCTCATTGAGCCAGAGGCGCAGGCCGTTCTCGAACTCGACAAACCTCTCCGCGGCGTTGATCTCCGCGACCTTGTAGCCGCCCCGATGCTCGTCGCGGCGCGTCTTCGCATACAGGTCGTCGCCGTGTTTCAGCACCAGCTCGGCCTCGCGCAGCCTGCCGTGATCCTCGATATAGGTGCGCACCGTTGCTCTCAGACCGCCGGGGACCCTGATCTCCTGGAGCGCCAGGAAAGGCTGGTTGAAGTTGTCGCGCTCGGTGACGCCGTAGACCTGGATCTTCTTGACCAGGTTGAGGCGATAGGCGTCGAAGGGGGTAAGCCGGTAGACCAGGTTGGGGCTTGTCCGGTGGGTGGCAGAGTAGCGCAGCGCGAAGAGCGGGTGCAGCGTGCGCAAGGCCTCTTTGGCCCGCTCCGACTCCATGTTCTGCGGTTCGTCGAGGATCAGAATCGAGCGCGTCTCCTGGATGTACTGGTAGGGTAGAAGTTCTCCGGGTAGCTTCTCCGAGGGCTTGAAAATGACGTTGCTGGTCTTGTTGAACGAGTCGAGCGTGATGACCATGACCTCGACGAAGGTCGAAGTGGCGAAGGCGCGCAACTGGCTCATGCGAGCGCCGTCGTACTCGATCAGGTGAACCGTCTCATTACCATAGAGGGCGGCGAAGTGGTCGTGCGTGATGCGGAAGTTCTTGATCACCCCCTCGTAGATGGCGATGCTGGGCACGACGACAATGAACTTGCTGAACCCGTAGCGCTTACGTAGCTCGTGAATCGTGCGCAGGTAGACGTAGGTCTTTCCGGTGCCGGTCTCCATCTCGACCGTGATGCTGGGATAACGCCACGACTCGTACCCGATCCCTTCAAGCACCATGCCGTCGTCGGTGTCGAGCATCGCGGCCAGGTCGGTGCCGATCCCGTTGTCCTGCTGCACTTGGCGCAGGTTGTCGTAGAGCCACGTCTCGCTGAGTGACTGGTCCGATGGGAGGTTCGGGACGACGTCATACCCCAGGCCGAACTCTGCCGCCTGGCGCGGCAGGCCCTCGAAGAGGCGGACCACGGCTTCCACCGCGTCGAGCTGGTGGAGCTGATTCGGGTCGAATTGGAGACGAAGCTGGGCGGCCATGTTCAGATCACCTTGACGTTACAGCGGTCAGACAGCGTGATCTTGGCCTCATCACTCAGTGCGCTATCGAGGCAGACGAAGACGTCCTCGGCGCGCAACTGGACCGCCGCCACGGTGTCGGGGGCGATGGTCTCGTCCAGACAGACGTAGAGACGGTGCTGGCAGAAGTCAGAGGCCACTTCCTGAACTCTGTTGTGGTTGAACTCCGGCAGGGGGCGGCCCCGACTATCGAGTGGGAATCCTTCGAGAAGCATCACCTCCGAGAGGAGTGCTTGTGGATCCCATTCCTCAACAAGGGGCGACTCGACTGCGGAGAAAAGTGTCTCCAGCTCCTCAGATTCTGCGCCTGTGTACTCTTGCCAAGCCTCGAAGTGGGAGTGATCGAGACGATAGCATTTGAAGCCAAGATCCTCATCCTTATGTATATCGAGCGGGTCCATGTCTCCGGCCTGCAGCCGAGCGATCACGCGGCGCATGCGCTCCCGTCCGATATCCGCGATTGAAGGGTAGTCCGGACGTCCGGTGGGTTCAGGAAGCTGGACAGTGATAAACTGCCGGTTCCCTCCGTCTTGTCGGTTCAAAGCAAGAATCGAGTGTGCAGTTGTACCAGATCCGCAAAAGAAGTCCATCACAACATCTCCCTCGTGCGGTTCTGTCACGAGCTGCAATAGCTGTGTGATCAGACCAGTTGGTTTCGGGAACGGGAAGATTCGTGCATCACCGAAGATGTCAAGTATCTCGTTCGTGCCGTGTTGAGAATAGACGTTGTCAATGATCGAGAATGCTTTTGCCTCACGAGTCTTGCCGTTGTCATCGCGAAGGTACTGCTTGGTGTGAACCCTCCACTCACCGTCCCTTCCCTTGACGAATTCCAGCTCGTTGTTACGCAGTGCTTCCATAGCTCGTTGTTGTGACCATAGCCATTGACGCTCAGGCCACACCTCACTGCCATCAGGACCAGGTATAGGGTAGACTAGATTCGGCCTGGCCCCCATACTCTTGGTGGCTTCAAGAGGGTGGGTTCGGTAGGGGCCGCGAGTTTCGAACTTCTCGTCCCTTGATCGATAGTAGCGCTCGATTGACTCCTGATCCAGTGGTACAAAAAGAGAGTCCAGTGCCTCTTGGTTCTTTGCGTAGAACAGCACATACTCATGAAGAGTAACAAGGAACTTCTCCTTGGCGCCACCTCCATACCTCTTCTTCCAGATGATGTTGTCGATGAAGTTCTCCTCACCGAACACCTCATTCATCAACTGCCTTAGGTTGTGCGATTCTCCATCATCAATGCTGACGAGTATCGCCCCGTCGTCCCGAAGAAAGTGACGGGCCAACAGCAGGCGCGGGTACATCATACTTAGCCAGTTGGAGTGGAAGCGGCCGCTGGCTTTGCTGTTTGTCGTCAGAGCCTGTCCGGCTTCATCCGCTTGCCCGGTGTGGCGCAAGTAAGCATCCAGTGGCTCGGAGTAATCATCGGGGTAGACGAAGTCATTCCCTGTGTTATAGGGCGGATCGATGTAAATCAGCTTCACCCGGCCGGCATAGCTCTTAAGTAGCAGCTTGAGGACTTCCAGGTTGTCGCCTTCTATGAAGATATTGCGGGTGATGTCCTCGTTCACGCCTGCACCAGGCTCAAGCACAAGCGTCCCTTTGCTTGGCGTCGTGGCGAGGCGGCGGGCTTCGCGCTTGCCTGGCCAGGATAAGCCGAAGTGCTCCTGGGACTCATCCTGAAGGTGCTCCCCAAGCGCTTCACGCAGCACATCCCAGGCGATCTTGCCGTCTGTGAAGGCTTCTGGGATGACGGCGCGAAGCTCCTGCAGGCGGTCTTCGGTGAATGTGAAGGACGGACGGAGTTTTTCTATAGGCATAGTGATCCTCTATGTGCGAGTTCCGAAATCGGCGCGCAAGCTAGTGGCATTGGGGGTGGCATCCAGGTTAGCCGAGCGCCAGTTGTCCTGTTCCGCGTCATTGAGGGACTCGGTGTAGTACTGGATGGCGGATCGCTCCGCTATCCGGGGGCTGGCCCAGGCATACTGGCGGTATGAGACACACGAGAAGCGGGCATCGCAGTTGACACAGACGTAGGTACCGAAGCGTGTCTGACGTGCTCCGGGCGTGACCTCGTTGAGCCGTTCGAGTGGCGGGGGACTGAATCGACCGTCTTCGATTGCATCGACCACTGCGCCGAATTCTCGTATCGTCTGCTCAACGCGCAGGCGGTCGAACTCGATGGGAACGAGTGGGTCCCATTCCTCGAGGGCCCGGGCAAGCTCGCGCTCGTCCTGATGATAGAGCGCATCCTGCACGGACTCGGGGTAATCCGTGGCGATCACCGCCATCTCATCCAGGGGCTGTCTGCGTAGCTCCTGCCAGATGTAGGCATAGACGTTGAGCTGCTGCTCGTAGAGCTCGACGTTGGCGCGCACGTAGTCGGCATTATGGGTCTTGATGTCGTACATGACCGTTCGATCGTTGGCGCGCACGATGTCGACAATGCCCTCGATGCTGTACTCCCGTCCGCGCGGCGTCTCCTGTCCCGGCAAGCTCAAGCGCACCTCGGTGTCGGTGATGTTCTTGGCCACTTCTTGCAGCTTGCGCCAGTAGAAGAGTACCTGCTGTAGGGCGGTTTCCTTGACGTCCGGCGTCACGGCGTGTCCGGTGTCGAGCCGCAGCTCCTCGTAGTTCTGCTCGAAGGCCTGGCGGATGAAGGCTTCGATCTCCTGGTCGACGTCAGGTGTGACGCTTGTCATGGTTGGCCTCTCCGGCGAATGAGCTCATGGTGCAGATCCTCGAGGGTCCGGTGCACTAGGCTGCCAAAAAACATCGTCTGCGAGCGCGATGGCACGAACCCGAACCTGCGGAAGATCATGTACTGGCGGGGGCATTTGCGGTAGAGCAAGTAGTCCGCCGTAAACGAAAAGGACTTGGGCAGGGCGTCGTCCTTCAGCTCGGCACGGGGCACCGTTGATAGATCGAGTTCGGGGATGCGCGGGAAGGTATCATCCAGCAGCATCTGGAACGGCGGGTTGATGCGTTGGCCTTGGCCCTTGAAGTGCGTCAGGATCAGCAGATTCTGCGCTCGGGAGAGCGCCACATAGAACATCCGCATGATGTCGAATTCCGTCATACGGTTCAGCGGCTCGCCGGGGCTGCGCCCAAGGAGGGGACGAGTGATCTTCTCGATATCGCTCGGTCCTTTGTCGTCTTTGCGCAGATTGCCGAGCACGACCACGGGGAATTCCAACCCTTTCGCCTGGTGGATTGTCAGGAAGGGGATACGGCCTTTGGGGAACGGGTCCTCCGCGTTCTCGAGCTCGGTCTCGCCGAGACGATAGAGCGCAAACAGATAGGTGCTAAAGACGATCTGAAGGACCTTCTCCACGAGAAGGTCAGCGGTAATCAGGGCCACCCGCTCCTCGATGAATCTCCCCAGGTACTGTGTGATCAGCCCGAGGTTGGCCACTGGGCCCTCGTCTCCGTTGCGCTCGGCAGCGTCGAACATACGCTTGAAGTGCTCGAAACCGCAAAGACGATAGAAGAGATCGAGCACGTTCCAGTCGATCGACGTCGCTCGCCGTATCACGTAGAGCAGTGAGAGCGGGCGGCCTTCCTCGGCCCTGGAGCGGACGAGGTCGTCGAGGTAGCGGCTGGCGAGCAATCGCTTGCTTTGCTCGGACAGGCCACTGCCGCTATGGAGTGCGCGCTTCATCGCGGCCGGACTGTAGGGAGCATTGAGGTCCCAGTGATGGTGCTCCACTACCTTCTTGAGGGCGAGATAGTCCGCAGCGGCGCGCTCGAGTTCTGCGCGTCGGTCCAGCACGTACTGCTTCAACGAGCCGTCGTCATCCATCAACGACTTGCCGTTGCTCTCGGCCAACGTCACCCAGTCCTGATACGCGTCGTAGTCTCGCCCGCGGAAATCACCCGCGGGCGGACGACCGAGGATCTGGATCAGAAGGCCGAACACATCGATGGCTTCATCTGTGTCCAGGAACCGACCCGCGCGCGGCGCATAGACTTGGAGGCCGACGTTTTCCAGCGCCTTCTTCATACGCTCGACTGGTCTGACCATCTCGCCACGGTATTTGAGGCTTGGGAACAGGAAGGCGATCTGGTTCGGGTCCTCAACCTTTCCCTCATCCAGCAGCTCCTTCACAAGAGACGCGATTTCCTCACACACGGCATCGGGCTTGTCAGGCGTGCTGGCTACGACCGAAGGACCGGCATCGGTGAGGTGGGCCCGGATCTCTTTGTCGACAACGCGATAGGCACCCCCGGCAGGGTTCGCCCAGTTAGCCTGGGTGATGAAGGTGGAGTAGAAGTCGACGATACGACGGCGGGATCGGTAGTTGGTGTTCAGCGAAATACGGTGCGGCTGCAGGCCCAGGTACTGGCGGCAACGCTGAGGGAACTCGACGAAGTTCTCCACCGTCGCGCCACGGAACCGATAGAGGGCCTGATCATCGTCACCTACGACGCAGATATTGCCTGTGCCTTCGGCGAGCTTGAAGAACAGGCGTTCCTGGATCGTGTTCGTGTCCTGGTACTCGTCCACGATCACGTGCCTAAAGACGTTGCCTGAGCTCGGGAGTTGTTCGAGAACCCGATAGGCCTCCTGCTGGAGGAGTGCGAAATCGGTCAGACGAACATTGGCACTGACCTGTAGCGAGTCCTGATAGGCCGCATACAGGCGCATGAGCAGGGCCACCTGCTGCGGCGCGAGCCCACAGGCGCCATAGTGGGCTCTCAGTTCGGCATTCGGTGCAATCAAGCATTGGAGAGCCTCCGCGGGGCTCAAGCACTCCTCGGAGAAACGGTTGAATGCCGACAGGCAGTTGGTTACGGCTGCGTGTTTTGACTGCGACGCGAAGCCCCAGATGGCGTTGATCGCGACGTTAGCGTCTTCGGCTAGCCCTGCCTGCTGGGTGACGGTTGTCCAAGTGCGGTTGCGCGAAAGATGGAAATACTGACCCAGCTCATCGAGCAACTGCGGTGGACGGTTCCGGTGGTGGTCAGGGGCGAAGTGCCGTCGATCGGATAGGATGCGTTGGCACAGCGAATGGACAGTGCCGATATACATCGGCGCCAGATCGTAGGGCTGACCATTGAGGTTGGTCACCAGACCGAGTAGGTTCTGAAGACCTTCTTTGAGTTGATGCGCTGCCTTCTCGGTGAAGGTCGAGAGGTAGATCTCCTCGGGCTTGATGCCGTGGAAAACCATCAGATTGACGGCACGCCATAGCAGCACACGGGTCTTCCCTGATCCAGGTCCAGCCGTCAGGTAGAGCGGGCCATCGACATACTGGATGGCTTCGCGCTGCCTCTCGTTGGGCGTGAACCTGGCGAGTTCCCACAGCCGCTCGAGTGTTAGCATCCGCCGGCTGATGATCTGCAGTTGGTTCTGGAAAGCGGTCATACACCCAATGCCTTTCGGGTAAGAAGGTCAAGCACCTTTCCGCCTGGCTGAAGGCTGATGGCCGTGTACTTGTGAGCCAGGGCGATGGGCACCACGGCGTTCCTGTAGAGGTCGCTCTCCAGAGCGTTGATCAAGTGGATGGCCTGGGGAAGCTGGGGATAGACCTCGAGCCGAGTCTTTTCGCTGATGAAGTCAACTCCCGGTTCGTCCTTGGATTTGTACGGATAGGGAAGGCCAAAGACGAAGTTTCGACCTGTCGGTGTCTTGTAGATGAAGTCCTGGCCGTAGTAGGTCTCGTAGCCGAACCCGTTATGTGCAGCTTCGCGACCAGCCAAGATGTACTGGTAGCGATACTCATCGTCGATCGAGAACAGTCGGTTGTTGGGAACGAAGCGTTCGATGAGATTCACGTGGTCGACGATCTGACCTGTCTTCTGCAGCCCGATGATCATCAATGGTTCGCAGTTGCGCCGGGCCAGTCTCTGATTGATCTCGTCCAAGTAGATCATGAACGAGCGGTGCAGCCATGCAGCAGTCCCAAAGATTGCCAAGGGGCCATCAACGAAGAAGGCGATGCCGCTTAACAGGAGGTGGGCTGTCTCGTAGAAGTAGCGTATGTAGTGAAACGGGATCAAGTGCTCGAGAACCAGCATCAGCCGTGACATGACGGCCTGGTTGGATTGGTACTCCGCGACCTCTTCCCATAGACGGAGGCAGTCTGTTGGGTAGACCTCGATACCACAATGCGGGCAGTGCTGTTGGTCGAGCGTGTCACTGACCTCGAATGGCCCGTGGCTACAGCCCGGACAACGGTGGATCTTCAGCCGGTGCGGATCGCCTGTGTTCATCTCACCGGGTCTCCGCGACGCCAGGTGGAACAGCGTTGCCCGCAGGCTGGTCGAAGGATCATCGGGCCTGAACCGCGTCGCTATGGCGCTGAATTGCTGGTCTACCCAGGCGCGGAAGCTATCACGGACCGTGGCCTTGCCATGCCAGCGGATGTTGGCGCTAGGGATGGAAAACGTCAGCGCCGAGTTGTTATTCTGCAGCGCAGCGACCCGAAATGGGTCCACAAACGATCCGACTCGCAGATCCCCGTACTCCTCGAGGTCGATCAAGACTGCGCCGATCTTGATGTAGCCGATCTTCGTGCTGGGTAAGCGATCGTCGATGCTCGATTCGTAGGTACTGCCGTCGGTGGCAATGACAAAGGAAGGCAGCCTTGCATCATCAACATGGGGCGGCGCGACAAAACGGTCCGCCACCGCCTGACACTCTTCATCTGAAGGCGGTGTCAGATAGTCGCACTCGTCGAGAAATGCCTTGATGTCTGGATTGCGAATGATCTCCGAGTGTGCCGCCTTGCTGGCGACTTGGTCCTCATAGGGCATGGCGTCTCTCCCCTATCGGGAACGCTTCCGCTCAGCTACGCGCTGGCGCTCTGCCTCTGGATCGAACTTGTCGATCTGCGTCGGCACGACAAACGGCCCAGACAACGTCTTCACCCGCGCAAATCCCACATCCTGCGCCCGCAAGAGAGAATCGCCAAAGTCATCGAAGTCATAGAACTGAGCGAGCTCCCTGATCTCCCTCGCGTTGTTGAGGTGGGTGATGAACCAGTTCTCAGTGTTGGCCAGAATGTTCGGGTGGACCGACGAGACCTCTTGCGTCGCATACACAAGAGCGATCCGGTATTTCGCTCCTTCCTTCGCCAGACGTGGCCAAGTCTCGGTGAGATCAAGATTCTTCCCGATCAGGTTGTGGGCTTCCTCAATGTAGACGACGATATTAGGGGGCGTCTCTCCCTCGACAAAGTAGTTCATCGAATTCTGGAAGATCCTGAGCGCGATCTGGTTGCTGATCTTCTCTCGGATTCGGGCGTCACCCACGGAGAGATCGAGAATCACGATCTTGCCATCCACCAGATGGGTATAGATCTCTTCTGCTACATCCGTCGTGCGCCTCGGAGAGTGATATCTGAGCGCATCTGAGAGAATCCGGTGGCCGGAGATGAAACTGCCCGCACCCCGCTTCTGAGTGATCATATCGAGCAGATTCCCAAGTGTGTCATCAACCCACTTCTTACCGCTACTCGGGCTCATCAGTGGTGTCGATTGATTAGCTTCTCTCAAAGCCGTGAACCACTTGACTGCCTCATCCAGGGTCAGGCCCTGGGAGGGATCGGGCAATGATTTTCCCTCGGAAGTAGACGATATAGCATCGCGGACGAGCTGGTTTGCGCTGAACTTGACCCTGTGGCCGCGTGGAGCTGGAAAGCCGGCTACGTATAGCAGCGTCTTGTAAGCGGCTACGCGTACTTCCCATCGCTTGTGATCGCCGATCTCACCCTTGTCGGGTTCATCCAGTGACATATTGACGAAGGCACGCACATAATCCACAGTGACACGCCCTGCGGCTTCTAGCTCGCGCTGGATGATGCCGAAGCCCTCGTTCAACTGCTCGTAAAAGTTCGTCCTTAGCTCTTCGAACCCGGGCGTCTCGATCATCCGGTATCGGACACACTCATCGGGATAGATATCGGCGATGGCTCCTTGGTCTTGTTGGTTGGGGTTGGCATACTCGCCATTGATGTCATAGATGATCTGCCCGATCTTGGCCCCGCCTTCATCCGCCACGCGCTTGACCACCGAGACCATCTGCTTGATCATGTTGGACTTGCCTGTGCGAGTCATACCCAGCACTGCTGTTCGCCGCGCCAGGAAATCCGATGGCTGCACGCGGACTCCGACGATTTCTGCTCCCTGGCTCCTCCGATGCAGTCTGTCTGTGGATGTGTAGCGAACGGATCCGATGCGGAAGGGCTTAATCTCGCCCTGCAGACCCAGGCGTTGGGCGTCCTCACGGGCACTGTTGCGCCTGATGGGATCCACATAGTTCACAATTGTCTCCAGCGCGTCCCCATGAGGGCGATAGACGCTCAGTCGCGCAGCAGTAGCGAAGGACTCGATATCGCTGCCCAGCCAGAGTTCTCCGTCGTCTTCATAGAAGGTCCCGAGAACCCGACACTCGAGGCCGCCAAACTGCAGTTGGTTCTGGGTGATATCGTCGATGTCGCGACCTTGTTCAGTCTCGAAGACACCAGTACGCTGTTGGAAGAAGTCGATCTTCGCCCTGACCAGGTCATCATCCTGTGGTAATCGGGCGGAACCGAGAACCCGCAGAAGGATCACCTCGCGATCCAGTTCGCGTGTCTGAGCGAACTCGGCCGGGTTGAACGCCGCTGCGACCAGGAAGCAGTTGTGTGGGATACCCGATGCCTTTGCTTTCCATAGGTCATTGGTCATGACCAGTGCGTGCTCGTAGTCAACGTTGTAAGTCCACCCCACAAAGAAGTCTGGCTGAATCAGCTGTACGAGCGGATCTTGTCGTAGAATTCGGTTGACGTTCTGCATGGTACTACCCTCCATCTCCACACAGGTTTGGTGACTCGGGAAGCTTCGGTAGATTCGTGATGATGACCTCTGCCACCTTGGGACGCTTTGACATCACCGCAACGCTGTAGGGCACCTCGACGTGGTGCTTCTGTGCTCCGTTCGTTCGTTTCTTCACAGCATGCCCATAGAGCGATTCAACTTGATCTGCTGAGTCGTAACTTAACATCCAACTGTCCTCGAGTTCCATTAGCGCGTCACGAAGCGCTACATGGTCTTCATGTGCAAACACATAACGATAGAGCGCATCGGCCTTCTCGAAAAACGGTGGATCCAGATAATAAAAGACGCTACCATTCGGCAGTTCCCCGTTTCTCTGAGCATCCCGGATTTGTACAACAGCTTCGTCCCAAGAGCAGTCCCAGATGCTCACGATCTTGTCCCTGTGTTTGGCCGCTTGTTCGACGCGTTGAATGAGCGTCTGGCGGGGGAAACGGCAGTCAATCTTGTACTCTGACTCCTGTTTCCAGCCCCCCAGGGGCCCGGCTCCTTGTTGCAGAATGCCTGAGAAGCTCGTCCGGTTGAGAAAGAGGGCAGCAAGAGCCTGTTCCTTAGTGTCGGAAAGCTCGGTCGACTTGTAGTATCGCCAGTTGGCCAAAGTAACATCAATGGACTCAATCTGGTTGACCAACCAGGCTGTGTCGAAGAAGACCGTATGCCAGAAACTGGCAATCCAGGGATCTCTGTCAACGAGGATCACTTTCTCGACGAGGTCATCTTCCATCAGCTGGAGTGCAACGCTCGCGCCGCCAGCAAAGGGTTCGATGTATAGCGACGGTCGCAACGCGTTTAGCTCAAGCGCGGTACGGATGTAGCCTACGAGGCGACGTTTTGAGCCCGGGTAGCGCAGCGGGCTCAGGAGTGATCGATGTCCCTGCATGTTGTGAAAAGATGAAACCATCCGGTAGTTCTGCTCTCCGTGCTATTGGTAGTTTAGTAGGAATCAGAAATATCTGCAAATGCGCCCGGCCAGAGAGGGATCAGCGTGGGCCTCTCCCTCACTTCTCCCTTTTTTTCTCTGTGAGTTGGTAACAGACGTACCCAAAGCATCCCGCGCCGAAACACGCGTACCTAGTTGGCAGCGTCAGATGCCTTCCGCCAATGTTCCAGGAACAGGTTGCGATTGGTGCCGGACCGAGTGTACTCGCTAACATACCGATGGTCTCCATACGCGCCAGCAAACGGGGGCATATTGATGGCTTGTCCTGGAGCATAGAACAGTCGATCGTGAGGCATTTCACGCTTACTTAGGACACGCAGTTCAAACTGTATCCCTCTTGCCGCCAGCTCGGCGCGAATCTGCCCAACTCGGCTCACACTTAGCTGCGGCTTCTTGCCGTCTTCTGACTCGATGACCTCCCGCGCTGTGAGTAATCGGACGTCCTTGATGCTCACGCTCTGATCCTGAAAGACGTCCCGCCACAGCTCGATGACACGGTTGTTGAAATAGGGATCCATCCACCAGACAAATTCCGAGCATGACGAAACGAAGCGACGTAACGTGGTTCGGTTGTACTCCCGGTTGTGAGGATCGAGCACGACTCCGGCTACCTCAATCGGACCGGGGCCGAAGATCGGCAGCTCGGTATTCTCGGTCGTGATCCGCCCGGGTTCCCTCGCCACGTATTCCGCAAGATGGCGAAAGCAATGTCCCGTTTCCAGTGTCTGACAGAAGTTCCAATCGCCGACGACGATGAGGGCCACCCTCGCTCTTGTGACAGCGACATTCAGCAGGTTTCTCGTTTGCTGAAGCCACTCCAGACTGCCTGGGCGGATGCCCTTGGCCAGCACTGTAGAGAAGACCACGAAGTCTTTCTCATCGCCCTGAAAAGCGTGCGCAGTGCCCGCAGTGATGTCAGTCGCGCTGTCATACTGATCGCCCAGCCATTCCTGGATTCGCTGAGCCTGCGCTCTGTAGGGAGTAACGATGCCTATGCTAGGGTGTTCGAGTTCGTGCTGTCGTAACCATCTGGCAAAACGTGGCAACAGACTCTGCAGACGTCCCAGTTCGGCGCGGTTGCACAGACTGCCATCTCCTGGGTACTCCACTTCACCAGCCACGTGTGACCAGTAAACGCCTCCGAACTGGTTCAGGAAGGACCTTCTCATATTCCGCAGCGTGAGGTCAGTCTTGATGACCAACTGGCTGCTGTAGAATTCCTCATTGGAGAAACTGATGATCCGTTCGTCGGATCGGTAGTGCTCGTTGAGTAATAGTGCTCCAGGACGAGTGCCACTGCTGCGTTGCGCGATGTCGTATAGCGAGTGGTTACGGTATAAGAATGCATCGATACCGACGCCACAGTTAGCAGCCAGCTCTTGATCGGTCTTCGCAGAAAGTGCTGCAACGTGACGTAACTGGTTGGGATCCCCTATGATGACTACCTTACGTCCCCGGTAGAGCAGCGGCAGAGCTGATGGGAAGTCGCATTGCGAGGCCTCATCAATGACAACAAGGTCGAAGAAACCGTTACTCAGCGGGAAATTGCTTCTGGCTGATAGATTGGTCGTTGCCCAGATTGGGAACACCTGAACCGCCGAAGCTAGATTATCACTCTCCACGGTCTTGTTGTGTCCATATGTGGCAGGGTCGTATGGACCAGTCAGCGCCTCCACCGCTGCCACGTAGTCATATGTCTTTTGTAGTACATCGTTGCTCAGAGACCGAACACGCTCAAGCCACGTGGCGCGCATTACACGACTACTCAGTTGAACCATCTGGCTCTGTGCTGTATTCAGCGTATTGAGCGCTTCCTGCTCTGTGGGTAGCGAGCAGAGCTGACTCTCTATGTAACTTGACATGGAATCTGCACGCCAGAATGACACCAGATTCTGCCATTTTCTTAGGTGATTGGCGATCACGTCTGTCTTGGCTGGGATGTCAAGATTCCAGAGTCGCCTGTCGGCACCGGCAGGGCTCCTTCGCAGCTCCCCAAGCATACCTGCATGGTATTCGCTGCCGTTGAGCCTGTTATTCACCGTCTGCACGAGCCCATCAGCCATCGTCTGTATCTCAGTGGCCGACGCCAAGATATCACTCAGCTCTGCCCTCAACTGGGCATTGTCGAAATCGAATCTACCCAGCTTGCCGACATCGCTGCACAGAGAGGAAGGCAATGACAGTTCGATTTGCTGAATATCCTCTGTGAGGATCGCGATCTGCGCTTCGACATCGGAGCACGCGATGGACAATGATGCTGCAGATAGAAGAGAGCCAATGTTGTTAGCTACCACCGCATAGGATTCGGCATCTTGTCGGTTGGGATGGTCTTTGAAGTCAGGTGGTAACAGTCCAATTCTTCCACATAGCTCCCGGAGCAGCAGCAGCTCCCTCCGTAGACGTGCACCTCGAGAAACCCAGTTGAGGAAGCGTTCCCAGCGCGTGATTGAACCCGAGGCGAATCTCGTGAAGCGATCCTGAAGCCGCTGCGAGTCTGCTAGGTAGGTCCCAATGACCTCTGACGCGTGCTGGCTCGCCACAACCTCGTCTTGACCGACAAGCTCCTGTGGAAAACCACTTCGTTCTGCCTGAAGCGCCTTGCGAAGTTGCTCCAATTTCGCCGACAGTTCGGCGTTTTTCGCCCTTCTCTCAACGAGATCGATCAGGGCGAACCAGTTATGCACGTGTCCTGTGAGGTGATCAATCGACGCGGAATCCTGGGCAACCCCAAGGAACCCCTCCCCAAAGGTCCCCCACTGGTCCATTACATGGTGGATTTCCACGAGCAATGGATGTTGCGATGGGACTGTTGACTCGAGGCGATGGAGCGTCTCAACCGTGGACGATGTGGCAGCTTTGACCTTCAGTGCTTGCTCGAGTAGCGAGGATAAATCCGACTGCAACTCCTCTGCTTCGGCAGCCACAAAGGCCGGGACGGTCTGCTCTGCGGTCATCCTCAGCCCCGTTGGCAGAAGGCCAAGGTACTGCGTTCTTTCTTGCTTGCAGGATGAGAGAAGACCATTCAGGTTCCTGATCTTCTCAAGCTCATGCTTAGCACGAATCGCCTGCTGCCTGGCCTCGTAATAGAGCTTCTGCGTCCTCTCTAGATCCGTATTCTGGGTTCTTGTGCTGACCTGATTCAGCGCAGCTCTCATCTGAGCGACGGCTTTCTCTCGGTATTCCTTATTCCCTGTGCGAATGGCGGCCTGGATCTGCAGCTCATTCTGTAGCCGGCTCATGACCACGTCTACGGCCCTGTTGTTCCGACTTGCGAACAACACAGTCTCGCCCCGTAGG
>CAYRXM010000085.1:0-20310 GCA_964428175.1 uncultured Anaerolineae bacterium
ACCACCCCCCTATCCTACACTCTTTCCCTACACGACGCTCTTCCGATCTTCGAGCGTGGGCACCCAAAACGGCGAAAAGACCCGGTAGCCGCCCCGCCCCGGAGTGCGAGACGACTCCCGGATGCGCAGGTACAGTGTCTCGCCTTTGAACTGCGACGCGGGCAGTTGCGGCAGGTACTTGGTGATGCGGTTCAGCGCCGGGTCGCCTTTGCAGATCAACGCGCCGCCGGTGTGATCGACAAAACCGCCAAAGGCCAGCGTGCCGATGTAATTGATCCACTTGACCGGGGTCCTGGGGTTGGTGATCACGTATTCGCGATTTTCGTCGTCAAAATAACCGTATTTTGTCATCGTCCCTCACAGATTTCAAAATCACACTGTTGTGTCAATCTTGAGCTGATTGATCAACCGCCGTGCAGTCTGCTGCACGACCTTGGGTCCGGCATTGAGAAAAGGTTCGGCGTGGGCGCGGATTTCGCGGCTCAGCGACGGCAGGTGCCGGGCAACCTGGGACAGTCCCTCGAGCGCCAGCCTGGCCTGCTTGCCCGCCCACAGTGTCAGCGTCTCGACCAGGATCGGGTAGGCCTGCTCCGCCTCGCGCGCGCCGACGCCGGCATAGTTGCCCACGGCGGCCACGGCATAGTCGCGGACGATCACGCTCGAGTCGCTGCGAATGTGCGCCAACAGAGTCGGCAGCAACGCCTCGATCAACGGATCGGCGTGGGCGGCGACCAGGGCCAGTGCGTGCATCGACTCCCAACGCACGCGCGTCTTTGGGTGCTCCAGCAGCCCGGTCAGCATCTCGGCATAGGGCGCGACCCATTCGGGCTGTATCTCGGCGATCATGGTCATCACCTCGGCGCAGTCGCCGAGCAGGTTGGCGTCTTGGCTCGAAAGACCAACTGCAACGTCGTCGAGCAGAGCCGGGTTTTCCAGACACTGCTCGACCACCAGCTTGTTGGATGCTTCACTGCGGTCGCCGGCCTGGGAAGAAAGTTGATCGAGAAGAGACATGTTTCCTCACTGGCAAACCCTACGGGTTTCTAAAACCCGTAGGGTCTGGCACTAACTCAACACCGCCTCAACCTTGACCTCTCGGCGTCCATCCACCGGCGGCGGCACGATTGTTCCCGCCACCGGCTGCCCGTCGACGGTCAGTGACACCGCGTTGCCCGTGCCCTTGCGCCGGACAGCGATGTGATAGGTCACGCCGCGAAAGACGCGCGTCGCCTGGAAGCCGGTCCAGTCGGTGGGGATCACCGGGGCGACTTGCAGCCCGTCGTAGGTGGGGCAAATGCCCAGGATGTGCTGGGTGATCGCCACGTAATACCACGCCGCCGTGCCGGTCAGCCACGAGTTCTTGGCCTCGCCGTGCGTCGGCGCGTCACACCCGGCGATCATCTGCGCGCACACATACGGCTCGCAGCGGTGAATCTCACCGATATCCTCCCGCGCCGATGGATTGATGCGCCGGTAATAGTCGAACGCCTTGTCGCCGTGACCGAGGGTCGTCTCGGCGATCATGATCCAGGGGTTGTTGTGACAGAAAATGCCGGCGTTTTCCTTGTAGCCGGGCGGGTAGGACGAGATCTCGCCCAGGTGCACGTAATATTTCGAAAAAGCGGGCTGCTGGAGAACGATGCCGTGCGGCGTAGCCAGGCGCGCGGCCACCGCGTCCAGCGCCTGCTGCGCCTTGCCGTCTTGCAGGCCGATGCCGGCCAGCACGCAGTAGCCCTGCGGCTCGATGAAAATCTGGCCTTCCTCGCACTCCTTGGAGCCGACCTTGCGCCCGAAATAGTCATAGGCGCGCAAAAACCACTCGCCGTCCCAGCCGTGCTCGAGGACGGTCGCAGCCATCTTGGCGGCGGCATCCAGATAGAACTGCGAATTGCAAATTGCAAATTGCAGCCTGTTATTTGCAATTTGCAATTTGTATTGTTGTGCAATTTGGGCCATCTCTTTGGCCGCATGCACAAACAGCCCGCCGATGAACACCGATTCGGCCACTCCGCCCTCTTTGTTGGTGGTGGTCTGGAACGATTCGCCCGGCTCTTCGGAAAAGCAGTTCAGGTTGAGGCAGTCGTTCCAGTCGGCGCGGCCGATCAACGGCAGGCCATGCGGGCCGAGTCGATCCAGCGTGTATTGAAGCGATCTTTGCAGGTGTTCGTATAACGGCGTTTCCGATCCCGGTTGGTTGTCATAGACGACCGGCTCGTCGAGAATGCTCCAATCGCCGGTTTCCTTGAGGTAGGCCGCCACACCGATCACCAGCCACAACGGGTCGTCGTTGAAATTGCTGCCCACCGCATCGTTGCCGCGCTTGGTCAGCGGCTGGTACTGGTGATACGCGCCGCCGCTGGGAAGCTGTGTCGCCGCCAGGTCGAGCGTGCGCTCGCGGGCGCGCGAGGGCACCATGTGCACAAAACCGAGCAAATCCTGGTTCGAATCACGAAAGCCCAACCCGCGCCCGATGCCTGACTCGTAGAACGAGGCCGAACGGGACATATTAAAGGTCGCCATGCACTGGCAGGCATTCCAGATGTTGACCATGCGGTTGGTGTGTTCGTCCGGCGTGTCGACCTGATAGACGCCCAACAAGCCGTCCCAGTAAGCCCGCAGCGCCTCAAACGCCTTGTCCACCTGCTCCTTTTTCGTATACTTGTCTACCAGCGGTTTGACACTTTTCTTGTTGATCGTCTGCGAGTCCGGCGGATCGAATTTTTGATCGCGGGGGTTTTCTTGATAGCCGAGGATGAAAATCACCTCCTGGCTCTCGCCCGGCCCGAGGGTCAGCTTGACGTGGTGCGAGCCGATCGGCGCCCAGCCGTAGGCGATCGAGTTGGCCGACTCGCCGCGCTCGACCACGGCGGGGCTGTCCCAGCCGCGATAGGGGCCGAGAAAAGCCTCGCGCTGGGTGTCGAACCCGGCAAGCGGCGCCGAGCAGGCAAACCAGGCAAAATGATCGCGCCGCTCGCGGTACTCGGTCTTGTGATAGATCACCCCTCCTACTTTCCCCCCGTCAAGACGGGGGGGACTGAGGGGGGGCGTGTCCCCGTCAAGACGGGGGGGAAGAGAAGGCGTCTCCACCTGGCCGATGCTGAAATTGCGCTGGAAATTGGTCGCGTCATCGTTGGCGTCCCACAGGCAAAACTCGATGCAGGAGAAAAGGGAGAGGTCGGCGGCCTGGGCGCGCGTGTTGGTCACTGTGACCTGCCAGATTTCCAGGTTTTCGTCGAGGGGCACAAAATAGCGCGTCTGCGATTGGATGCCGTGGGTGGTCGAGCCGATGACCGTATAGCCCATCCCGTGGCGGCAAAAATAATCCTCCAGCTTGTGGCGGGTCGGCTGCCAGGAGGGCGACCAGAACGCGCCCGACGAATGGCTTCCATTCGAGTTATCGCGCAAATAGATGTAGCGCCCGCCAAAGTCGTATGGCACATTGTTGTAGCGGTAGCGGGTAATGCGACGCAGGCGCGCGTCGCGGTAAAAGGAATAGCCGCCGGCCGTGTTGGAAATGATCCCGAAATAGGCCTCACAGCCCAAATAGTTGATCCACGGCAGCGGCGTATCCGGCCGGGTGATCACGTATTCGCGGTTGGCGTCGTCAAAGTAACCGAATTTCATCATTCCTCTCCTTTGATATGTCACGAGTTACGAGTTACGTGTTACGCATCACTGTAATGTGCATCCACACTGAGGATCGTCGAGCGTGCCAAACATGTAGCGTCCGCATTGTGCGCAGACGACGTTGACCATCCGCTCGCCCAGCGGCACGAGGAGCAGGCCGCGCGTAAAGAGCGCCGCCATCTCGTCGAGCATCAGGTGATAGCCTGCTCCATCCCACGGCGAGGTCTCGACCGACCAGGGGAAATCGAACCGGCCGCCGACCATCTCCTGGATCAAGGGCGGCCAGTCGATGGTGCCGTACGGTGGCTGGATGTGGCGGTCGGCGTTGCGATCGTTGTCTTGCAGGTGAAAGTTGATGATCCGCTCGCGGACGGCCTCAAACGCGGGCATCATCCCTTCCTCGGTGACGTGCGCGTGCCCCACATCAAAGCAGACGCCGATATCAAAACGCTCGGCCAGCGCCCAGAGTTCGGCGCTGTGATCGCAGAGCTGGCGAGGCAGCATATTCTCCAGCGCCAGGCGCACGCCGATCTGCCGCGCCGCCGGCGTCAGCGCTTCCAGGCTGCGCTCCAGCTGGCTGCGCCGCCCGCCGCGCTCTTGCGGAGCAATGTGGCCGCTCGATGGGTGAATCACCGCGCACTCGGCGCCGACCAGCGCGGCACGGTGCAGACTGTCGACCATGGCCAGCACGGCTTTTTGGCGCGCCGCCTCGTCGATCTGCGACAGGTCATGGTCGCCGCCAAAGGGCGGGTGGCAGGCATAGATGCGGATGCCCGCGTCGCGGCACATCTGCCCAAACCGCTCGAGCTCGGCCTCGCTGTGGGTGGTCAAAAACGTCGCGCCCGGCTCCAGCGCCTCGACGCCCTGAAAATGCCAGTCGTCAACCGTTTTTTGCGTCGGCTCGAAATCCCAGACACAAATGGCGAATTGCATAGGATACCTCGTTTCGTCGTCGATATGCAAATATTGCGTGATATGTCAAACGTGAGGATGGGAAATGCGATTGGCATCTCGCTAACCCTCACGTTTCACGCATCACGTTTGACGCATCAGAACTCACGCAGCAAGTCGAGCAGTTTCCGGTCCAGCAAGTGCCCGTGCCAATCCTCGTAGGCCATGTCTCTGCGCCCCGCGTCGAGGATGCCAAAGCTGCCGCGCAGGTTCCACAGTGCAAAGCCGATGCCGGCGGTGGACAAAATCTCTAGCACGTCGCGCAGCCAGGCCAGCGTCACCGCGTGCGGGGTGCGGTTGAACGTGCCGCCTTCGCCGCAGTGGACGCCGACACCTTGCGCGGCCAGCTCGATCCATGGCGCAAAGTGCTTTTGGAGCCGCTCGCGGTCCCACCATTGACCGTCGGCCATTTTGCCGGGCCAGGTGGGTTTGGGCCAGGCTGCATTATTACTGACCCAGTTGGCTTTATAGTGGCTGATGTTCATCGGCTGGTAGGCGCGGGTGCTGTGAACGACGTGCGCACCCTGGTGCGACAGATCGACCAGTTCTGTAACCGGCTCGTTGCCCCAACTCAGCCCGTCGATAATGATCATCCGCTCGGGGTCAATTTCGCGGATCGCCGCCACCGTGGCCCGGATCACCCGCTCGTGGTCGGCGCGCGACATTTTGGCGCTCAATCTGGCCGGCTCATTGATCAGGTTGAAAGTGAGCCGCTCCGACGAGATGTCCTTGTAGCGTCTGGCAAACAACTGCCAGTGAAAGATAAAGGCGTCGAGCGCTTCCTGATCTTTCCACAGGTTGAACGGCTCCTCGCGCTCGCCGTTGACCGAGTAGCCCGGCCCACGATGAAAGTTCAGATCGACGTGGATGCCGTAAACCCGGCCGTACTCGACCGCGCGGTCGATGTTTTCCAGCATCGCCTCGTTGATGTCGTAAGGATCGCCGTTGTTTGTCCACAGTGTGTAGCACAGGGGCAGACGGGCAAAGTCAAAGCCCCATTCGGCCATCCAGCGAAAATCGTCCTCCTGAAAATCGCCCGTGCTCCTGACCGTAAACATCTCCAGCAGGTTAAAACCCCGCCAGCGGGGAACCGCCGTTTGTTCGTTCATTTCTTTCTCCTCCTGTATGGATCGCGCACATGCGGGCAAAACACCGCCGGCCGCAGCAAGCGCCGATTGACGCAAGAATTGGCGGCGGGTGAGCACCGTTCAGCCTCTATATGCCTCTTCCAGATATGCATCGTGATTGGCTGCTATATCAGTTTGGCCTGAATGGAAACGCCCCACGACGCCGAATGATCGAATATACGCCGCCCCTTGCAAATAATCCTTTTCCTCTTTCATATGCTCCAGCATCAGCGGCGTGTCAGGATCGATTTGGGCAAGTTCGGTCAAAAACACCCCGTAATCCAGATAGCCCTGCCCCGGACAGCATTCGTCGAGGTGGGTGGTCAGCGTGTCGCGCAAGATGATGTCTTTGGCGTGACAGCTCTTGATGTACGGCCCCAGCTTGCCAAAGCTCTCGCGCAGCAGACCAGCATTGCCGAAATAGCGCTGCGGGCTGCACACCCAGTTGACCGGGTCGAGATGGACGCCAAACGCCGCGCGGTCGATTGCCTTGAGCAGATCGAGATAGCTGTCGGGGCCATCGGGGACCATCCAGGGCATTGGTTCGAGGGTGTAACAGGTGCGCGTGGGCCGCACCGCGTCGATGATCTGGCGTGTCGTCTCGACGATCAGATCGAACGTGTCGCGGGTCAGGTTGAGCGGGTGCGGGCCGTCCCAGCGCGGACCGCGCGATCCGGCGATGTTGACGCAGCAGCGCGCGCCGATCCGCTCGGCCAAATCAAGCTGGGTCTGGCATTTTTGAATCGCCGCCCGGCGCTCCGCATCGTCCGCTGCCATCGGGTTGCTCCACGCGCCCACCTCGGCGATGACCACGTCGGCGCGGGCGGCAGCCTGAGCAAACGCGCGCACGGTCGTCGGGTCGGCACTGGCCTCCAGCGGGCAGTAAGCGGCGCGATAGCCGTATTTTTTCAAGGCCGCGATCCAGCCGTCGGGGCCGTCGTACGGTTGAAAAACGGGACCGCCTAATCTCATCGTAGACGCTCCTTGTCTTGATCTAGAAACGTTTCCAGCCGTTCGATTGCCTTTGGCACGTTTTTGCGCCCAAAGCCGATTCGAAAATGGGCACGGTACTGCCCATTTTCGCCGTACACCGTGCCCGGCAGGAGCAGCACGCCGGCCTGCTCGACCAGTTGGTCGCAAAAGGCATCGACGTCGCCACCCAGCAGGCGAGGGAAAGCGATCGGCCCGGCCCGGGGCCGCTGCCAGGCGAAACGGTCGCTGTAGCGGGCAAAGAACCGGTCAAGCAGTTTGAGGTTGCGCTTGATGATCTCGACGTTGCGCGCTGCCAGCTTTTCACGATGGCGCAGGGCTAGCTCGGCCAGGAACTCGCTCGGCGCGCTGTTGCAGATGGTGGTGTAATCCTTGAGTGCGGCCATTTTTTGATACAACTCGCTGTTGTGCGTGGCGATCCAGCCGATGCGCAGCCCGGCCAAGCCGTAGGTTTTCGACATCACCCCCAGCGACACGGACGTCGGGTTGATGTCGCACGCGGCGGGCAGGCGGTCGCCGGGCGCATATTCCGATTCGCGGTACACCTCGTCGGAAAAAAGCACCAGGCCGTGCGCCTGGATGATGCGGTTGACCTCGGCCCACAGCGGTTTCGGCATCAGGTAGCCGGTGGGGTTGTGCGGCGTATTGACGATGACGGCGCGAGTGTTGGGGCGGATGAGAAATTCCAGATCGGCGGGATCGAGCGCCCAGCCGTTCTCAGCCCGCGCCATCCACGGCGAAACCTGGCAGCCGACGCTCCGCGCCACCTCGGCCAGCGACTGGTAGCAGGGCCAATGCACGATCAGGTGGTCGCCGACGCCGAGCAGGGCGTGCGCAAAGAGGAAAATCGCCTCCTCGGCGCCGCTGAACACCAGCACCTGCTCCGGCTCGACCGTCTGGTAGATGCGGGCGATCTCGGCGCGCAGCGAAGGCGCGCCAATCGACTCGGTGTAACCGAGCCAGCGCCGCTCAAACCGCTCGCCCGCCTCCGGCTCCAGGGCCAGCAGCTCGCCCACCGACATCGACTCGCAATCCGAGCAGCACAGCAAATGCTCGACGGCAAACTCGTGGCGGGCAAAATAGCGTTCCAGTTTGAACGGCGGCAGCTTCATCGAAACCTCACACGTCTTCGTACAGCCCCTTGAGCTGGTTGCGGGTAACGCGAAATACCTGCCGGGCCATATCGACCGACTCGCGCATGTAGCGCTCCAACTCGCCGTTGTGGCCCTTGGTGTCGCTCAGGTCCGAGTTGCACCACTCGACGGTCACCTCTTGGATGGCATAACCGGCTTTGTGGCACAAGTGCAGCAGTTCCACATCGTACGCGGTTACCTTCCAGCCGGTCGAGGTTTCGCCCTTGCGGGTGAAAAACTCCAGGCGCGGAAACAGCCGCGTCGCCACGTCGCGGCGAAACAGCTTGAACCCGCACTGCGTGTCCTTGATCTGACGCAGCAAGAATGCGCCGCGCAGGGTGCGAAAGACGGCGCTGCCCAGCTTGCGCAAGATCGAAAAACCCTCACGGGTCATCCCCCGCGAACCGATCACCACCGGCACGCCCTGCTCGGCCCAGGGCAGCAGTTTGGCGAGTTCGTGGATCGGCGTCGACTGGTCCATGTCGGTGAACAGCACCCACTCGCCGCGCGCGCGCTGCAAGCCGCCCCAGATGGCCGCAGGCTTGCCGCCGTGCGGCAGATCGTACAGCACAACGCCTTCCTTGTCCCGGATAAACGCCTGAACCAGCGCGCTGCTGCGATCGGTCGAGCCGTCATTGGCGACAATGATCTCCCAGCGATAGGGCTGCGCGCGCATATACTCGTACACCTGATCGAGCGCATTGTTTTCCAGGTTTTTTTGTTCGTTATAGCAGGGGATAATTACGGATAGGTAAGGTAGTTGGTTGGTATCTGGCATTACGTCCTCAAGAATTGATATTCTGGGGCAAATCTTGTTTGCCGTCCAGGGATTGTAGCCCATTTGCAATTTTGCGCAACTCGACAGACCCTCGCAGAAGCCTGACTTTCGAGCCCGCGCCGCATCGGCGAGTCAGATGGTCATACGCAGCGACGGCTTGCGGGAAAGTTCGATCAAGACACCGCGCCTGCTCCCAACAATTCTTTCACGCCCTTGACGTAAGCCTTGATCAACTTGCTGCCGCGCAACCCACTCAAAAACGCCTGCCGCGCGATCATGCAGTGCGGGCTGCCCAGATCGAAATTCCGGCAGTCGGGTGGGCGCTGTACGTAAATCGTGCAGCGGCGGGTGGCGGGATCGAGCGCAGCGCAGCGCCCCCCGCCCTCGCGGCGCATCCAGACCTGGTCCTGCCGGCGAGCAAGCAGGTGCTCTGGAATGTCATGCGGATCGGGCACCTGTACAACCAGGTAACAGCACGCCCCGCACCCGTCGCAACTGGTCGGGCATTCAAACGCGTCGTCCATCGTCGCTCAACCGACCCGGCACATCACCTGGGCGATCAGGTTAATGGCCCTGTAGATCGTTTCCGGATCGCTCATGGTAAAGTTGAGGCGCATCGTCTCGAAGCCCTGATCCGGCTCGGTGTAGAAAAATTTGCCCGGCACATAGGCCACCTTGCACTCGACGCATTTGGGGTACAGCGCCACCAGGTCGAGGCCTTTTGGCCCTTCGGCCCAGATAAACATGCCCCCTTCCGGCTGCGACCAGTCGAACCCGGGCGGAAAACAGCTGTCCAGCGCGGCGAGCATCGCCTCCTGGCGCGGGCGGTAGAGGTCGATGATTTTGGGCAGATGCCGATCCATGTACCCACCGGCCAGATATTCGGCAGCCAGGGCCTGGGTAAAAGTGCTGGTGTGCAGATCGACGCCTTGCTTGACCAGCACCATCCAGTGGCGCAGCAGTTCCGGGGCCACGGCAAAGCCGATGCGCAAGCCGGGGGCCATGGTCTTGGACATCGTCCCGGCATAGATGACGTGGTCGGGGGCAAAGGTCTGGATCGGCGGCAGCGGCTCGCCCCGGTAGCGCAGCTCGCTGTAGGGGTCATCCTCCAGCAGGGGCACGTTGTAGCGCTGCACGATTTCGGCGACCTGCCTGCGCCGCGCCAGGGGCAGCGTGCGCCCGGTGGGGTTCTGAAAAGTCGGCACCAGGTACACCAGTTTGATTGGATGATTTTTGAGCGCTTCTTCCAGCGCCTCGGGGATCAGGCCGTGCTCGTCCATGTCCATCGACACGTACTGCGGCTGGTAGGGATTGAACGCAGTCAGCGCGCCCAGGTAGGTCGGCGCTTCGACGGCGACCTTGTCGCCCGGCGAGATCAGAATTTTGCCCACCGCGTCGAGCACGGCCTGTGAGCCGCTGGTGACGATGATTTTGGACGCCTGCGCCCGGATGCCCTTGCGGGCCAGGTAGGACACCAGCGCTTCTTGCAGCGGCGTGAATCCCTCCGACTTGTCGTACTGAAAGGCCGCAGCGCCGTATTTCTCGATCACCTGCTCCGACAGCTCGTTCATCAGGTTGAGCGGAAAGCTCTCCGGAGCAGGAATGCCGCCCGCCAGCGAGATCATCCCCGGTTGGTTGACCACCTTTAAAATTTCGCGGATCGCACTCGCGCCCATCACCCGGGTGCGCTCGGCCAGCAAATGTTCAAAACTCACGTCCTACTCCTCCCGATCAAGTGTATGCATAACTGTCCAGCGCCGACTGCCGACGACAGACCGTGGTCGGCGATCAGCGATCAGCAGTTGGCAGCGTTTTACCTCACCTTGAACAACAACACCAGCAAGATCGGCATGCCGACGGCCTGCAAGAGCATAAAACGCACCAGCACCTGCGTCGGCGACCAACCCAGGTTTTTGCGCATATGGTCGTGCAGCGGGTAGCGCACGTTCTTGAAAATGCTGATCTTGAAAAAACGCAGCAGGGCCACCTTGAGCAGCCCGGTCGCGCCGTTGACCAGCACGAGGCCGGCCACGATCAGGATCAGAAAGGGGTTGCCGCAAGCCAACACCAGCATGCCGATCAAAAAGCCCATTGGCCGGGAACCGGCGTCGCCCATCAAGACCTGGCTGGGAAACGCATTGTACCACAGGTATCCGGCCAGGCAGCCGGCCATCGCAAAGGCGAACAAGGCCCAATCCGCGCCGTCGATGTAATGCGGCACGAGCAAATACTGTGAAATGTCCGCGTGCCCGACGATGCCATACAAGATGCCGCCCAGGCAAATAAAAGCCAGCAGCGACAGGCTGCCAGAAAGCCCATCGACGCCGTCGGTGCAGTTGGTGGCATTGATGGTCAGCCAGAGCAGGCCGGTGGCGGCGGGGATGTACAGCCAGGGCGAGATGGTCAACGGCTGCTTGAACAAAGGCAGCCAGACCTGCGTCGGCTGGATCCGGCAGAGGATAACCGCCCCGCACAGTGAGACGGCCAGATCGATCAACCCCAATTGCAGCTCACTCAGGCCGCCTCTCGACTTGGTGCTGTCGTCCCACAGCCCTTCGAGCATCGACAGCGAGATGCAGCTCAGCACGGCCAGGAAGCGCCAGTTAAAAGGCACCACCAGCAGGCCGACCAGCAAGAAAATGGGCACAAAGATCGCTCCGGCGGCGACCGGCTTGCCCACGCTCTTGTCCGCGTCGATGGCATGCTCACGGCCCTTGTCGGTGGGCAGATAGCGCCACAGACGGGGCAGCAGCAGCCAGGTCAGCAGCGTCGACAATGCCGCACCGAACCCGGCCAAAAAGAGATAGGAATAAAAAAGCCGGAACGGCCCGAAAACAGGTTCAAGGTATTGACCTAACCAGGGAAGCACTGCACGTTCCTCCTCGAGAAAATTCGATTAGCGTTTGACTTGTGTCCGAGCGACAAGCAATCGCACGCCTACACCGATCACAATCGCGCCACCCGACAGCACCAACCACCCGCCGATGATGACAGCATGTACGATTAGCGCAAAGGGGCTGACCGTGTTGCGACCGATGTATTCCCACACCGAACAGGGATACGGGGGAATGTCCATCATCCCCGGGCAGATGCCGTCATAGGTGACGACGGCGTACCCCACCGTACCCGACAGCCACAGCAATGGAGGAATGCCCATGATGCAGACGGCAAGAATGATCATCCAGAGCCAGGCTCGAGGCTTCATTTCAGGCTGGATCCTTTCTGACTGCCGGCGACGTTTTGGCCCATGGGCATAGCTGCTTCATCGTACACGTAGCGCAGCTTTTCCGGCTTGCGAGTGCAGGCAGTGCCACAAACGCCACCAGACAAAAGACGATTAGCAAAATCAACAGGGGCAGCGAAAACGTACGCAGCACAAGCAGCAAGACGCCTACCACCGGTGGCACAAACCAGTCGGGAAACAGCACCGCAATGTGCCGGCGAAACTGCTGTCGAAACGCCCGGGGCGCGCCGCGCCGGGGAAACAAGGCCATCGACCAATGCCCGATGATGCTTTCACAATGCCCCAATTTCGCTGTGCCACAATAGCGACAAATAAAATACATAAACCATAGCAAAGAACCGATCACATACAGCACGTACAGCAAGGCCGCCCACCAATGATAAAAAGCCATAATGGCTGCCCCCATCGAAAAAGTCAGCCACATCGGCCACTCGTGAAGCGATTTGAGACCTTTTTCCATTCTTTTTGCCCCCTCTCTGAACCGGAAACAACAAAAACCCGCAGCGCCAGACCCTATCCGAGAGGCGCGGTTCCCACCGTCACATGCACGCAGCCCCACGGGCCAAATTCCTCGCGCAGCACGCTCAAACCGCGCGCCGCCATCAGCGGCGATTCGTCGCGGATATAAACGCCCAAACGCTCCCACAAGCGGGCCAGCAGATGCGCCATCGGGTTGCCATCCGCCGCCTCACCCGCATCGACAAGGATCACCTTGCCGTCGGAGCAGGTAACCCGCACCATTTCATCCATCGCTCGCTCGGCATCTGGAATGGCGCTCAGGGCAAAGGTGGCGATCACGGCGTCGAAATAGCCGTCCGGCCAGGGCAAAGCACATGCATTACCACAGCACAGGGTTGATGACGCCCCGCGCGCAGCCAATCGACGCCGGGTTAGTCGCACCATGCCCGGAGCCAGGTCCAGCCCGGACATTGCGAACGACTCGGCCAGCTGGCAGTGCAGCCGGCCGCTGCCCAAGCCGATCTCCAGCACGCGGCCCCCCGCCGGGGGCAGATGGGGCCACACGCGCAGTCGGAAGCGCTGCGTGGTGTTACCGGTAAACCAGTCTACACCATCGTAGAGCAGCGAAAATTTATCGTACACCGGATTCCAAAAATAACGCTGTAGCCGTTCGCTGCCCATTGCCTTCCTCTGACTGGCTTGTCTTTTCAGTGTCAACCCGACCAATACCCCAGATCGCTCAGTATTGACCGAGCGATCCCTGTTCCTTGGCCACTCGCTCGCAGCGCGTAGGTTGGGTCGAGGCACGAGACCCAACTATTCAGAGATAGCTTATTCCCCCACCATCCCCTGCTCGATGATCACCTCAACATAGTTCTCGGCCAGCCGGGTCACGCCCAATGGCGTGTAATGCACAAAATCGATGAAATAGCGTTCTTCGCCGTTCAAGGCCGGATCGTTGTCGGCCAGGTACACGCCGGTCTCCCGCGCCACCCGGCGGATGATCTCGTTGAACGCGCGGTGATGGGCCACAAATTCGTCGTGCTCGGGGTAAACGACTACATCGTTGTACGATTTGTAGGCCATGTGGCGCAGGAAATACGGCTCGCTCGACTGGAGCGGCTGCGTGCCCAGCAGCACGTCGATCCCGTTGGCCTGGGCCAGGGCAACGATCGAGTGCAGGTTGCGCTCAAAGGCTTCGGCCACCAGCGCGGGCGGTTCGCTACCGTATGACCGGCGCTGTAAAGGCGGCCACTCGTGCGACGCGGTCAGTTGCTCGATGCCATCGCGCACGACCCAATAGAGCTGGCTGTGCTGAAAGAAAATGTTCGCCGGGGTATAGATGTGTTCGATGTCCGGCACGCCATAAAAAGGATGGCTGTACTTGTTGGAATAGTCAAAGGTCGGGTCGGGCCAGTAAGCCGCCAGCAGATCGTTGACGTTGTGGCTGACGATGATCAGATCCGGCTGCCATGAGAGCACATCGAGTTCGAGCAAAATCAGTGCGTGCGGCGTCGCGTATGCGGAATTGGCGATGTTGATCGCCTCGATGTCGTCGCGGCCCAGCCGCTCGCGCAGCAACCGCTGCACCAGCAGCGGATAGTGATACCCTTTCAGCTCATAGGTGTGCTTGTTCTCGGTGGTCGAGCCGCCAAAAACGACGATGCGATACGTGCCCGGCGCTTTGTCGAGTGGATACAGTTCGCCGTATCGCGACGAGATATATTTGACCCCGCCCCGCTCGCGGTACAACTCGTGGCCGAACATGCGAAAAGGGCGCGCCGGCTCGACGCCGCCGGCGACCAGGTTGCGATGCGACGAGAAAAAGCCGCGCCCGTGGATGACATCAAACAGGCGAATGCCCACTTCGAGCAGCACGAGGGTGAGCACGACAGACCCCAGCACGATCCACAGGTTGCGTTCCCACTGACGCAGCTTTTCTCGCATCGATCAAACCCTATGCAAGCAGGTTGGGGCGAGGCACGAAATCGCCAACACGGGAATCAATGTCGCTGCTTGCTACGCATATCCCAGTAACTTGATGAATGAATTCGATCAAATCCTTTATAATCAACGGGTGACGCAGTGCTTGTATAGTCATGCCATCATAGAGAGCGACAAGATATTGCACAACTCGATAGTAATCCATATTTGTGATGTCTAGAGGAAACCAAGCCCGATAGGCATCCAGGTATTGTCGCGAGAGCGCCGCCCAATCGATTGATTTGGAGCCTGGCCCTGCAAGATGTTTATAGTATACAGTCATCAGCTTGAGCGTATTGGCGACATCCAGAGCTGGATCGGCGACGAATAAATGCCAGTCTAGCACGCCGGTTACCTGGCCATCCTGGATGAGAATATTGAGCGGGTGAAAATCTCCATGGCAGACAGCGAGGCGCTTTGGTGCAGGTGGGCGGTTCTTTATCAGCCAGTCTAAAATGTCACGGGCCCAGAGCAGTTCTGCTGCTTGGGCGGCGCTTGCCAGGGCATCAAAAAAATCCTTGCGGAACCCGTATCGATTCTCATCGAAACCTTGTTCATCCAGCGATTTGATCAGAGGCTCCGGATCAATTTGATGAAGGGCAGCATGGATTTTCCCCAGCATTTCAGGTATGGTCTCCATGGGAGCCATAACCATAGGTACTCCTGGCAAGAATTCCATAATAAAGAATGCTCCGCCCAGGATCGATTTATCCGTGCATACCATATACGCTCTGGCGACCGGGTAGCCTGCGTCTGCCAGTACATTCTGTACGCTACTTTCCCAGACAGCGTCATCAGAAGCATGGTATTTGGGATATAGGCGCAGTACCAGTCGCCGATCCAATTCTTTTCGAGCACCTTTTAGCCGAAACTGGTATACGGCTGTTTCGTTTCCTCCTTTTATCCAAGTCAGAGGTGAGTCATACGCTATCGTGGAATCAGCGAGTTCGTCTCTCAGATAGGTGATCAGTTTGCCCGCAACCTGCTCTGCGTTTTTTCCATTGGATTGAATCATTGAACCTGCGACTCCTGGTTACGGATAAATCGTCCCCAGCATACGCGGGAAAGCGATCGACTCGCGGATGTGCGGCAGCTTGCACAGCCAGCACACCGTCCGCTCGATGCCCAGGCCAAAGCCCGAGTGCGGCACGCCGCCGAACTGGCGCAGTTCGAGGTACCAGCGGTAGGCGTCTTTGGGTAACTGGTGGTGATCGATCTGGCGCTCCAAAAAATCGGGATCGCCGGAACGCTCGCCGCCGCCGATGATCTCGCCATACCCTTCGGGTGCCAGCAGATCGACCGAGCGGCATACCTCCGGCCGATCCGGCTCCTGGGCCATGTAGAACGCTTTGCACTGCGTCGGATAATGATGGACGAACACCGGCTTGTCGAACTGCTCGGCGAGCAGCGTTTCGTGTGGCGCGCCGAAATCCTCGCCCCAGGTGATGCTGACGTCCTGATCCTTGCCCAGTTCGTTGATCCGCTCCACGGCCTCGTCATAGCTGATGCGCGGGAAGGGCGGCACGATCAATTCCAGCCGCGACACATCGCGCTCCAGGATGTCCAGTTCGATCTGCCGTTCCTTGAGCACGCTCTGCGCCACATGGCTGACCAACTGCTCTTCGATCTCCATGCACTCGTCCAACTCGACGTAGGCCGCCTCCGGCTCGACCATCCACAGTTCCATCACGTGGCGGCGGGTCTTGGACTTTTCAGCGCGAAAGGCCGGGCCAAAGCAGTACACCTTGCCAAACGCGCCGATGGTCGCCTCGTTGTAGAGCTGGCCGCTCTGGCTGAGGTAGGCCGGCGTGCCGAAATAGTCGGTCTGGAAGAGCGTCGTGGTGCCCTCGCAGGCCGCCGGGGTCAGCAGCGGCGTATCGACCAGCAAAAATCCGTGGTCGTCGAGCCAGTTGCGGATGGCCTTGATGATGGTAGCCCGCACGCGCAAAATCGCCCACTGGCGGGTGGAGCGCAGCCACAAGTGGCGGTGCTCCATCAAAAACTCGATGCCGTGCTCCTTGGGCGCGATGGGATATTCGTGAGCCAGTTGGACGATGGTCATCGCCTGCACGCCCAGCTCATAGCCGCCGGGATAGCCCGGCGCGCGCGGGTCGGCGCGGACGGCGCCGGTGACGATCAGCGCCGATTCCTGGGTCACGTCGATGGCCGCCTGAAAAACCTCCGGCGCAACTTCTTTTTTGAATACCACCGCCTGGACGATGCCGGTCCCGTCGCGCACCTGCAAAAATTGCAGGCGGCCCTTATCGGTCTTGGCATAGAGCCAGCCGCGCAGGGTCACCTCCTGGCCGACGTATTGGGCAATTTCTTCGATGCGAATGATTGGGGGCATGTTCAACTCCTTTTTCAAGACCGCCGACCACTGACAGCAGATCAAAACCATCGGCGGTCAGTGGTCGGTCGTCGGTTAGCAATGTGATTTGAGCCACTGCTCGATGTCACTCAACACCTGGTCGCGTTCCGGCTCGTTTAGCACTTCGTGATACAAGCCGTCGTAAATTTTTATCGTCTTGTCCGGCGAGCTGATTTTCTCGTACAGCATGGGCGCCCCGGTCGGATCGACCAATCCGTCGGCGCTGCCTTGAACGAGTAGCACCGGCAAAGTGATCCGGGCCGCTTCAGTCTGCACGCGCTCGATGGCGCGAAACAACTCGGCGCCCAGCCGGGCCGTGCTCTTGCCCGTGTACACCAGCGGATCATTGACGTAGGCCTGCACCACCTGGGGATCGCGGCTGACCAGCGACGCATCGACGGCGGTCAGTCTGGTCCGCGGCAGCAGTGCGGATATGACCCGCGCCAGCGTCACCGTCGCCGGCGAGATATTGCTGGGCAGTTTGACCAGCGGCGCAGAAATGACCGCGCTGACAAACGCATCCTGGTGGTCGAGCAGGTAATAGGCGGCGATCAATCCGCCCATGCTGTGCCCCAACAGCACGATCGGCTTGCCGGGCTGCCACTCGCGCAGCATGTCCAGGTAGCGGGTCAGCGGCTCGGCATAGTCCTCAAAACGATCCACGTACAGGCGCGTGCCGTCGGATTTGCCGTGCCCGAGGTGATCCAGTGTGTAAACGGCGTAACCCTGCGGCACAAAATGATTGACCACATTCATATAGCGGCCGCCGTGCTCGGCCAGCCCGTGGACGATCAACAGCACGGCCCTGGGGTCACTCTCCGGCAGCCAGCATTGGTAATAAATGTTGTGTTCGCGGATACCCTGAAAAAAGCCCTCTTGATGCGTCATTGCATCCTCCCTTTTTTGACTGCCGCCACCGACCGCCGACGGCAGCTATTCAAGATGATCCTCGCGCTACGAGCGCGCCTTCCGCTTGAAAAACGCACCGGCTGCGCCGATCAGCAAGGCTGCGCCGCCAAAGAACGCGGCCACAATGCCCATAATCAAAACGCCCTCCCAATCGGTGGGCAGCGGCATCGACGAGCCATACGCGCCAAAAGCCAGATGAAAGCCAAATAATACGTTGAGCAGGGTCGCCACGACCAGGAGCAGGCTTACCATGAACCCGGCCAGAAACAGGCCGCGCAGCGTATCCCAAAAAAAACATTTTTGTCCATCCGGCACGTCGTTCATCGTCACTCGATCTCCTCCGCGTCGATGCTCACTTGCCAGCCCACGCTTTGCCCACACCAATCGCCCTGCACGGCCAGCGGCAGGTGAAAATAGGTGGCCTGCGCGCACACGCCGCCGGGAAACGCAAACGGGCCGCGCTGCGTGGTCAATCGCTCCTTGTTGACGCCAAAGCCGGGCATGTCCGGCTCGGCCTGCACCCAGCCCAGCGGCGGCAGGTAAACCTCGACCCAGACGTGCACGCTGAGGTTTTGGTCGAACCAGGCCGCACGCGGGCCAAACTGCTCCAGCATGCCCACCCCGCGCGTAAACGGCAGCAGCCCCGACACGGTGCGCGCCGGAATCCCGGCGGCTCGGGCCAGGGCGACAAAGACCTTGCTCTGACCGGCACAGTCGCCGGTCCCCGCCGCGATGCACAGCAGCGCGTCATCGGGGTAGACGGTGGTAATGTCGGCGTAGGCGATGTTTTGCTGCACCCAGGACTGGATTTTGAGCACCTGCTTGAACACGTTCGGCTCGTCACCGATGATGCTGCGGGCCAGGGTTTGAATTTTGGGGCTGTCCGACTCGATGCCGCGCTGCGGTTGGGTGTAGGTCTGGAAAAAATCGCTCCCGGTGTCATAGGTCGGGCCGTTTTGCCAGGGGACGGCATACTCGGGCAGTTCCAGCGTCACCTCAAAGCGGCAGCCAAAAGTACAGCTCCCCTGCGCGCACAGGCCGGGCACATCGGCCCAATAGATGGCCTGATTTTGCTCGCCGAGCGAAAGGATTTGATAGCCTTCAGGGTAAATTTCGAGCAGATCCAGATCGCGCGTGCCGTCACCCTCGGTGTTGGGCAGGGGCAGCCAGAGCTGCTCGACCAGGGTTTGCTGGCCCAGCACGGTGGGATGTTCGATTTCGTAGCGCATCTGCAAGCGCCGCGCCGTGGTCGAGGTTGGCATGGGCGCCGGCGTTGGCGAGGCAGTTGGGGTGCTGGTTGCCGTCGGTAAAGCAGTTGGGGTGCTGGTTGCTGTGGGCAGTGCGGTCAGAGTGCTAGTCGGCGTGGACAGCGCAGTCGGAGTGCTAACCGGCGAGGCCGTCCGCGTGGGCGACAGGGTTACGGTTGCCGTCGGCTGCACAGAAAGCTGGGGCCGGACAGCCTGGCAGGCAACCACAAACAAAGCCATCCATAAAACAGATTTTAGCTGTTTCACAGTCCGGGAATCGTTCCTTTGGTGATTAGAGTCGAGAGGACAAACAAGGCCACAGCGATCACGATCAGACTGCCCAGGATGATGGCTAGGCGCAGGGAAGCCGACACGACCTTGCTCACCACGTGCAAAATGACGGCCAGGATCGCCACTGCGGCAATGGCAATGACAATCCAGGCCCCCCACTGTGCCCAATCAAACTGGCTCAACTCAACCGGCATCGCCGTTCCTCCATACCCAAGTATACCACAATATGCACAGATGGTAAAAAAGTTTGCGTTTTGGATCGATTCCGCTATAATACGGCAGGCAAATGACTGACGCGAGCATTACCCCCTGAAACTTTTTCGGGCATGGAGACGGATTGGGTTCTACAGGCATTCTGTGTTCGGGTCAGTAGCGAGTCCCAGATCGAACCGGTCAAAGGCCGGACACGTCAACACGCAAAAGGAGAGGCTGCGAGATGGAGTACAAGGAAATTTACGATGGTGTCGTCAGCGGAAATGCGCCCCTGGTCAAAGAGCAGGTACAAAAAGCATTGGATGCCGGAGTAGAACCGGGCAAGATCATGTTCGATTACCTCGTGCCAGCCATGCAAGAGGTCGGCGAGCGCTTTGAGCGCCACGAGTACTTTGTACCCGAAATGCTGATCGCGGCGCGCGCGATGCAAGGCGGCCTGAACCTGCTCCGCCCGTTGATGGCTGCCAGCGGCGTCGAGCCGGTCGGCAGGGTGGCCCTGGGCACCGTCAAGGGCGACCTGCATGAGATTGGCAAGAACCTGGTCGGCATTATGCTCGAAGGGGCGGGCTTCCAGGTGATGGATGTGGGTGTTGACGCCTCGGCAGACAAATTCGTCCAGGCGGCCCAGGAAGGCGCTCAGGTGATCGCCATGTCGGCGCTGCTGACCACGACCATGCCGGCGATGAAGGCGACCATTGATGCGCTGGCCGAAGCCGGGCTGCGCGACAAGGTCAAGGTGATGGTTGGTGGCGCGCCCGTCACCCAGGCCTATGCCGATCAGATCGGTGCGGACGGCTATGCGTCGGATGCGAGTGGCGCATCGCGCAAGGCCAAAGAGCTTTTAGGACTGTAATCTTGACTGCGCATCGCGCAAGGCCAAAGAGCTTTTAGGACTGTAATCTTGACTGCGTGACGCGCAAGGCCAAAGAGTTATTAGGGCTATAAGCGCTATTGCGCGACGCGCCGTAATTGCGCGACGCGCAAGGC
>CAYRXM010000086.1:0-20187 GCA_964428175.1 uncultured Anaerolineae bacterium
TACACCCTATCCTACACTCTTTCCCTACACGACGCTCTTCCGATCTGTGATGGCAAGCTGCTAATTATCTTCGATGGCCTCGATGAGATAGTGTGGGATACCGGAAAACGCACAATAGCGGATAGCTTTGGCGAGTTAGCTACTATGATTGTGCCAAGAAGCAAAGTTGTCCTTACTAGCCGTACTCTTGACTTTTTTATACCTAACGAGTTTGCGCGATCTCCACAGGAAAAAGTCAACACAACTGCCGAAGAGTACGTCTGGTATGGGGACCATTCTAACTTAAACTCTGTCTGCCTGGAGCCGTTTACACACGGAGATGTGCGAACGATTCTGCAAAGACGCTTCCCAACCGCTTGGAAGATATATTGGGACCACTTGCAGAACATTCCCAATCTACTCGAGCTGGCGTACTGCCCGGCAATACTTGGCGTAATCGCTCAGACTCTACCTGGAATAGAACAAGTGCAACCGCTTAACGCAGCGCAGCTTTATTATGCATACACTAGTTTATGGCTGGACAAAGGGAGAATTGGGGATCGATTCTTGACCACTCCCGCATACGAGAGGCTTTTTGTCGAAGAACTGGCGATGGGGATGTTGCACACAGGTGAATCGGTGGCCAACAGTGACAAGATTATGTCAAGAATCAACAGTGAAGCCGGCCCGATGAGCAAGACTGAAATCGAACACTTGGAGTCTGAGACACGAAAGTGGGGTTTCCTAGATTGTGACGAGACAGGGAATTACCGATTCTCACAGCAATCTTTCGCGGCATTCTTTGCTGCCTGTTATCTGCATCGGCGTATGCTTGAGGATGATGCCACCACGGACAGTCCAGTACTGATCACTGAAGATGTCCGCTCTTTCTTGAAGGATCTTTTTGACAGTCATCCGAAGCCAGAACTGAAATCACCTTTCGATCCCCCAGAGGGTTTCGTCTGGATTCCACCTGGCGAGTTTGTATTAGGAGATGAACGAGAGCTAGATCTACAAATCTCTCGGCTGGAAGATGGTTTCTTCTCTGCTCGCAAGCCGGTAACAAATGCACAATATTGGCTATTCATCCAAGATGGTGGTTACAATAATCCAGCCTATTGGACGGAAAACGGCTGGCAGTGGAAAGAGGCGAGGAAACGGATCAGTCCCTATTACTGGGAACGAGATGGTTGGAATGATCCTCATCAACCTGTAGTCACAGTGAGCTGGTATGAAGCGACGGCCTACTGCAACTGGCTAACACAGGTGTTTCAAGCTTTGGATCCTAGATTCCGAGTTCGGTTACCTACGGAACGGGAGTGGGAAAGGGCCGTGAGGGGTTACGATGGTCGCTTTTATCCATGGGGTATGTGGATAGAAGGAATGTGCAATACAGACGAATCCGGCATTGGCAAAACGACGCCAGTAGGCAAGTTCTCACCACAGGGTGATAGCATTTACGGCTTACAGGACGCAGTTGGCAACGTTTGGGAATGGACAAATACCGAGATAGAAGGTTTTCGCATATTGCGTGGCGGATCGTTCCTAGATTCCAGAAATGATGTTCGATGCTCAAGCCGAAAAAAGGGCGCACTGAACGATGATTGGCAAAACTATGGCTTTCGGACAATGATTTCGATTTCCCAGCTTCGTGGTGAGTGAGATCATATTTTGTCGCAACTGCAAAGTCGTGGAGGAAGTATGTGCGAAAGGTTAGTTGGATACTTGGATACAACGCGACAACGAGAGTTGGTGAATGTGCGCGCGGCGGCGGAGCGCATCTGGAAAACGCCACTGCACCGCTATTACACCGACCACACCGTATCACACAGCGAGCGGGCGATCGCCTTGCTCGATGGCCTGACCGCCGGGGTGATGAACACAGACAAACGGCTCTCGCCCGGCGAGGTGTTCGTCCTGCTTGCGGCAGCCTATTTGCACGACATCGGCATGCAGAACGAGCGATTTGCCAGCGGCAACGTTGAAGAGATCCGCCGCCAGCACCACGAACAGACTGCCGAGATGATCTACCGGGTCTGGGAAGACCCCGCCAATGCCGTTAACCTGGCACTGGGCGACGATCCGGCCCTGGTCGAGGCGGTGGCGCTGGTCGCTCAAGCGCACCGCAAGGTCGATCTGTCATCGGCCGAATACGACCCGCTGCCGCACGGCGGGGAAACGCTGCGCCTGCGCCTGCTGGCGGCGCTGCTCCGTTTCGCCGACGAGTTGGACATTGACTACCGCCGGGTGGACCTGGAAGCAATGAAACTGATGAACCTGCCCGTCGAGTCGCAGTTGCACTGGTGGAAGTGCTACTATGTCAACGGGGTGAGCATCGAGGATGAGTATATCAAAATTGCCTATCGCCTGCCACAGGGCCGCCCGGATTACGAGCAGCTTATCGTGCCTCTGGTCGAGAAAGACGTCCGCGTCAGGATGGCCGACCTGGAAGAGATATTCCGCGCCCACGCGGTCAAGGTAGCCGTGGGCAAGTCGTCGGTGCGGCTGATGCGCCTGGTGCAGCCGCTGCCGGAAGCGGTAGAGCAGTTGGCGCGGGAGATGGTCGCCGGGAAGCAAGGGACTGTCCGCCCAGGCGATGAATTGCCCGCGTCGGATCGTTCGAGTGCATCGCCGGCGGACAGTGCAACGGTCGCGCATGCTCATATCGTGTCTGCCCAGCGTGACCAGCACGTACAAAACCAAACCAATGTGTCTGGCAGTGCCTATACCATCCATATCAACCATGCCGAGGGACTGGCCATTGGCAACGGCGCGCAAGTCATTCAACAGGCTATGCTGTTGGTCGGATCGCCCGCTGCCGCGCCGGGCGTGGACACCGCCGCACTGCACGCCCGACTCCAGCGCCTTGACGATGTGCAGTTGGATACGCTCTGCCTGGTTCATTTTCCGGCCGTGTACGACCGCTTTGGCCGCGGCTTGCGCCGCGACGAAAAGGTTAACCTGCTGCTCGATCACTGCCGCCACAATCCAGAGGACGCCGCGCGGCTGGCAACGCTGCTGGGAATGCCGGCTGCGACACCAGCCTCCATAACGCCATCTGCCACGCCTGAAACCAGGTCGGACGCGCGCAGGCAAGCAGCCATCCCGCCGCCGACCGAGATCCGGCACTATTACGCCCTGCTGATTGGCGTGAGCGAGTATGTGAACGCCTACCGCTCGCTGCCGCACACCGTCGAAGATGTGATCGCCCTGGAATCGCTGCTGCGCGGTGCGGGCTATACGGTACGCGCGCTGCACAGCCACCAGACCGCGAGCGATCTGAGACCCACGGCGGCCAACATCTGGGAATCGTTGGAGAACATGGGCGGGCAAACCGGACCAGGTGACCTGCTGCTGGTCTACTTTGGCGGGCACGGCGTGCTTGAAGGAGACGCGGCCTACCTGATCCCTGCCGATGGTGGCAAGTCATCGCTGCGGCGCACGGCCATTGACCTGGACGAGTTCAAGACGACTATTGCCAGGTCGGGCGCGCAGGCCAAAGTGATCGTCCTCGACGCCTGCCATTCCGGCATCGGGCGCGATGAACAGGGCATGGATGATGAATTTGAGCGTCGGGTGCATCGCGAAGCGACCGGCACGGCCACATTGGCCGCCTGCCGCCTGGGCGAAGTGGCCTATGAGCATACCGAGTCAAAGAATGGCGCGTTCACCCATTACCTGCTCCAGGGGCTGCGCGGCGCGGCGGCGAGCGGCGGAACGCGGCTGGTGACGTTGGACAGCCTGAAAAACTATGTGACCAACGAGGTCAAAAAGTGGGGAATCGCACATAATCGACACCAGTGGCCCAACGCCAGCACGCAGTTGGTCGGCGATCCACTGCTGATTGATTTGAGCCATATCTCGAAATAATCTCGATTCTGCGTGCAGTGGGGAGAAAAGCAAGATTTGAACACATTAAAGGGAGAGTAACATGCGACGATGGATGGGATGGTTGATGGCAGCCATTTTGCTGCTTGGGGCAAATGCAAGTTATGCACAAACCGTATCCTTGACGACCGACCCGGTCGCGCTCAGACTCAGCGGCCGGGTGGACAGCGACACCATATCGGCGAGTCTGCGATTGATCGCCAGCGAAGAATTGGCCGGCGTGCAAATCCAGGTTTCCGACCTGGTTGACGCCACCGGTGACGGCCGGGCGCGCGATCCGCTGCCGGCCAGCGCAGCGACCGTGCTGCCGCAGGCTGAATTCGAGCTGCTGACGCCGGCGCGCCCAACTCAGGTGGTGGTGCAGATTGCACCCCCGCAGACAGCTGGCGTCTTTACCGGTACACTGACCGTCTATTGGGCCGGCCCAACGCCCGGCGAGCTGTCGATTCCGCTTACCGTCGAGGTGCGCACGCACCCGACCCTGGTCGTCCATTCACCGGCGCAGCTTGCGCTGCGTGGCGTCAAGGGCAAGGACGCATCCGCCAGCCTGACCCTGCGCGAGACAGCAGGCGGAACGGCGCTGACTGGCTTGAAGGTCCAGCCGCAAGATTTGCACACGCCTGACGGCCATAATGTGCTGCCGGCAAACCATATCGCCGTGACGCTGCCGGCGGATCGGATTCCCGGCGGCGGGCTGCTGGCAGCGGCGGTGACGGTCGATCTGCGCGGCGTGCCGGCGGGCGATTACAGCGGGCAGGTCTTGCTGACATCGACGGAGGGCGACCTGGTGTCGCTGCCGGTGTCGGTGTCGGTGCGCCACCCGGCGTGGCCGGCCATCCTGCTGCTGCTCTTTGGCGCCGGGTTGGGATTGGGGGTCAAAGCATATCAGGCAGAAGGCAAGACGCGCGATGATCTCATTACGCGCCTGGCCGCCGTCCGTCACGAACTGGACGCCGACGCCGACCTGCACGACCTCTTTGGCGCCGGGCTGAACCCATTGATCGTCAAGGGAGAAGCCCTGGTGCGTCGAAAGCAGTGGAAGCCGGCCGGACAGGTCACGGAAGACGCCGAAGCCCTTCTGCTCAAGTGGCAAGGGGCGCGCGAAGGATGGGTGGCGCAGCTCCGCTACCTGGAGGATCAGCTGCTGCCCCGGCTGGAAGGTGACGCCGTAACCCGAAAATCACTGCTTCATCAGGCCCAGACGATCAAGTCCGATGTGGCTGCGTTGAATTCGCCGTCCGAACTGAAAGACAGGCTGTTTGCCATCGAGGGCCAAGTGGCGCGGTTTGAAACGCTGGAAAAGCGGATTGTCGCGCTCGGCGAAGCGCGTGTTGCGGTGGCCGACCTGGGCGCGGCGGTGCTGGGCGATCTGCCAGACCAATGGGCAAAGCAGCAGCAAGCGTTACAAGAACGTCTTGACTGGCTTGCCCCGGATGATGCCGATGGATGGGCCAGGCTGGAAACGGATATCCAGGCTTTGGGCGAAACGATGGCGGACGAGATCGAGAAAGTCAGGGCAAAGCCGGCGGCGATGGGAATGGACGCGGGCGATCCCTTTGCGACGACGCGAGGTGAAGCTAAAGGGACTCCGGTCGGCGCGCTGCTTTCCCGATTGAGAGACTCGCTCAAGATAGCGGTCTCGATTGCCGCACCGCCAGGCCAGATTGGGTCATTTACTTTGGAGATGGGGCGAGCAGCACAACGTCGCCGCCAGATTTTTGCCTGGTTCACCTATCTTCTGAGCAGTTTGTTCCTGGCCGGAGCCGGATTTGCCACGCTTTATCTGGCCAAACCGGCCTTTGGCGCCGACCTGGTGGGCGATTATCTGTCCTTGCTGGCCTGGGGACTGGGTGGTCAGACTTCGCTGACGGCGCTGATTGACGTGATTCAGGGCTGGAGCACGGTGCTGGGAACCAGGTCGGATGAATGAACGCGGTTGTGGAACTGGTCGAGTGCGCGTGATCGCTTTGGCTGGAGGAAAAGATGCGATGTTCCAGGTGTAATCGTGATTGGCCGGATGAATTTCAGGTATGCCCGTTGTGCGCATCGCCGCTTGTTGCCGAACAGGTCGAGTCTTCCCCGCTTGATCTGTCCGCCCTGCGCGAACGGTTGGGGCGCCTCGACGACACCCAGATCGACACGCTGGCGCTTGATCATTTCCCGGAGGTATATGACAAGTTCGCCCGCGGCTTGCAGCGCGGCGAAAAGATTACGCTGCTGCTCGACCACGTTCATCGCAACCCGGAAGACGTGCTCGTACTGGAACAATGGCTTGATCATCACCCAACCACCTGCGACCCCGCCGACGCTTTGGCCTGCTACCTGACCCGCGTGGTCGAGGACAACAGCCGCTTGCAGCTCCAAGGTATTCGCTCCGCCTCCGGCTTGGTCAGCATCGACCTGGAAGAAGTGTACGTCACCCTCACCGCCACCGTGCGACGCAGTGTACACGAAGAGGAGACCTGGATCGAGGAAATGACTCAACTTGCTCCCGGAGAAACTCGGCGCGCGACCGGGACGCGCGAGAGCGTGCAGCAGGTCAGGGTGCAGGTACAGGAAGCGCTGCGAATGTATGATCAGCTGGTCGTGTTGGGCGATCCAGGCTGCGGCAAGACCACGCTGCTGCGCTGGCTGGCCCTGACCTATGCTCGCGATATGATGGTGGACGGACGACCGCCGACCGCCGGCGATGACGAAATACGCAATACGCCGCGCGCCAGTTGGGTCAAAGAGCGGCTAGGGATCGACGAGCGCCGCCTGCCGGTCTTTTTGCCGCTGCGCGACTTTGCCCGCTACCTGGAACAAAAGTGCCCCAATGTGGGCGCCGACGGCCCCAGGCTGCTGCTCGACTACCTGCGGCTGTACTTTGCCAACCAGCAGTTGGCCCTGCCGCCCGATTTTTTCGAGACGAAACTCCTGGCAGGCGAATGCGCGCTACTGTTCGATGGGATGGACGAGGTGGCCAGCATGCCCACCCGCCAACGCGCGGCGCGGATCATCGAGCGGTTCACCGCAGCCTATCCTCAGAATCGCTACGTGGTCACCAGCCGCATCGTCGGCTATACCGGCGGAGCGCGGTTGGGCGGCGATTACGCCATCACCACCGTGCGCGACTTTACCGACGCCGACATTGATCGGTTTGCCCGGCACTGGAACCGCGCTGTCGAGACCGTGCTGGCCGGCGAGGCGACGCCCTACGCCCTGCGCAAGGCCGAAGAAGAAGCCGACAAGCTGGTCAAGGCCATCCAGGGCAGCGAGCGGGTGCGCGAGCTGGCCGTCAACCCGCTGCTGCTGACGGTGATCGCCCTGGTGCAGCGCTACCGCGCTCAACTGCCCGATCGCCGGGTGGAATTGTACGAGGAAGCGGTCGAAGTGCTGCTGGTGCAGTGGGACGCGGTCAAGGGGCTGTCGGCCACGGCGGTGCTGCAGGGGCTGGAACTCGACGCCGGCGACCGGCGCAGCCTGCTCGAGCCAATCGCGCTGTGGATGATGGAAAAGCACGTCCGCGAACTCGATCTGGACGATCTGCGCAAACAACTGGCGTCACCTTTCCATGCGATGCTCAAAGATTTGCGGCAGACGGCCAAAGCGGTGGACGGTTTTGTGGCCCTGATCAACGCGCGCAGCGGGCTGCTCGCCGAGCGTGGGCAGGGCATCTATGCCTTTTCGCACCTCACCTTTCAAGAGCACCTGGCGGCGCGGGCGGTGGCCGACCGGGCCGACAATGTGGCCTATACGCTGGCCCGGTTGGGCGACTCCTGGTGGCGCGAGGTGATCTTGTTGGAGGCTGGCTACCTGAGCACGCAGGGCAAGCGGCGGGCGACCGAATTGATCAGGGCGAGCATGGAACATCAAAAAGAGCCTGAGCCGTACCACAACCTGGTGCTGGCCGCCGAGGCGCTGCGCGACGTGGGCCAGGCGCGAGTGGAAGGCGACCTGGGCGGCGAGATCCAGCGCCGCCTGCGGCAGGCATTTGAGACGCCGCTCAAAAAGGGCCAAAATCTGCCGGCCCTGATCCAGCGCCGCGCTGCCGCCGCCGAAGCACTGGGCAAGATCGAGAGCGGCGGCTTCGGTGCGCAGCCAGCCTTCTGGCGCTTGCCCTACGGCGAACCGGTGTGGGTGGAAATCCCGGCCGGGCCGTTTTGGATGGGAGGGGGGCGCGAAGCGCACCCCCTGCATCTGGAAACCTTTCAGATCGCCCGTGTGCCGGTTACCAACGCCCAGTACCGCCTCTTTGTCGAGGCGACAAGGCACAAACCGCCTCGTCACTGGGATGACGGTCGCGTGCCGCGCGGGCTGGAAAACCACCCGGTGGTCCATGTCACCTGGCGCGACGCCCTGGCCTACTGCCGCTGGTTGAGCGAGGTAACATGCAAATCAATCACCCTGCCCAGCGAGGCCGAGTGGGAAAAGGCGGCGAGTTGGGAACAAGGCCGGGAAACAAGTAAACAAGGAATCAGGGGGCGCAGTTACCCCTGGGGCGACGAATGGGACGAGACCAGATGTAGCTCGCGAGAACTTGGTCTGGGCAGCACGACGCCAGTGGGCATTTTCCCGGAAGGAGCCAGCCCTTCCGGCTGCCTGGATATGGCCGGCAATGTCTGGGAGTGGACGCGGAGTATCTATAAAGACTATCCTTATGATCCAACGGATGGGCGGGAAAACCTGGAGGCAGGCGATGAAGTCCGGCGGGTGTTGCGTGGCGGGTCGTTCAATTTCAATCAGGACTACGCGCGGTGCTCGTATCGCTTCTGGGTTCTACCGGGCGACGCTTGGGACGACGATGGTTTTCGGGTGGTGGTCTCCCCCATCTTTGCAGCCCCAACGGCGCGGTAGCGCCGGGGCTACCCTGCTCTGCACTCTGTCCCGCGCTCGAACTCGCAGAGTTCGCAAGCGCGGGCTCTGGCCTCTGATCCTCTGGAACGCGAGCGTGCGAACTCGCAGAGTTCGAGCGAGCGGGCCTATCGGCGACAGGCGAAGCCTGTCGTTGAGGAGTTTGCGCAAAGCGCAAACTCGCAAGTAATGGCGGGAAATTGGCAAAGCCAATTCCTTGCACCATTGCCGGCCTCTGGGCACTCGCGCGTTAGCGCGCGAGCGCCGCAGCAATTGGAGCGATGCTGATGACGACATTTAAGCGCAGGATGTATCAAAACATAGGCGAGTTTGTGGCCGATCTGCGGGCAATGATCGCCCGGCGCAAAGAAATTCGCGCATTGATGCGCGGTCAGACTATTACGCCGGCCTTTCGCGAGCGGTTGATGCTGGCCGTGACTGCCGTCAACCGGTGCCGCTATTGCTCGTATGCTCACGCCCGCGAAGCGCTGTCAAAAGGAGTTTCGCAGCAAGAGATTGAGGCGCTGGGAAAAGGGCTGTTTGACCCCAGTCCGCTTGAAGAGCTGCCGGCGTTGTTGTACGCCCAGCACTGGGCAGAGATGAATGGAAACCCGGAGGCATCCACACGCGAGCAGGTCGTCGCGCGATACGGGGCGCGCACTGTGGATGCAATAGAGCTGGCGCTGCAAATGATTCGCGCCGGCAACCTATTGGGCAATACGCTTGACTATGTGTTGTATCGCATATCGTTTGGACGCTGGGGCGTGTGAAAGAAATCGGCTCAAGGCATCCATCGTCCGGTTTGTTCCCATACACACACCATTCAGATGCGACACCCGCAAAGCCGATGCGGGAAAACCGCATCGGTCTACACAATCACCTTCTTCCGCATCGCCAGTGCCACCGCGTGCGCCCACGACGTGGCGTGCAGCTTTTCTATTGCCCCGGTGAGATAGCCCTGTGCCGTTCGCTCTGCGATGTGCATCTGCAGCACGTCCCGCTCGGCCAAGCTTTGCCTTGAGCCTTGAGCAGGCGGACCTCGTGTACCGAGAGATTGAGCAGGCGCGCGGCTTCGAATAGTCAGATGTAAAAGCCTGCCGGAAAGATGATGGTATCAGTCACCAAAACAGTTCCTGTTGAGTGGTTTTCCAATACTGTATCGTGAGATGAGATGCCCAAGCGGCAGGCTATCGCCACCCCAATAGACTTGCTGTGGCTGATGTCCGCATCGATGGGATCAGGATCGATGTCTTGCAGCAGTACGCAATGAGCAAAAGGATGGACAAAATGAAACCCAAGATCGACAGCACCAGGTTCGGCTCGATTACCATCAAGGGAAAAGTGTTCGAGCATGACGTGTTGATCCGACCGGACGGTCAGGTGGAAAAACGCAGGAAAAAGCTGTCCAAAGCAGTATATGGCACGTCGCACATCATTTCGCTGGACGAGGCCAGACACGTCTATCAGGAAGGGGACAAGTGGCTCATCATCGGCGCCGGTCAAAGTGGCCTGGTCGAACTCTCCGAGGAAGCGGCCGACTACTTTCGTCGCCACGAGTGCCAGGTGAAGCTGCTGCCTACGCCGGCAGCGATCGAAGCCTGGAACAACGCCGAGGGGGCGGTGATCGGCTTGTTCCACGTCACGTGCTAGGCGTCGAGTAGCAACGAGAATCGAGAAAATACACAAAATGCTGGTTTGATATTGCCATCCTATCGGACCTGTAGTATAATTAACGTATAAAGTAACAGTTTTAGAGCAATAGCCTCGTTGCAGTCCTCACCGCAGTCAGGTTTGTGAAGGGGGAAATTTGTGAGTGATTGGCAGCCGATCCAGACCAGGGAATCGTCCTGGTGTGTGATCGGCTGTTTTTGTACCCGACCAAGCTGACGCAGCGAGAGTGTCGCTCAACTCGTACTCCGTCGAATCACTGCTGCATCAGTGGAGGCTCTGATGACTAATCTCCAGGTAAACAAACTCGAACGTGTCATGCCAATTGCGTTTCTGGTGCTTATGCTCGCCTCGTTGGCTTGCGGTAGTACTACCCCTGCACAACACACGGAAGGGGTTAGCCAGACACCCAGCACTGCTACTCTTATACCAACTGATACCAAGACACCTAATCCAACTCCTTCATCAAGTCCGTTCACCTTCACTCTCCCACAAAAGATCACAAATGGTCAAGGACTTGTGTTCATGATCAATCAGATCGATCTATTAGAGGAAATTCGGACCGACTCTAAAAGTCAAAAACCCTCGAATGGTATCTTTCTGGTTATGCTTGGGACAATCAGTAGTTCAGCGAAGAAGTTCAACTGCCTATATGCAAGCGATTTTAGTCTTCGTAGTGGTTTAGTGCAATATACAATGCCTAAGCAAGCAGTCAAGGCAGCCCAAAACATCTACAAACGTGACTATCCCGGCTTTTTTCTAGGGCAGTGTCTCGATCCAAACAAAACGGCAGACAGTTACTTGTTATTCGATGTACCTGGAGACAGCAGCGATCTATGGCTGAAACTGGCCGATGCTGAAATACAAATTGGCTCGATAGTCGGCTTGATGACCCCTACCCCTGTGCCGACGAACACGTATACCCCTACTCCAACCCACGCGCCTGGTCCTAAGGGGCGCGCAACGACTGGTGTTAATCTCAGAGCTGGACCGGGCACTGATTATCCCAAGGTTGGAGGACTTAAAGAGGGAGAAAGTGTAGAAGTTCTAGATCGAACAAGTGATGGGGAATGGTATAGAGTGAGATTACCAGACGAGCAGCTTGTATGGGTAGCGGCCGATTATATTGCCGTCGAATCCAAGATTGATGTAATTCCGACTATCTCGGCTGCTGATATTCCTGGCACGCCGACGTCACCGCCGCCGACTTATACGCCCAAGCCCAGGCCAACGAGTACACCAGCACCCAAGCCAACCAATACTGTCATAGTCAAAGCTACCCCGGTACCGGCAGGACAGTGCGCCGGCGCAACAGCAATTTGCAACGATGGTACGTGCAGCTATTCTGCACATCGTCGAGGGACATGCTCGGGTCACGGCGGCGTTTATAAGTGGCTGAAGGATGTGCCATAGTTCACGCATCTGGAAGCAAACGTTCAGAAAGAGCAACAGATGATCAATTGCCGAAGCAAGACTGCATCCATACTGACCTGGATCGCTGCTGGCTTGGTTCTTGCCCTGATGCCGGGCTCAAGCCGCGCAGGTTCACTGCGTGATGTCGTCATCTCTGAAATCGCCTGGATGGGCACGACAACTTCATCCGACGACGAGTGGATAGAGCTATACAACAATACCAGCAATCCCATCAATCTCGCCGGCTGGACGTTGGCTGCTGCTGATGGCACACCATCCATTGCGTTGGCAGGCACGATCCCTGCCGGCGGCTACTTTCTGCTTGAGCGTACGGATGACACCACAGTACCCGGTGTGGTCGCAGATCAGCTTTACACCGGCGCGTTGGGTAACGACGGTGAAAACCTGATCTTGCGGGATGATACGTCCACCGTCATTGACCAGGTGAATTGCAGCGTCGGCTGGTTCTCCGGTCACACCGACGGCCGCGTCCCAATGATGCGCATCAGCACCACGGCAGACGGCAACCAAGCCGGCAACTGGACCTACAATCCTCGCTGTGGCACGGCAACCAACTCGGCAGGTATATCTCATACCTGCACACTCACCGTCACCGATGTCGGCCACTCGCTGGACTATGCTGTCCATTTCAACGAACGGGCCACAACGGCCACCGGCACCACGACCGAACATACCTCAGCAGAGGACGCGCTGCTCGGTTTTATCGATCAGGCGGCAATCAGTATTGACGTGGCCTTGTATGACCTGAACCGGCAGAGCGTGATCGATGCCCTGATTGCAGCGCACAACAGGAGCACTCCCGTGCGAGTCGTAGGCGATGATGAGGCGGCCGCCGGCGAGTCCACCGCCGGCTACCAGGCGCTGCGCGACGCAGGGATCGTGGTGGTGACCGATACCACGACCAGCAAGATTCAGCACAACAAGTTCGTGGTATTCGACGCACAGGTCGTATGGACGGGCAGCACCAACTTTTCCGACACTGGACTGACCCTGAACGCGGAGAACAGCATCGTCATCACCGACACACTCCTGGCGGGCATCTACACGACTGAGTTCGAGGAGATGTGGGGCGGGCAGTTTCACGAGAGCAAGGCAGATAATGCCATCCATCTGCTGAATTACAATGGCACTCTCGTAGAGAGCTACTTTTCGCCAACCGACCTGCCGGCCTTCGAGGTGTGGAACGAGTTGGCCGGTGCGGACGAGAGCGTCCATTTTGCGATGTTCTTCTGGACGGATAGCGTGCTCACGAACCGAACCATAGACCGGTTGGGAGTCGGCGTCCAGGTGTATGGCGTTTGGGATCAACTCGGAGCGGCCAACGAATACTCGGCGGATGAGGCGCTGTGCGCTGGTGGCGCGCGGATCAAGATCGAAAACTTTGCCGGCAAGGTGCACGACAAGTTCGCCGTAATTGACGTAAATGGCAGCGATCCGACCGTCATTTTGGGATCATATAACTGGACGGACAGCGGCGCATATAACAACGACGAGAACACGCTGATCATCCACGATCGGGCTCTGACCCAGGCCTATTATGCGGAATGGCAGCGGTTGTGGGCAGCGCTGCCGTTGAGCGGCCTTTGCAATCCGTTCGGCATCTACTTGCCGGTTGTTCTCAAGGCGTATTCATCTGCGGCTCCTGCTGATTTCCAGATTGTGTACATCGACTACGATCCACCAGGAGATGATGTAGAAGGTGAGTATGTGGAAATCAGGAATCTGAGTGGAACTGCCCAGATTATGACCGGCTGGACGTTGAGTGATGCTGCTAGTCACACGTTTATCTTCCCCGTCTTCACGCTCAATGCCGGAGCCACGATCAAAGTGTGGGTCAAGAGCGGCGCCAATACGGCTACAGACTTGTATTGGGGATCGGGCAGCGCGATCTGGAACAACGACGGAGATACAGCTTACCTGCGGGACAGTCAGGGTAACTTGATAGATAGCTACAGTTATTGAAGGAGTCTCACCGATGGATGATGTCGAATTTCTACATCCTGCGAATGCTGAAGAATTGGCAAATATCGCCCAAGAAACCGGGGCTGAAGTGTTACGTGGCGCGTTGCGCTATCCAAGCGACAGCGGCGGATGGCAGCTTGGCAGTGTAGACCTGAGTGAATATCTGGCTAAATACCGCGACCAGGAGTTGGTGATCATCATCACTTCGACGGGCAAAGCGGATGACGAGAAAAAAGAAGATGTTGTGTGTGGTATTTGTGGGCTCGCGCTCGATGAAGTCAGGGAGTGCCCAAGGTGCAAGTTTCAGAATGCGATAATTGCTGAAGAACTCAGAGACAAGGCCGAGACCGATACATTTCTGCAAGAGATCGAGGAGATTGCCCGACGGGCATGGGATAAGTTCGATCGAGAGCAAGGTCAGACCCCAGCATATTAGTTGGACGATGCCTGGTAAATCTCCTTTTGATGGTATTGCAGCTGAACTAACGGATCTGTCCAATTTTAGGGGTTCACTACATAGCCACAGAGAGGCGAATGGTATGAGTGTTTTGGAGAGTCGATTTCTGACCAAACTGGCTAGTCTCCTCGCTCAAGAGTTTAACCCCCAAGAACTCCGTGCGTTTGCTAGTGGGCTAGGAATTGCATACAACGAACTGATTGGTGAGACTAAAGACGAGCAGGTCAGAGCCTTGGTCAGAACAATCATGCATCAAGGACGGTTGTCTAGGTTGATTGACTCAGCGCGTCTATGTCGTCCTTGTGCGGATTGGCCTACTGTATCGGAGAGCTTTACGACCGAGGCTTATGAGGATCGTCAGCAAGCAGAAAGGACTCACTCTACAGATGGGGTTGGACCAACGTTCAATCTCAACGGTGATATTGAGGCCAGCCAAATACAGATAGGTGGTATCCAGACATACCAGGGGCAAGTCAGTATCGATATGAGTAAGACAACTATTACTCAACCAGAAAGAGAGATATATATGGGAGACAAGATCGAGATGTCGGGAGACTTTCGTGGAGCTATTGTCAATGTAAGATCACGACTAGAGAATGTTACTCAGACTATCCAGCTGGTACCCCTTGTCGATAGTGAACAAAAAAGAGAACTGATCGACTTAATCGACGAGCTCAAGGAGGAGTTGACCAAGATACCAGAAGACAGGGCACAAGACTCCGAAAAAGTGGCAAAACGCGTCGAGGCATTGATCCGCGAAGTCGAAGAAAAAGAGCCAGACAAAGAAATGGTCCAGATCACGGGCGAAAGTCTCAAACGAGCAGCAAAGAATCTAGTTGATGTAATGCCGACTGTATTGATGATTGCCACACAGATTGTCGGTGTTGTTCTCAAAACCTTCATTTGATTCGGAGAGCACATCACAGTGAGCTACATGCGAAGCTGGCTCTAAAAGGTACCTAAATGACGTTCCTTGAGCAGTGGAAGTCACAGTTGGACTCATCTCTAGTTGCGTTTGCCCAGTTGGCGGCAGCTAGCGATGGCATCGATTTTACCTATGGCATTCTTGCCACAGCTGTACTCTGGCCTGTGCGCGGCCCAGTACAGGAGTTTGATGGCGATGTGCTCGATGCCATACGGGAAATTGCTGATGTAAAGGCAAAGTTCATCATCCGAGCAGTACAGGATTGGTCAGATGATCCTCTGATATGTGCACGTACTCTAGCATCGCAGTCTGATGTCGAACCAGACCTCCGCAGCGCCCTAACGGTGCTCATAGGCCACTTCGGCGCGGCACCGGCATTTGCTGGTCACTTGGCACAGGCACTGGTAAAGCGACAGGGGCAAGGCGATGTGTACAACGTAGCTGAGAAGATCGAAGCTGCTTTGGTCAATATTGGCGGCGTGACCAGTATTCAGTCACTCCAAGTAATAATCAACCTACCGACCGAGACGACGAAAGAACCCAGGAGAGGAATAACATTCCAGGTAATGGTTGTTTCAGCTCTCATGGTCGTCATAGCTGTCGTCCTGATTCTAGGATGGTACATCTTGATTCTCCCTATGGGTGAAGGATTCAACATTGCGGTGGCTCGGTTTGCGGTCGTAGATGATGCTGCACCAAGACGAGTGGGACGTGAGTTTGGCGAGTGGCTATTCGGTGCCATTGAGCAGGAAGTAGCGCGATTACCAGATGAACTCAAGTTTGAGACGCGTAGTCCACTGCAAGTCGGCATCATTGAGGGAGAAGATCGCGAAACTCGAGCTCGGAATGCAGCCAAAGTTGCTGATCGACTCAACGCAAGTATCTTGATCTACGGGGTAATATCCCTCCAAAACAGCAGCATCCAAGTGCAGCCGGAATTCTACGTGCGCGGCGAGAGCTTTGGATATGGCAGCGAGATGATTGGGCCTGAGCAGTTGGGCCAGCCAGTTACCATCGATCTCGATCTCCATCCGGCAGAGCGATTTGAGCTTAACAAAAAACTGAATGTACGCAGAAAGGTTCTGCAGTATCTCGTGTATGGACTGGGACATTTTTTCATCCGTGAGTATGACAAAGCAGCAGACTTCTTTCTGGATGCAACTCGTGTATATGACCTGCCCGACAGTGAAGAGTATGGTGAGGGCAAGGAGGTGGTGTACCTGCTATTGGGTGCTTCCTACCTACGTGCTTACGATGAAATAACAAACCCCGATCCTTTGCGTAAGGCAGAAGACGCGTTCATACGAGCACAAGCCTTGAATCCAGATTACGGTCGCAGCTACCTGGGTCTGGGCGCTGTAGCACTTGAGCAGTCCAAGATTTTCGATGGTGAAAGAACAGCCGTTGTCGGGGCAATTCCAGAAAAGCTGATCCAAGCTGAGCAATGGTATTCAGATGCTCGAAAGATCATGGATCAACCTGCCACGGCATATGTATCGACAAAAGCGGCCTATGGCCTGGCCCAGGTCCATCTCCTTGCATTTGAGACGAAGGCATGTGAGAAAGAACCTATGCTAGAGGCATGCGAGAGATGGTCTGCGTCAGAGGCAGAGCGTTTGTTTTTGGAGGTGCTCAATGCATATCAGGCTGAACCGGTTCCTGAACTTGCCTGGTTTGCAGGTCTTGCACATGCCTATCTGGGCCGGCTAGCTGCTCACAGAAGGAACCCTGACTGGAAGACAATGTCGGAAGAGAACCGCACAGCGATTGAGATGTTGCAGGGTCTACCTGGCGGCCCACCGTGTCACCTCATTGCTCGCTATTGGGCTTGGGTAGCCTTGGCTGAGGAACACCTGGAGAATCCTGATGAGGCACCCAGGGCTTATCAGAAGGCGATTGATTGGGGGCAGAAGTGTCTTTGCGAGAAAGAGAAGTGTGATACAGAAGGCGTAAACGTCAGAGAATTGGCAAAGTGGCAAGAGGCACTTGAAAGATTAGAGAAAGGGGGTCCATGATATGAATCATGCGAAAGTTCTATCGCGTTTCCACGCACTCCCACATGCCTTAAGGTGGAGCATGTTGCCCCTGGCGAGGGCGATTACCGTGATTGTGTTGGGTCTGTGGCTGTCTGCTTGTGAACCATCTCCTCCGACCATGTCTCCCCCCACACCCCAGATCCTACAAACACCGAGCCCGACTCAGATCAGTGCTATGACACTGACATCTACTAGTCAGACGATACCTACCCCCATTGAAAAGGTTGAGTCAACATTCACCCCACTGCCTGATACGCCCACCCCTACGCCACCACCTACACCAACAGCTCTACCACCAGTACCCACGGCAACACCTTGTGGTCCGCCAGCAAATTGGGCAATCTATGTCGTCCGGTCGGGTGACACATTGTTCCGATTGGCCATAAATACACAAACTACCGTTGCCCAGATCAAATTGGCCAATTGCCTAGTCAGTGATGTCATCTATAGTGGGCAAAAGCTCTACCTGCCTTACATCCCTGTGGTACCAACATCCACGGCCCTTCCGGAACTAACGCCTACACCCGTCCCGACGTCAACAAAACCAGCATGTGACAATGATTTCTGTCCTAATCCCGATCTTGAGGGATCTTTGACAATCGAACCTGGTGGCCCCAACAACCCCGAGTTCGTTCCCTGCGAAGCGGTGACTGAGCCTCGTGTCGAGTTCGATACGACAACCAAGATTGTCGAACTGGGGCAGCGTCGCTATTTCTACGTCTGTATAAATAGCCCAGTTTCGGCCAGTATCACACGTGAGGATGGTCAAGTTATGCAAGTCACCTTGCGGAACACCATTCCCAACCCAGATCTCCAGATAGGAAATGCCCGAGCGGTAGTGGACTGGCCAGTACTTCCATTTGAGCCAACTGGCATCCACACGATGACGGTTACGCGCAGTGATGGCCCACCTGTCGATTTCAGATTCCTGGTAGCGATTCCAAATGAAGAGCGAATTCTCACGGTGCCGCAAGCAGGGGAACCTGGTACGATTTTCCAGGTCTACTATGTGAACTTCGACATGAATGCGACGGAGACATTCGAATTCTATGGTGAAGACGAACCGGCAGTAGGCCGAAACCATCATTTCTCTCAACGCAGTAGTTGGCAGGTTGTGATCAACCAACCACTTGTCGGCTTGGGTGGTAAAGGATGGGCACAAGTACCACTCGCATCTGAGATATACAATAGCCTTGGAGCCTATTCGATCACATTCGATAATAGGCGGATCTATGATCTTTTCTGGTTACGATGAAACCAATCAAAGTTGTACACAGACATAAGGTAAAAAGCCAAGCAGCACCTAAAGTTTTCATGGGAGGTAGATGATGAGCCAGCACGTTTATGGAGCACAAGAAAAGTCTTCTAATCTCTTATATCTAGCCCGGTTCACCGAAAAAGCCCAACTTGTCATAGATGGTTCTCGAGAGACAGTTATTTTGGATGGCGAGATGCTTGTAGCTGGGAACGTCATCCAGCATGGGGAGCTGCTTATCCGGGAGATCCGGCGCGTATCTTTGGTGACCAAACCGTTGGAGAGGTTAGGTAGCGTCATAGCACTGGCTGGTCCGGCGGGCAAACTCGACATCAAGCCAGACACCGCGGGCGAGGTCAATGCATTCGAGATGCATTTGTACTACAGCAAGCTAGGAGAGTCAGACTGCAAAGAGAGTGACGCAACTTACGCTCGCTTGGAGAAGATGGGAGGCAAGTTCTCCTGGTGGACGGATCTGTCCGAAAGCAACGAACCACGTATGCAGGTTTCGATTGTTCTAGACAGACTAGTTGAACGCCACATCGGTGCCATCGAATCTTTCACGCTAGATTCAGTCATATTGGCATTTCGTCTTCTGACAGACAAGGCACATGAGGAACCGACAGCCAACTCTCTGGTTATGTGCGGTGGTTCTCCACCATCAGGAACCACTCACGATAAGCGAAGGTTGGCTGTTCGGTTCATTCTGCTGTCGAAGATATGGAACAAGACAACCATAGAAAGCAAAGTGCAAGAGCTGATTGAGGGCGCATGTGAGGTGTGGTGGCTGAAAGGTGGCATCCGGATCGATCCAGACCCACAGATTTCAGAGCCGGCCGCACTGCCATCGCCAGGATATGACTGTACAGACGCTTCAGGTCAGTCCATCTTTTGTGTTACCCCATCTAGGGAGGCTGATCTGCCTTCTGAGCCAGGATTACTCTCCTACTCCAGCTCAGGTTATATTGAAATTTACCTGGTAGACAAACTAGATGAAACCCGAGGAGGTGGGATTGCCAAGAGATGTGCATCTCCTGACGCCTATGTCCTCCTCGAAATCGAACATGTCTTGAACAACAAGTATCTGTTGGCTCATGAGCTAGGGCACGTATTGAGCCTCCGCCATCCTTGGGGTTCAGAGGGAACAGAAGGGTGTGAGGCTTCGACCTTGCCAAGGGGTGCATGGTGTGCAGTGATGATCCCTGATAGGCCAAATTCGGACCGCGTCACAAATACTGACCTCCAAGGCATTGATGATTTCAACCCGCCACTTGGAAACGCATACCAGATCATAAGTGAGAATAGCTGTGGTCGCAATCCGGATGATCATGCGTCCTTTCATCACATTGTACGTGATTTTCCTTATGATGATGGTGACGTGCCCTCTGCTCCTCAGTTTCCATTTACGAACTGGTGGTCCAACTCGGACATCTGGAATTGGGATCAGGAACTATATGAATTCGACCCGGATCACTTTTACTGTCTGGATGGTGACGTCACACAAAAAGGCGATCCGATCTTCCAGGCGAACTACTCTCCCAATCACAAGGAGCCTACTTATGCAGGGTCAAACTTTATGTATGTGCGGGTGCATACATGTCAGCAACTTGAGCAGCCAGTAGACGTCTACCTTTTTTTGGCTGTACCTGGTGTCACCACCGAGCCGCTGAGACCACTTGAGCAAAGTGGCGCGTCTGTAGTTCCAGATCGGAAGAGCGTCGTGTAGGGAAAGAGTGTAGGATAGGGTGTA
>CAYRXM010000087.1:0-20011 GCA_964428175.1 uncultured Anaerolineae bacterium
GCGAAACATTAGAATGTCGTCCGAATTGTTCAGGAACCCCCTGAACGCTTACAACCTGGCTTTTCTTGTGCTCGTCAAACGCGGTATGCTTTTGACAATCCAGGACGCTTGTGGTAACATTGGCCCGTCTCTACCGGCAAAATCTTGAGATATTTATTCGGCCAAGAACCTTGCGGGTTGCTGCGGGGTTCTTGCGTTTTTAACCATCAATCAAACAGGGGCAAAGGTGAAATGAAGATTCTTGTACTCAACTGCGGCAGTTCTTCGGTCAAGTACCAGCTTATCGAGATGGATGACGAGCACCTCATCTGTAAGGGCATTGTCGAGCGCATCGGCGAGCAGGACGCCATTATCCGTTACCGCCCGGTGGGCAAGCCGGAAAAGCGCGTTGTCCGCCCGGTGGCCGATCACACCGAAGCCATCGACGATTTTCTGTCCGATCTGCTCGATCCCGAGATCGGTGTGCTCGAGGACAAGCACGAGATTGCCGCGGTGGGGCATCGCGTCGTTCACGGCGGCGAGTCCTTTGCCGAATCGGTGCGGGTTGACGACCAGGTGATCCGGGCCATCGACGAGTGTGTAGCTTTTGCGCCGCTGCACAACCCGGCCAATTTACTCGGCATCCGCGTCTGCATGAACCTCTTGCCGGACACGCCCCAGGTGGCTGTTTTCGACACGGCATTTCACCAGACCATGCCCGCATCGTCGTACCTCTATGCGCTGCCATACCGGTTTTATCACGACTACAAGGTACGCCGCTATGGTTTTCACGGCACGTCGCATCGTTACGTATCGCAAAAAGCGGCTCAAGTGTTGGGCCGGCCTATTAGTGAACTCAAGATCGTCACCTGCCACCTGGGCAACGGCGCGAGCATTGCCGCGGTCAAGGGCGGCAAGTCGGTCGATACCAGCATGGGCTTTACCCCGCTGGAAGGCTTGGTGATGGGCACCCGCTGCGGCGACATCGACCCGGCGCTGGTGCTGTATCTGATGCAGCAGGAAAGGCTTGGCCCGGAACAGATGGACGATTTGCTGAACAAGCAGAGCGGCGTGGTCGGCCTGACCGGTGGCACGCAGGACATGCGTGACATCGAAGATCGCGCCGACAAAAATGGGCCCAATTACGATCCCCATTTTGACCTGGTGCTCGACATTTACTGCCACCGGATCAAGAAATACATCGGTGCGTATGCGGCGGTGATGGGCGGCGTGGATGCCATCGTCTTTACCGGCGGCGTCGGCGAAAACTCGCCGGTGGTGCGCGAGCGCGTTTGCGAGGGTTTGGCGTATATGGGCGTCCAGATGGACGTCAGGTGCCACGAGATCAACCAAATCTACAATCGCGGCCAGCGCGCCGACACGCCCTTTATCAGTTGCGGCCCGACCGCCGTGCTGGTGCTGGAGACGAATGAAGAGCTGGTTATCGCCCGCGATACCCAACAGGTGTTGCAGGGCTAACAAAATCGAGTCCATTCGATTTTAGCTTGGCTTGCAGACGCGGCATGGTTCCGGCTATGCCGCGTTTGTGCGCCCGAAGGAGGTTTGACGTGAGCGTGATCGCAGTGGTGGGCGCCCAGTGGGGCGACGAAGGCAAGGGGCGGGTGGTCGATTACCTGGCCCGCGACGCCGACATGGTCGTCCGCTTTCAGGGCGGCGACAACGCCGGGCATACGGTGATCAATGACCTGGGCAAATTCGCCCTGCACCTGGTGCCCTCAGGAATTTTCAACCCGCGCACCGTTTGCCTGATCGGCACGGGCACGGTGGTCAACGTCGATGTGCTGCTCGGCGAGTTGCAGACCTTGGAACAAATCGGGGTGGACACGCGTCTTTTGCTGATCGAAAAGCGCGCCCATCTCATCTTGCCCTTTCATCGCCTGCTCGACGGCGCCGAAGAGGCCAAACGTCGCAACAGTTGGCAGGTCGGCACCACCGGGCGCGGCATCGGTCCGGTCTACGCCGACAAAGCCGCCCGGCAAGGCATCCGCGTCGGCGATTTGCTCGACCTCGACCGGCTGCGCGTGCGGCTGGAGATGCTGGTGCCGCGCAAAAACCGCGAACTGGCCTTTTTCGACCTGCCGCAGACGGGCGTCGACGAGCTGATGGCGCTCTGCGCGGGCTGGCGGGAAAAAATCGGCCGGCGCATCGTCGACTCGTTTCCGCTGTTGCGCGATGCGGTGCGTGCGGGCCAGAAAATCGTCCTCGAAGGGCAGCTCGGCGTGATGCGCGGGCTGGATTGGGGTATTTATCCCTACGTCACCTCTTCCTCGCCGACCGCCGGCGGCGGCTGCGTGGGCGCGGGCATCCCGCCGCGCGCGATCGACCGCGTGCTGGGCATTGTCAAGGCCTATTCCACCTCGGTCGGCGGCGGGCCGTTCCCCACCGAGTTGACCGACGAAACCGGGCAGCGCATCCGCGAGATCGGCGGCGAATACGGCGCAACCACCGGCCGGCCGCGCCGCTGCGGCTGGTTCGACGGCGTGGCGGTGGCCTATTCGAGCTGGCTGAACGGCTTTACCGGTATCGCCATTACCAAGCTCGACGTGCTCGACACATTCGAGACGCTGCCCCTGTGCGTGGGCTATCGCCTGGACGACGAGGTGCTCGATTACCCGCCCGAAACGGCGCTGCAAGAACGGGTTGTGCCGATCTATGAAGAATGGCCCGGCTGGCTGTGCGACACCTCTGGCGCGCGTCGCTGGGATGACCTGCCCGCCAACGCGCAAAATTACCTCAAGCGCATCGAAGAATTGGCCGGCGCGCCGATTGAATTTGTCTCCGTCGGGCCGGAGCGCGACCAGATGATCGTGATGGAGCGTGCATGAACTGGACGCCGGAAATCGCTCACCGCGCGCAGTGCATTCTGGACGAAATCGGCGACGATCCGGGCTATTTTACGCTGCTCGCCGATTTGACCACGCTGCGCGCGCGCTGCCGATTTGCCTGCTGTGAGGAAGCGCTGGTAGCCCGCTATTTCGACCTGCCCTTTGCGGCGGTGGCTTTTTATGGGCAGGGCGAGGCGCTGTGCTCGGCGCTGCGTGCGCTGCTCGATCCCGGTCAGCCAGCCTATGCGCTGGTCGGGGCGGCACAACGCGCCAATCTGGAAGCCGTGGCCCGGGTGCAGGAGGTCATCGGCGAGTGGCAGATGGTTTTTCGGGGCGATGTCCGGGCGCTCGATGCGGGAGATGCCGTCGCTCTGACCGCCGCCGATTGGCCGGCGATGCGCGCGCTGGCCGAACGCGGCGGGGCAACCGCGCTGGAGCAAAACGCGCTTGACAAGGGGCCGTATTACGGCGTCTGGTGCGATGGCGTGCTGGCCTCGATGGCGGGGACGCATCTGGCGCTCGACCGGGTGGCCGAAGTCGGCAATGTGGTGACTGACCCAGACTGCCGGCGGCGCGGATATGCCTCGCGGGCCGTGGTGGCGACCACGCGCGCGCTCCAGGCGCAGGGCTTGCAGGTAATTTTGCACGTCTACCAATCGAACGTGGGCGCGGTGGCCTGTTACGAGCGGCTCGGTTTCGAGCGAACGGGCGAGATGCAGCTGGTGCGGTTTATCGTTGACCGGCCGGGCCTGGGGTCATAGTGGCTTGGACAGACCGCCGACAACTGACCGGCGACTGCGGCAGCCGGCCGTCGTCGGCCGGCAGTCACTCTGGAGGCGCGATGTCTGGAAATACTTTTGATCACGACACCTTTATTTCCCCCTTTACCTGGCGCTACGGCTCTGAGGCGATGCGTAGGGTCTGGTCGGAGGTGCACAAGCGGCAGCTGCTGCGGCGGGTGTGGGTGGCCCTGGCTGCGGCCCAGCACGAGGCCGGGCTGGTCACTTGGGAGCAGCTGGCCGACCTGCGCGCGCATCAGGATGAGATCGATATCGCGCGCGCGGCGCAGATTGAGGCCGAAATACGCCACGATTTGATGGCTGAGATCAAGACCTACGCGGAGCAGTGTCCAGTCGGTGGCGGGATCATTCACCTGGGCGCGACGAGTATGGACATTTCCGACAATGTCGACGCGCTGCGGCTGCGTGAGTCGCTCGACCTGATCCTGGCCGCGTTGCGCGCGCTGCTGGCCGGTCTGGCCGATCTGATCGAGGCGCGGGCGGGGCAGCCGTGCATGGCCTTTACCCACATCCAGCCGGCCGAGCCGACCACCGTCGGTTACCGGTTGGCCCAGTACGCGCAGGATTTGCTGATCGACCTGGACGAACTGTCACACGTGCGGCAGGGGATTCGCGGCAAGGGGATCAAGGGGGCGGTGGGCACCTCGGCTTCGTATGCCGAACTGCTCGCCGACACGTCGATGGCGGCGGCCGAGTTGGAAGCGCGGGTGATGGCACTGTTGGACATGGAAGCGTTTCCCGTCGCCACGCAGACCTATCCTCGCAAGCAGGATGGCCTGGTGCTCAACGCGCTGGCCGGGCTGGCCGGATCGCTGCACAAGCTGGCTTTCGACCTGCGCCTGCTGCAATCGCCGCCGTTTGGCGAGTGGAGCGAACCGTTTGGCGCGCGGCAGGTCGGCTCATCGGCGATGCCGTTCAAGCGCAACCCGGTGACGGCGGAAAAAATCGACTCGTTGGCGCGCTACCTGGCTGCGCTGCCCCAGGTGGCCTGGAGCAACGCGGCGCACTCGCTGCTCGAGCGCACGCTTGACGATTCGGCCAACCGCCGCGAGATGCTGCCGTCGGCGTTTCTGGCTTTGGACGAGATACTGGGCGCGGCGCGGCGCATTTTGGACGATCTGCGGGTCGACGATGCGGCGGTGGCGCGCAACCTGGCAGTCTACGGTGTCTTTGCTGCGACCGAGCGGGTGCTGATGGCGCTGGTCAAGCGCGGCGCCGACCGCCAGGCGATGCACGAGGTCATCCGCGCGCACACGCTTGCCGCCTGGGCCGACGTGCAGGCCGGGCAGCCGAACAGCCTGCCGGAGCGGTTGAGCGCTGACCCGGCAGTGCTCGAATACCTCACTGCCTCCGAAACATTGGCTCTGCTCGATGCCAGCGGTCACGTCGGCGATGCGCCGGAACGGGCGCGGGCGATGGCCGCCCAGGTGCGCGCGGCGCTGGGGTGATCAGGCAAACAGGTCGTCGCTGAGGTGGATAGGTGGGTTTTTGACTTCGCCCAGAAAACAGCCTTCGGCCAGTTTCTGTGCCAGCCAGTCGATCTGGGCCGGTGCGGCGTCGACACATTCTTCGGCCATCAAGTGGCGCAGCCGGGCCACATCTTGAGTCTGGATTGGTTTGCCTTTGTCCTTGATCGCCAGACATATTTCGCGTAGAGAATAAGTATAGTCTGCGCCGCCCGCGTATTGGCACACATAGGCCTCGGGGGTGACGGTGAATTGGCCGGGCTGGAGGTCGAGGGTCTGCGTCCACAGGTCGACTTCGGCCTCGGCGGCTTGCACGTCTTCGGAGAGGTGAAAGCCGTTCATGCCGCCAAAAGGGGCAAAGCGGTAGCGCAGCGATTTGGGGTGCGCCTGGTGGGCGCGGGTGTAGCCGAGCAGCTTGCGCAGCCGGTCGAGCGCGTCGGGCGTCGTCTCGATCAGGGCCACCCAGGCCGGGCTGCCGGTGAGCAGGTCGATCATCCAGGGGTAAAAGTCGCGGCCCTGAACGTGGCTGTAGTGTTGTTCGAGCATCGCGGCCGGTAGATCGACTTGCTTGAAGGTGAGGAACTGGCCCAGACCACTGTCGAGCAGGCCGTGGAGGATTTGAGCGCCGGGCGCGCGCCGCAGCGCGCCGTCGGGTTTGAGGACGCCGAGAACGTGCATATCCACTCCTTGATATTTGATGTAAAAGAAACCAGGTTTTTGTCAAAAACCTGGTTTCTTTTTGTTTAGGGGACTTTGCCTAGCGCCCACTCGGCGAGGTCTGGATCGTCGGCGATTTCCGGGTCAAGGGCGATCAACTGCCAGTTGTGGCCGGTGATTTGGCCCTGTGGGTCGAACGTCCACGTGCCAACGCCGATGTTGCGTCCGGCATAGCCGGGCGTGGGTACGTCGGCGTGGACGACCATCCGGCGATCTCGGGTCAGGATTGGGGCCGGGGTGTTGGCCTGACCGCCGCCGCTGATAATCAAGTCGATTTCGGGGATGGCGTTCAGGATTTCGATATTGGTGTTCAGCCCGGCGTGGGAGAGCAAAATGATCACGTCGGCTTGCATTTTGACCTCGTCAACGGCTTTTTGGGCGGCCGGCAGCGGGTCGAGGACGATGATCTCTTCGACGGTGACCGGGCTGGTCAGTCCAATGATCGCTACGCGGTGGGATTGGAATTCCTTGATCACGTATGGTTGCAGCCAGAGTTCGCCGCTGCTGGCGTACACGGCGTTGGCCGAAAGCACCGGGAAGGGCAGTTCGTTGATGCGCTGGCTGAGTACCTCAAAGCCGAGACGCAGCAAGTCGGTTTCGCCGAGAGCCATCGCGTCGTAGCCCAGCCGGCCATAGAGCTCGACGCTGCTGCGGCCCTGGGTGAGCACTGAGGTGCCGGCATTGCCGATGATGCTGTCGCCCGCGTCGAGCACGAGCAGGTTAGGGTATTGGGCGCGGTTTTGTTTGATGATGGTTGCCCGCCGGGCAACACCTCCCGTTGGGCGGCCTCAACCGCAGGGCTGGGTGTAGCCCCAGGTGTCGTTCGAGTGGACGATGGCCAGTTCAAACGGCGCGTTGGCCGTCGCTGTGGGCATGGGCGATGGCGTGTGGGTGGGCGGCCACAGCGTCGCGCTGGGAGAGACGGTTACGATTTTGGTGACAAAGGGGGCAGTCGACGCGGCCAGCGTCGCCATCGATTGAGGGTTGGGCGCGCGTTGGGCGGCGCCGATCACGTACCACACGCCGATCAGGGCCAATACGGTACAGAGGCTGATGGTGCCGAGGAAGCCCAGGTTGGAGATGCTTTTGGGTTTTTGGGAGTTGTTTTTATTCATATATGTTCAATTCTTTTTAAGGATATGGTGGAATTATATCACGGGTTGGGGTGAGATGCAAGGGGGTGATTTTTCCTGTGCTGGCTTGTGTGCTATAATACCGTCCGTTTATGTGGGAGGATGGATTTTGAATTACGCTGTTGAATTTGTTCAGGTGTCTAAATGCTTTCGGGTGCGCCATGAGGGGCCGCTTTCCTTTCAGTCGATTTTTCTCAATTTGATCCGGTTTCGTCTACGGAATCGCCGCCAGCAATATTGGGTGTTGAGAGATGTGAGTTTTGCAGTCAAGCCCGGTGAGATGCTGGGTGTTGTCGGCGTCAATGGCGCGGGCAAGAGCACGGCGCTCAAGCTCATTTCGCGGATTATCGAGCCGACGGAGGGACACATCTCGGTTAATGGGCGTGTTTCGGCATTGCTTGAACTGGGGGCGGGGTTTCATCCCGATCTGACCGGGCGGGAGAATGTCTTTTTGAATGGCTCGATCTTGGGTTTGACGCGAAGCGAGATCAAGCACAAGTTTGATGATATTGTCCAGTTTGCCGATCTTGAGTCGTCGATTGATATTCCGGTTCGCTATTATTCGTCGGGCATGTACATGCGGCTGGGATTTTCCATTGCCATCCATGCCAATCCGAATATCTTGCTGGTCGATGAAGTTCTGGCAGTGGGTGACTATGCGTTTCAGATCAAGTGCCTGCGCCGGGTGGACGAACTGAGGGCGCAGGGCACAGCGGTGATTTTTGTATCGCACGATTTGGATACGGTCAAGGAGCTGTGTGATCGGGCCGTCTGGCTCGACGGAGGCGGCGTCCGTGTGGAGGGCGCGCCGGAAGAAGTGGTCGGGCAGTATGTGCGCGGGTTTTCTGACCGTGACATCGATGATCTGAAAAATGGAAAAAAGTTTGCACGCGGACAGCGTTGGGGCAGCGGTGAGGTGGAAATTTTGGATGTGTGCTTTTTGGATGGGCAAGGACGGCCGCAGACGTGTTTTGTCACTGGCGAGCCGTTTGAAATGAAGCTGCGTTACCTGGCGCACAAAGGGATCAAGTCGCCGGTGTTTGGCATGGCGTTTTACTCCAGCGATGGCACGTGGATCAACGGCTCGAACACGCACACGTCCGATTATGTTATCGACTGGGTCGAGGGCGAAGGCGAGGTGTCGTACCGGCTGGACAGTCTGCCGCTGCTGGAGGGGAGTTATTTGTTTTCGGCGGTGGCATATGATTTTGGTGGCGAGATGCCGCATGCCTACGATCACCTGGATAAGACGTTCGTGATCCAGGTGCGGGCGAGTGACAAGATCAAAGAGACGCTGGGGATGGTATATATTCCGTGTCGATGGGGGCACCAGGAGGCATGTTGAGCGAACCCGGGTTGGATGCGGCGTTTTTGCGGCATATCGGATATGATTCAAAGATACAAAAGGAACACCAAAGATCGTTTGTGTCTTTCTTTGAAGGCTGTCAACGTGTGATCGATTTGGGCTGTGGGTACGGCGACTTTGTTGAACTGCTTGTGGAACAGGGTATTGCGGCGGTAGGGGTGGATTCAGACCCGGTCTCGGTCGAGGCGGCACGAGCAAGACATCTGAATATTGTTGAACAAGATGTGTTTGCGTATTTGGATCAGACTCGAGAACAAAGCATTGATGGCGTTTCGGCATTTCATCTGGTCGAGCATTTGCCCTATGAACAGGTGCTGCGCCTGTGCAGACTGATTTATCGCGCGCTCAAGCCTGGCGGCGTGGTTGTGTTTTCTACGCCCGATCCCCATTCATTGTACGCACACCTGGAAATGTTTTATCTTCACTTTGGGCATGTCACGTTTTACGATCCTCGCCTGCTGGGCTTTTTTTTGACCCAGGTTGGATTTGAGGTTAAGGAAAGCGGGTCTCATACTTCATCTGTAATGCCCAACCGGCCGCTTTCGGGCTGGACTGATCTTGCTCCTATTTCAACCCGGTTGCCGATTTGGCGTTCGGATGTATTCAGCCGGGCGCTGCGAGTCGTGCGGATCGTTTTTGCACGCGTGTTTTTGAATCCGTATCTCGATTTGATCAACAGCAACTTTGGGCGATTGCAAAACTTGTCAAGCCGGCTGGATCGCCCCTTTGAGTGCTATGTGTGTGCGAGTAAAGCATTGGAAATATAGCCAAGGCGGTATTTTTGTCATCTCATTTTGAGCCTCAAGACGCCGAGGCCTGCGCCAAATCCGTGTTGGTGATTAGCCATGATCTGATCGGTCCGCAGATGGCCGGATCCGGCATACGTTATTGGGAACTGGCCAAAGTCCTGGCGACCAATTGTTCTGTCATCTTGGCTGCACCAGAAGGATCGAGCAGGCCGCATACCCATTCAAGTATTCAATGGGCTGAGTATACGCGTAATGTGTCGGAACCAATGCGCCGGCTGGTCGACTCGGCACAAATTGTCGTTGTGGCTGGCGATAGCCTGATCGAATTTCCATTTCTGCTGGAGACAGACAAGTATGTCGTGATGGATGGCTACGATCCACATACCCTGGAAAGCCTGGCCTGGAATCAGGCCAAAGCGACACAAGAACGGCTGCACAGCTATCATGATCGACTGCGAATTGTCCAGTTTCAATGTAGGGTGGGCGATTTTTTCATCTGCGCCAGCGAGCGGCAGCGCATGCATTGGTTGGGCTGGTTGGAATCTGCCGGGCGGATCAACCCGCTGACCTACGATCATGACCCCAGTTTGCGTCAATTGATTGACGTGGTACCGACTGGTTTGCCGGTCGAGCCGCCGCAGCGTACCAAACCGCTGGTCAAGGGAGTTATTCCGGGCATTTCCGAGCAGGATTTTTTGCTGGTGTGGGGCGGCGGCATCTGGAATTGGCTCGACCCGCTGACCTTGATTCGCGCAGTGACCAGGGTGGCCGATACACACCCGTACATCCGCCTGTATTTTCCGGGCGCGCGGCATCCTTACCAGCAGTTTGTGCCGGATATGGAGATGCACCAAAAGGCGGTGCAGTTGAGCCAGGAATTGGGCGTCTGGCAAAAGCACGTCTTTGTGGGCGATTGGGTGTCGTATGACGAACGGCAAAATTATTTGCTCGAAGCCGATGTGGGCTGTTCGCTGCATTATGAAACGGTCGAGTCATACTTGGCCTTTCGCACCCGTATCCTGGATTACATCTGGGCCGGCTTGCCTATGATCGTGACATGTGGCGATGCCATGAGCGAGCTGGTTGAAAAACACAACCTGGGCATGGTGGTGAATTATCAAGACTTGGATGGCGTGGTTGATGCCATTTTACGTTTGATGGATATGCCCAGAGCTGCTTTTCAGCCTCAATTTGAGCATGTGCAGCGTATGTTGACCTGGGAGCAAAATGCGCAGCCGCTGCTGCGTTTTTGCCGTCATCCCCGCCGCGCCCCCGACAAAGCATTGATCCGTCAACAGCAGCAGGCTCAGGTGAGCCTTGATTGTGTGATTGAGCAAGATCGGGAAATAGCCCGTCTGCGTGGCGTCATTGCCGGTTACGAACGCGGACGGTTCATTCGCCTGATGCGCTGGCTACGCAAGACCCAGGAATGGATGAAACGAATTGGGCATAGACAGATTGGAGGAGATTGAATATGCCTGAAGAATTGGTGGGCTTGATCCCCGCTGCCGGTAAAGGAATCCGTCTTGGCTTGCCCTATCCTAAAGAACTATATCCCATCATTCGAGACAATCGCTACAAGCCGGTTGCACAGTTCGTGCTTGAAAATATGATCGCTTCAGGTGTCCGGCATGTTGTTTTTGTGATCAATGAAACCAAGCATCAGTTGATCGGTTTCTTTGGCAGTGGAAGTCGTTTTGGCTGCCAGATCAGCTATGTAGTGCAAGAACAGCGTGGTGAAGAGAACGGTTCCCCGTCGCCCGGATTGGCGCATGCGCTCGACTCGGCTTATCACTTGACGCGGGGAAAAACTGTCTTGTTTGGCATGGCTGATACACTTATGACTCCCCCCGATGTCTTTCAATGCATTTTGGTTGGGGCCGCGCTTCAAGATGACGTGCTGCTCGGCCTCTATAGCACTGATCGCCCACAAAAATTTGGCATGGTCCAACTCGGTGCTGATCAGCGTGCCGCACAAATTGTCGACAAGCCCGCTCAAACTGACTTGGAATATATGTGGGGCTGCATCGTATGGCGACCGCGTTTTACCGAGCACCTTCATACATGTGTGCAGAAACAAGGAATTACTGATTTTGCCCAGGTGATGAACGCTGCCATCCAGGCCGGGCTTGTATTTCGCGGCATACACATCGATGGCACGTATGCCGACCTGGGCACATATGAGGAAATCATGGAACTGGAGTCGATGCATCGGGCTAGGTAACCCAACGTAGCGAGGTCGTTGCCAAGTGACTCGTTTTTATCGCCAGGAATCACTAGAGAGTTTCCGACAGGGTGACAAATACTATCTCCGGCATTGCCAGAGTGGAGATTGTTTGCGCATCGATCGAGCGCTGTGCGAAATATGGAATGCCCTGAACGGCCAGACCCTTGACGAGTTGACCGAACAGGTTCCCGTTGTGCAGGTGCTTTCACGCCCGTTGCTGCGTGCCGTGTTGAATGTGCTCGTATGTGCTAGGCTGGTTTATACCGACATACTTGCACCCGTCGTTGCGGCATCATTACCCGTTACTAATGGCCCTCTGGTCTCGATTGTAGTACTCAACATGAACGGTGTCGAGCACCTGGATGTTTGTTTTTCATCCATCCAGGCGCAGACCTATCCCAACCTGCAAACGATCATGGTCGATAATGGTTCTTACGACGAATCGATACCGTTCACACGTGAAAAATATCCCTGGGTGCAGGTGTTGGATCTGGGGCAAAATCTGGGTTTTGCCGGCGGCAACAATGAAGGGTTCAAGGCCGCGCAGGGCAAGTATATATTTGTGGTGAACAATGATGTAGAACTTGGACCAGACTGTGTTGCCGAAATGGTGCGTATTATAGAAGCCGACGATCAGATTGCTGCTGTAGTGCCGATGCTCAAGTTGTTCTATCTACGCGGCTTTTTGAACGGCATAGGCAATGTGGTCAGATCGGTGGGCTGGGGATACGATGCGTTCATTGGTCATCTGGATGTGGGACAATTTCAAGAAAGCCAGCAAGTTTTTTCGGCTTGTTTTGGCGCAACTCTGATCCGGCGTGCTGTGCTGGATGAGATCGGTTTGATGGATACGGGCTATCATCCCATTTATTACGATGACTCGGATTGGAGTTATCGCGCGCGTCTGGCCGGTCATAAAATTTGTTCGGCGCCGCGGGCAGTGGTCTATCACAAGTTCAGTGCGACGATGAAGCAGGAAATGTCGCCATCCAAGTTGCGCATTGTGGCCCGAAACCGTCTGCGGTTTGCGGCCAAAAATTTGCAGATTGGCCGGGCGCTGCGTTTTTGCGCCAGCTATCTAGCCGAGGATGCCTATTACCTGGTTCGGGCGCTGGCAGATCGAAATAAGACCATAGCGCAAGCCTATGTACGTGCATGGGGCGATTTTGTGCACTCTTGGCCTGATCTGTGGCGGAAACGTGTCCAAACGCAACGTATAAGGGTCAGAGGATTAAGCGATAGACACCTATTTGCTGCCGCACAAAATATACCGCTGCCCACCCTCGAAGGCAATGTGCCAGTCTTGACAATGGAGAACATCTGTCAATATTATTTGCGCATTTCACCCAACATTGTCTATCGCCGCGTGCTGGTGATCAGCCCCGATGTGGTTGATGCCAGCATGGCCGGGCCGGGCATTCGCTATTGGGAGCTAGCCCGTGTGCTGGCGCAGGAATTCGAGGTAACACTGGCGGTGCCCAGTGCGTGCAGCATGGAAGGAGAAGGATTCCAGATAGCGAGCTATCAGGTCGGAAACGATGCTGCTTTGCTGCCCATCGTCGGCCAGATAGATGTTATCCTGGTGTCCGGCTATGTCTTGCACAAGCTGCCAGCGCTCAAGAAAGCCGACAAACCGCTCATTGTCGATCTATATGACCCGTTCATCATTGAAAACTTGCACTTTCATGCCGACAAGCTGCTAACTGAGCGGGCAATTATTCACCACAACGATCTCGCCGTTTTGAACGACCAGCTTCAGATCGGTGATTTTTTTGTTTGCGCCAGCGAAAAACAACGCGATTATTGTGTCGGATTGTTGATGGCTAATAATCGGATCAATCCGCATACCTGGGATGCCGATCCCTCTTTGCGTTGCCTGATCGACGTGGTTCCCTTTGGCTTGCGTGCGCATCCTCCACAGTCGAATGGCCCACGGCTCAAGGGTGTTTTTCCTGGCATCGCCGCTGATGATCAGGTTATCTTGTGGGGAGGGGGCGTATGGGAGTGGCTGGACCCGCTTACCGTCATCTGTGCTATGCCTCAGGTGACAGCAGTCTGCCCTAAGGCCAAATTGTTCTTTATCGGTATCCGGCATCCGAACCCCGACTTTCCGGCCAGCCGTATGGCTGCGCAGGCCGTCGAGTTGAGCCGTGAGATGGGACTACTCGGCCGCTGCGTTTTTTTCGCTCAATGGACGCCCTACACCGAGCGCCAGGGCTATTTGCTGGAGGCCGATGTGGGCATCAGCTTGCACTTGGATCACCTGGAAACACGCTTTGCCTTTCGCACCCGTCTGCTCGATTACATCTGGGCTGGTTTGCCTATGGTCATCTCTGGCGGCGACGCGCTAAGCGAGATTGTGGCCCAGGAAGGGTTGGGACGAGTGACAGAATGTCAGGATGTAGATGGAGTGGCTGTGGCGCTGATCGATCTATTGCAAATATCCAAGACCCAGTACGCGCCAGCTTTTGCGCACGTGGCGGAACGCTTTTCCTGGCAGCGAGTGGTTGAACCACTGATCGAGTTTTGCCGCCATCCTCACCACGCTCCCGATTTGGCTTTTGCAACGCCGGTTGCCCCGGGTGTCATGATCACTCCCGAACCCACGCCTGCCTGGAAACTGCCCGGTAAGGCCTGGCAAGCACTGCGGCAGCGTGGCGTAAAAGGGCTGGGAAAAGAAATTCTTTCCTATGCCAGGTGGCAGGTCAGCCGATTGGGTGAAGGGTAGGAGAACTAGAACGACAGGTTGCTCAACTTGATTTTTACAGATTGGAAGGTTTGTGTCAATGAGGGTTAGTTTGTGTAAGCGACTGCTTGAAATCTTGGCGCCATTGCCTGTCGATTTGGTCGACATTGAGCCTTCCTTTTGTCGGCAGTCGCCTAGTAATCAGACTCTGATCGACATTTTTAAGGGAGCCTGGGTTTCCGAGTTTGCACCAGAATATCACATCCAGGCCGGTCATATTAAGCACTTCGATATGACCGTAGAAATCCGTGTCAAGAGAGTAAGCGAGGTTTTGCCCAACGGTCTTAATAGCCTCTCGATTCTCGAACTGGGCCCCTTTGAGGCATATAATACCTGGCAGCTCGAGCAATTGGGGGCCCAATCGGTGGTTGCTATAGAGTCCAGCAACGTGAATTTTCTCAAATGCTTGCTGGTCAAAGAACTACTTGGACTAAAGGCCAGATTCCTTTACGGCGACTTTATTCCATATCTGGAGCAACTTGACGGCAGATTTGACATGATTTGGGCCAGCGGAGTACTGTACCATCAGACAGAACCCCTAAAGCTGCTGCATTTGATTTCTCAGCACACTGATATGGCTTTCATTCACACTCATTATTACGATCAGGATGTGCTCAGAAAGAACATTCATGCTGCCCATCCTTTCAAACTTCGGCGCAATGTCAAGATTGTTTACAATGGCTATGAAGCAACCATGCATTATCGTACCTATCGGCGTAGGAAAATGGCCTTTTTCTCTGGTGGTATGGAGAGTTATAGCTACTGGCTGGAGAAACGAGATATTCTTGAATTCCTCAGGGTTTGCGGCTTCACCAGGATTGATATGCTATTCGACGACCCGCATAATCCCAAAGGCCCTGGCATGTGGTTTATCGCTCACAGAGAGGTGAGATGAACATTCTCCACGCCGTTCAAGGATACGTACCTGCCATTGGCGGCACCGAGCTGTTGATACAAAAAGTATCTGAAAAGCTAGTCTCGCGCTATAATGATCAGGTTACAGTGTTTACGACTACGGCGCGGTATAACTGTGAGGTTTTTACCCATCCCTTTATTCGCCAACTCAAACCTAGTATGGAAACGATCAATGGAGTGATGGTACGTCGGTTTCGGGTGTTCAACTGGTTGGGACGGCTTTTATTTTATGCGCAGGCGGCGGCTTACAAGCTAAATTTGCCATATAATGATCGCTTGCGCACACTTTACAGCGGGCCAATTGTGTTTAACATGGTTCGCGATATGGCTCGTTTTCCGGCCGATGTAATGGCCGCCTCTTCGTTTCCGTTGCTGCATATGCACTATGTAATGGCGGCTAAAAAGAAAAATGGACTCCCTGTCGTGTTACACGGTGGGTTGCATCCCCAGGAACCCTGGGCGTTCAATCGGCAAAACATCCTAGAGGCCATCCACCAGGCAAATGCATACATTGCCAACACAACCTATGAGCGCGATTACTTGCTTGGCAAAGGAATTGCAGCCGACAAAATCCATGTGATCGGCGTGGGCGTCGAACCAACCGACTTTGCCCAGGCTAACGGTCGCCGGATCCGACAGCGTTTTGGGTGGGGCGATGAGCCAATAGTTGCCTTTATCGGTCAACAACTCGGCCATAAAGGCATTGACACACTTCTCTTTGCTATGCCTCGGGTTTGGAGCCGGTTTCCCAATGCACGACTGCTCATCGCCGGCAGCCGTACTCGCTTTTCCAAGGTCATTCGCTGGCGCGTCTCGCAAATTCATCCCAAATGGCAAGCGCACATTACAATTGTTGACGACTTTGCCGAATCGGACAAGGCCGATTTGTTCGACGCATGTGATGTGTTTGCCTATCCTTCGGGCTTTGAGTCTTTTGGCATCGCTTTTTTGGAGGCCTGGGCGTGTGGGAAACCGGTCATTGGCTGCCGCGCCGGTGCTGTGCCGGCGGTGATCGATGAGGGCATAGATGGACTGCTGGTAGATTACAAGGATGAACATACATTGGCGCAAGCCATCATCCTTCTCTTGGAAAACCCTGCTTTGTGTTATGAAATGGGCCAGCGCGGGCGAGAAAAGGTACTGTCCAAGTATACCTGGGATGTTGTCAGCGACAAATTCAGACAGGTTTATCAATATGCTATATCAAATTCCAGATTTCACGATGAGAAATTGGCCTGAAAGGATGGTTGGTGAGCACAGAGCAGTCCAAAACTTGGCAGATTTTCACACCTCGTCGACTAGTTGTCCTGGCTTTCTGGTTGGTTCTGGCAGCAAGTAGTTTCGGCATTTTCGGGCTTGGACTCGATACCCCACTGCTCTCTGATGATTGGACTTTTTTGGGCACAGTTGATCGGGCTCAAAACATCTTTCAGTTGTTTGATCTGCTCGCAAAAGAGTGGGGATGGTGGTATCTTAGACCGGTCGAATGGGTATTGACCTATGGATTGTACAAATTGTTCGGCATACAGCCTTGGGGATATCATCTGACCAGTATTCTTTTGCATTTGACGAATGTTTTGCTCGTTGGCTTATTGGCGCACAAAATCATCAGATCGATAGACGATTTTCGCTTGCTTTCTGTCTATGCGAGTATGGCTGTCGCAGCACTTTTTGCATTTAGCTGGCGGCATGACGAAGCCGTCTTTTGGTATTCCTCGATCAATGAGCTTTTGGCAGCTTTTTTCAGATTGAGTGCCACGATACTTTTGTTGTTCTGGATAGATCGACAGAAAGTATGGTGGCTTTATGCCGGAGCATTTAGTTGTTTTGTGCTCGGTGTGCTCTCGAAAGAAAGTGCCATCGTTTCCCTGGGGGAAATCATCCTGTTAAGCAGCTTTTTTGTCTGGGTGCACGGACAGAGGTTCTCGCCCAAGATTTTGCTGGCTTTTGTGCCGTTTGTAGGGCTGGCTATTATTTGGATAATATATTATGGAACAACACGCTTACATCTTGTGCCGACCGCGCGCTTGTCGATACCAGTCGGGGACTGGATGCTTCGTTTGGTTCAGCATTTGAATTCAAATGTCACTGCCCTTAGATTTGTGAATCATCATATAGGGTTTTTGTGGTTTGAAGTTTTGGGATTGGGAACTCTGACTCTGATCGCTGCATTCCGCCGCCAATATCTTTGGATTATTTTGCTTTTATGGACGTTTATTTCAGCCGTCCCTTATGCTGTTCTCGTACCCGAAATTCAATACGATGTAGCCAATCGCTTTCTCTATTTTTCATCCATCCCGACTAGTTTGTTGGTGGTTTATTCCGTAATGTGGATGTATAGGCAATTGAAACAATGGAATATGAGGCTTGGACAGACATTCTTTATTTTCGTCGTGTTGTTAGGTGGACTGTACGTTGTTCGAGGAGCGATGAAATTGGTTGTTTTTGAGTCTCAATGGCAAACAGCGGGACAAATTTCAGCAAAGATTATTCAACAGATAACAACCGAGTATCCTGATCCTTCTCCCCAAGAGATATGGTGTTTTGCCAGTGTACCCGACCATTATCGGGGCAAGTATATTTTCCGAAACGGGATCCAAGACGCTTTGTACCTTGCCTATGGGAGGCGGGATTTTGTCATCAAGCGCATTAATGAAAATAGCTCCTCTGAACAAAATGATTGTACATGCGTTTTTAGAGCTTTAGAGTACCGATTTGTATCAGATTGTTTGCAGTAAGGCTGATTTTGTAGATAGTTTGCTGCAGAGGTTGATTGATTGTTGCAAAAATTTGCATCTACATAGAATGACAATCTCTTGGCACGAATTGGAGAAGTGGTGACTAAATTCTACTCGATCGCGGCACTTGTCTTCATTCTGCTGGGATTGATTGCTTATGCCAATATCCTCAACACGTTCTTTCTCTCAGATGATTTCGAACTCGTCAATCTGGTTAGAACCGGTGGTCCCTTTGGCGTATGGACGCATACTGGTAATGGTTTTTTTCGGCCACTAATATCTCTCAGTTTATTTCTTGACTATCGTTTCTATGGCTTGAATCCATTTGGATTTCATTTGACCAATGTGGTTTTGCACGCACTGAACGCGGTCTTGGTCTCTATAGTGGCCACTTTGACGTATCCTTTGTATCAAAAAAGGGTGGCGAGTAGGATTATCTCCATTTTTGTTGGACTTGCTTTCCTGGTTTTTCCCTCGCATACAGAAGCTGTTAGCTGGATATCGGGTCGAACCGACGTCATCGCTACTTTTTTCTGTCTTGTCTCTTTGGTTGCCTATCTTGTTTATGATCGTCATGGTCGGTTTTTCTACCTCGGCCTCTCGCTTTTGGCATTTTTAGGCGCACTCCTGTCCAAAGAATCCGTGATCACGTTTCCCTTTGTCTTGATTGGATATGTTTTGAGCAAGAAAGTGATCGAAAGCAAGATACAGCCTGGATTCTCCAAAGCCAGGTGGATGTTGTTGTACTTTTTTGTGCTTGGTATTTATTTTCTGGCTCGTTATATTTCAATCGGTTCTTTTATCGGCGGTTATGGGCACCAGGTTCATCTTAATTTTGACATTTTGCATTTGTTGCGTAGTTTGAACTTTTTCTTGTTGCGTACTGTGCTTCCGGCAATGTCGGCCGAGGTTTGGGATGTTATTTTTGACGTGCAAAAGGTTGTTCTGATCCCGCTGATAGGAATTGGGGTTGGGAGCATCTTGATTGCCAAGAAAGCCAGGTTGAGCGTTGATACTTTGAAATCATCCTTGTTTTTCTTGTTCGCTTTCCTGGTGTCGCTTGTCCCCGTGCTGAACCTGGGCATTTCTGGCAACGTAATGCGCGAAAGGCTGTTATATTGGCCTTCGGTTTTTTCGATCTTGTGGATCGTCTATGTTGTGGCTTGTTTCGTTGGCGCGCGAAAAGCTTGGCCGATTGTGATGATCGGCATATTGTCCTTCGGACAGATTTTGCTCTATCATTCAAATGAAAATTGGCGCAAGGCTGCCAGGATTGCGCAAAGTATAGTCCATAGCATGTCGATTATTGAAAAAGATAATTCTCTGGTTATTCTAAACCTGCCCGACAATCATCGCGGCGCTTATGTGTTTCGAAATGGCATCGAACACGTGCTCCCGCTCTTTTATGACCTGACCGATCTGGATGTCGTTGTCGTTTCGCGTCACAGCGTTTATGATTTGTCCGATCGCGTTTCTGTGGCGAAAATTAACCCAAATTCGTACTCTGTTGCATTGTTGAATCCACAATCGCAGTTTATGTCGAACACACCAGCCGTTGTGAGTACTGGCCCGTTTGTGTGGGGTGAGATTCAAGATTTTGGCCCAAACAGCTATATCTGGAATTTTTCAGTCAAAGCTCGACCACATATTTTACTGGCATATTCAGATGGTCAATTGATTCCTGTTCAGTAATGGCGGCAATGAAAATCCTGCACGTGGTACACGGCTACTTTCCGGCCCTGGGCGGCAGCGAGCGCCTGATGCAGCGCGTCTCTGAAAACCTCGTCTCGCGTTACGGCGACCAGGTCACGGTATACACGGCCAATGGCTACAACACCGAGGCCTTTGTCAATCCTGCCGCGCCATTGCTGCCGGCAGGTGAAGAAACGCTCAATGGCGTCCGTATACGCCGTTTTGCCGTATTTAACCGCCTGGGCAAGGTGCTCTTTCCCGTTCAGCGTCTGGCCTATCAACTCAAGCTGCCCGGCAATCAGTACCTGCGCACCTGGTATGGCGGCCCCATTTTGCCCGGCTTGGGGCGTTCTATCCGCGCTTTTGATGCGGACGTGGTCGCCGCGACGGCCTTTCCCCTGCTGCACATGTACACCGCTTTGCACGCCGGTCAACGCGCCGGCAAGCCGGTCGTGCTGCATGGTGCGCTACATCCCTTGTATGCCTGGGGATTTGACCGGCCGATGATTTACCACGCCATCCGCCAGGCCGATGCGTATATTGCCAATACCACCTATGAGCGAGATTATCTGATTGAAAACTGGCAGGTTCCGGCAGAAAAAATCACCGTGATTGGCGTCGGCATCACGCCGGAGCG
>CAYRXM010000088.1:0-19956 GCA_964428175.1 uncultured Anaerolineae bacterium
AGCATGTGACCGGTTTTTTTACTGTGACTGACTTTTTCGCCAATGTGCAGTTACCAAGCAAAAAAGAGCAAAGCCCCAAGATGATTGGCTTCTGATCGTTTGGGCCTGTCTTTCGTATCCGACCTTTTTTCAAGGGAATCATTTCGAATGGGTGCATTCGAAGAATATCATAGGGCGAAAATCTTGTCAATTTGTAGTGACAGGGTTTTGGGGCTGAGCGGGGTGGGGACGCCATACCAAGAGGATGATGACCAAGATTGTGGCTGCGGCGAGCATGAGCGTACTTGAGATTTGTCTGTTGGCATAGCAGGCATCTTGTGCTACAATTCAGCAGGGGGGAATGCAATTGGGCCATGTTTAAGTTCGGCCTTTGGTGCTATTTGGGGCCCTCTTGCGGCCTAGCGTGAGAATTGTCGCTTTTTTGGCATTTGCCTGACTCGCCCGCCGTCAAGAGCTGGTAGGGCGGGCTTTTTCTTTGTCGGTAGACCTTGTAAACCGCCGTGAGTGGGGTGTGCTGGAAACCACGGCGTGCGTTAGCCAGTGTTTACCGGTATCCCTTTTTCTGGGGAATCAAAGGGCGATGGAACGAAATGTGAAAGGCAGTGAATTCTGGTGAATATCTTGATCACCGGCGGGTTTGGAAGCATCGGGGTGGTGGTGGTGGAAGAATGCCTCAGTCGCGGGCACACGGTATCGGTGTTTGAAATCCCCAACAAACGGACGGAGCGGTTGGCCCGGCGTTATAGCCGGCGAAATGTCGGCGTCTTTTTTGGCGATCTGGGGCATGCCGGCGATATTTCGCGGGCGGTGGTCGGTCAGGACGTAGTGCTTCACCTGGCGGCCATTCTCCCACCGCTCAGCGACGCCCGCCCGGAATTGTGCCAGGCGGTCAATGTGGGGGGCACAGCAAACCTCATTCAGGCGTTGCACACAGCCGACACGCCGGCGGCTCTCGTGCTGGTCTCTTCGGCGAGCGTGATGGGGCCTACGCAAAAACAAATCCCGCCGCTCCAGCCGGACGATCCTGTCGTGCCCACAGATGTCTATTCGAGGACCAAGGTCGAGGCTGAGGCGCTTGTGGCCGCCGCTGGATTGCGCTACTGCATTTTGCGGCTGGCCGCCGTTCTGCCAACGACGATCAACTATTCTGCCGTGTTCAGCATGATCAGGTTGATTTTCGACATGCCACTGGATGCCCGCTGCGAGATCGTCGTCGATCTCGATGTGGCCTATGCGCTGGTTTCCGCTGCCGAGAACCTGGCTGGTTCGGGGGGAGTAGCCGGAAAAAGAGGATTCATCGCCGGAGGTCAGGGGCAGGGCTGCCAGATCAGGACAAGAGACCTGGTCGACAAGGTGTTTGTTCCATTGGGCCTGGATGTTCCCGACGCGTCTTTATTCTCGCCGGAACTAGACTCGTATTATCTAGATTGGTACGACACCGGGGAAATGCAGTCGCTCTTGAGGTATCAGCGCTATTCTATGGCACAATGGCAGGCTATTGTGCTCAAAAAGACTCGCTTTATTCGACCATTTGTTTGTCTGTTCAAGGGCAGCATCATGAAATGGATCGAAAAGCAGTCGCCGCGATATCAGGCTTGTCCGGGAGAATAAGACAACTCGCCGCGCGGCGCCGGCCGGGCTATTCTGGTAACCGTCAGAACTCGCCCCCTTCTGGTGTTTGAACGTGAAGGGCTGCTTGTGAAAACGGTAGTGGTTAGTTTTTGACTGATGAGCCTTCGAGTGGTAAAACTGGATCATCAAAAACACTCAGAGGGGTACTGTGATCGTCACCATCATTGTCCATTCTTGCCCCAAATGTGGGAGCAAGCGCATTGTCAAAAACGGCCAAGACTACAGAGGCGACCACAAATATCACTGCCATGCCTGCAATGCCTATGCAACTCATCAGTGTGTCGGCAAAGAAAGTGATCAAACGGCTCACGTAGAACGATGGAACAACTCGCTGCGTCAGCGTCTGGCTCGTTTTGTCCGCAAGACCTTGTCTTTCTCAAGTACGACCGCTTTCACGAGGTGGTCTTGCGTTGGTTCATCCATCACTACAATCAGCATTGTGCCATCAGTCAAATCTGACCACTACCTGGCAAACTACCCTTGTCGTCAATATCGCGCTATTTAGCCGTCAAGCACAGCAGGGTCATCGAAAGCGGTTTGAACGTGTAGGCCAGCCGGCTGCCCTGCCCCGCTCCGACCGTCGCCGGCGGCGCGTCCGACAGGTCATCCGCCGGATTCTCAACCCCGTTCCAGCTCGCCGTCGTCGAATCGAGCGACGGTGCAGCGACCCAATAGGCCTGACCGCCGGCGATCTGCTCCACCCCCGCCAGTGTAATCTCGACGTCGGCCCAACGATCGCTCTTGTTGATCGCCAGCAAGGTGATCGTGCCGTCCTCCAGCCGCCCGGCATAGACGCTCAACTCGCTCTCTGCCCTGGTCGATGACTCGACCGGCAGCATGGTGGTGCCAAAGCGCGCCCAGATCGGAAAGGCCCAGTATTTTGGCTGGCGGTCGTTCGAACCATCGGCCTTCATCAGCCCGAACTCGTTGCCCCAATCATCGGATTTGCCGTTCATGATGTCCCACTGGGCGGCGATGTCGAACCCATTGACGATCATTTGGCCGATCGAGTCGGCGATCCAGATCGCATCGACATACTTGTTCATATAGTTGCGGACATCCATCTTGCCCCACACGGGCACGATCTCGTACTCGTTGACTACCAGCGGCATTCTGATCCCCGGCGCGTAACGCTCCAGGGCTTTGTCGGTGTTTTGCCTGAGCGTTTTCCAATGCGTCTGCGGCATGGCGACGATTTCGGCCCACTCTTTGGCCGGATTCCCATAGTTGTAATAGTTGGGGTAAGAGTGGATCACGAAATAGTCGATTTCAGCCCCGCCGCTCTTGAGCATCGCTTCACTCCAGCGATTGCCCAACGGAGACCCGGTGCTGCCCACCATACCCACTGCGATGGTCGGGTCGACGGCCAGCATCGCCGCGCGCAGGGCCAGCGCACCGTCGTGCGCGTCGGTGCCCAGGATGTATTCGTCGCCCAGGCAGGTCCAGGTGTCTTCCCAACCATTGACCTGGCAGCCCGGATCTCCAGGCTTGCCGCCGTAGACCTCGTTGCCGATTTCCCAATAGTGAATGCCCAGCGGTTCGGGGTTGCCGTGATCGGCGCGCAGTTGTGCCCAGTGTCCGGCGGTTTTCCAGTCGGTGCCGTTGCGGTCGGGGCCAATGGGCGTGCTGTCGGTGACGGCGGCGTTGAAAAATGCCACTGCCGCGGCGGCTTCCTGGGCCGTAGAGTTCATGTTCATGGTATACATCGGCTCGATGTGTGCGCCCAGCGCCTCGACGCCTCGAAAAAAGTTGATAAAGTCTGTCGGCCGCGAAGCCCACTCAAAGCGACACTCGAATGCACCGGGCTGGTCGCGGCCCGTTTCGCAGCTCAACCAGCCATATTCGTCGCTCCACCCGCCGCCGGGGATGCGCAGCAAGGTGATGCCGGAAGCGGCGACGCGCCGCCGGAATTGCTCGTTTTCGAATCCATTGGGGTTGAGCCAGGCTGGCAGGTTGCTGCCCAAGATCAATGGATTGAACTGCGTTCCTGCCGCTCCGGCATCAATGTCGATCGTCGCTGCGATGCGCGTGGGGGTCGGCATAGGCGTCGGTGTCGGCGTGCGCGTTGGACGTGTCGTGCGGGTCGGCGTCGACTCGGGTGTCGGAGTTGGAGCATCTTGTGCTTCAGCTGGCGTGACCGCAACTTGGGTCGGCGCAGATGTACAGGCTGCAATCAGAGCCAAAACAACAAGAATAATCACATAACAACGAAATTTATGTTTAAACATCGTTTGCTCCTTGTATAAAAACGGCCCACCGAGTCATCGCATTTTCGATGGGCCGTCCCAACACTTGTGTCGCGTCTCGACAATGGTTATGTTTCCATCATACTCGCGCCGGCAAGCTCCAGTTGGCTGGCAAAATGACAGGCTGCCAGGTGTCCTCCTTTGCCCACGTCTTGCAACGGTGGGCTTTGCTGCGAACAGATGGCTTGCGCATACCGGCAGCGGGGATGGAAATAGCATCCGCTGGGCGGATTTGACGGATCCGCGACTTCGCCCTCCAGGCGGATGCGGTTACGACGATGGCGCAAGTTCGGATCGGCGATGGGCACGGCGGACATCAAGGACTCGGTATATGGATGCAACGGGTTCGTATAAATAGTATTGGCATCTGCCAATTCCACCAGTTTGCCTACGTACATCACAGCCACGCGATCGCAGATGTGGCGAATAACGCTCAGGTCGTGAGAGATGAACAAGTACGTGAGGTCCATGTCACGACGTAGATCTTCCATCAGGTTAAGAATTTGTGCACGCACCGAAACATCCAAACCGGAGACTGCTTCATCGCATACAACCAGACGCGGCGATGTCACTAAGGCACGCGCAATCCCAATGCGTTGGCGCTCGCCTCCAGAAAAAGCGTGTGGATAACGCTGCATGTATTCTGGTCGCAGGCCACATTGCCGCATAATACCTGTTACCAGATACTCCATGTCCTGGGGCAAGCACAGATTATTAACTCGCAGCACCTCGCTAATAATCTCAAATACATTCATACGAGGATTTAGGGATGAAAATGGATCTTGAAAGATCATACGGATATCTTTACGATATATCTGAAGCTCTTTATGATCAACTTGGGCCAGGTCAACGTCCGTCTTGTCATCGAGCTGATAGACGATACTCCCGCCAGTTGGCTTGTAGGCGCGAACTAAACACCGCCCCACGGTTGTTTTTCCACACCCAGACTCCCCTACCAACCCCAAGGTTTCACCAGGCTGGATTGAGAAAGACACTTCATCTGCTGCTTTGACATATCCATTTATTTTTCCGAAAACGCCCTTGATAATCGGAAAGTACATTTTCAGATCATTGACTTTTAGCAGCGGGTTGCCGTTCTTGGATGTTGAACTCGGTTGGCTTTGTGGTGTTTGCTCGGTCATTATGCCATCTCCCGTACAGATTCTTTAGCGTCTTCATCAAACAGTAAACAATGAACCTGGTGCTTCTCATTAATGCTGATGGTTCTGGGTTCGACTTGAGAACAAATGGGCATGGCCCTGGCGCAACGCGGGTGGAAAGGGCAGCCCGATGGTCGGCGGAACGGGCTTGGCACCATACCTTTAATCACTTCCAGTTTTTCACGCGTGGCGGTAACTTTGGGAATAGATCGCAGTAGTGCTTGTGTATATGGATGCTGCGGGTCATTAAAAATTGTGTACACATCACCGTATTCAACGACATTGCCTAGATACATGACGGCTACATCGTCGGCGATTTCTGCCACCACGCCCAAGTCATGGGTAATGAACAGGATTCCCATATCGTAATCTTTTTGCAAACTCTGCATCAGGTCAATGATTTGGGCCTGTGTCGTCACATCCAACGCCGTGGTAGGCTCATCGGCGATGAGCAAGCTAGGGTTGCAGGATAGCGCCATAGCAATCATGGCGCGTTGACGCATACCCCCCGACAGGCGGAATGGATATTCATCAATAATACGATCCGGCCGAGGAATACCCACGAACTCTAACATCTCGATTGCACGTTCGCGCGCTTGGATTTTGTCAGCTCCGGTATGCAATGTGATGGTTTCCATAATTTGGTTGCCCACCGTGTACAGTGGACTGAGTGAGGTCATGGGTTCCTGAAAAATCATGGAAATTTCTTTGCCGCGGATCGACCGAATGGCACTTCCCTTCGGTTCCAGCTTGCTGATGTTGATCTCCTCAGTCTGGTTGTGGCTTTGCTTGCGATGCAGAACGATATCGCCAGCGACGATTTTTCCGGGACGATGCACAATCTGTAACAAGGCGCGGGCGGTGACGCTTTTACCACAACCACTTTCACCCACCATGCAAAGGGTTTTGCCACTGTGAATATCAAACGTGACGCCATCTACCGCCCGCACGGTGCCTTCGTTGGTAAAAAAATGGACTTTTAAGTCATTAACTTGAACAAGGATATTGTTATTGTTAACCATAAGGGGTACCTTTATCTCTCTCTTTTACTGATAAGGATCCGCTGCATCACGCAAGCCATCACCCAAGAAATACAAAGCCAAAACCACAATGAACACCGCCGCAGCCGGGAATAATAGCCATGGGTAAAGTGCAATGACAGCCACTTTACTCGTATCTTGGAGCATCACCCCCCAGCTCACCACCGGAGGACGCAACCCTAACCCCAAGAAGCTCAAAGCAGTTTCGCCCAGGATCATGCCAGGAATGGCGAGTGTAACAGATGCAATAATGTGGCTCAAGAAAGAGGGGAGCATGTGCTTGAAAATCATACGCCCCATAGGCACACCATCCAATTGGGCCGCCATAATGAAATCCTCTTCGCGCAGAGCCAGGAATTTGCTGCGCACCACGCGCGCCATGCCCATCCACCCCAGCAAAGACAAGATGACCGTGATCATGAAATACACACTGAGCGTGCTCCAAGTTAATGGCACCATGGCCGCCAGAGCCAACATGATCGGCAAATTGGGGATGGAAATCAAAATCTCAATCACACGCTGGATCAGATTGTCAACTCTCCCCCCTACCAGGCCCGAAATGCCGCCGACCAAAATGCCAATCGTCAAACTGATGAATACGCCGACCAACCCTACGGTCAGAGAAACCCGCGCGCTATAAATAATACGGCTGAAAATGTCGCGCCCGCTTTTGTCGGCGCCCAGCAAATAAAAGGGGTCTTTGGCGTTAACGGGGCCAATCAGGTGCACATCAGAAGGGATTAGCCCCCAAAATTTATAGGGATCGCCGCGATTAAAAAACCGGAGCGGGATAATGACCGATTCGTTAATCGCCCAGGTCTTCTTGTACGAAATGGGATCGCGTTCGAATTGGTACCCATACACATAAGGGCCGAATTTCCCCTCACGAAACAGGCGGATCATCTGCGGCGGCGCATACACATATTGCTCATTATACGTTGTAAAGTTGACGGGGGCGAAAAACTCCGCAAAGATTGCCAGCAGGTAGAAAAACAAAACAAGCGCCCCTCCAAACATCGCCAACTTGTGCTTTCTGAATTTCCACCACATCAGTTGCCATTGAGAAGCCACTTCTATCCGAATATCACTCTCTGCGGATGGGCCACCACTGGCACGATTGGCGGCTGCAAAGTCAATTTCATTTACGGCCATTGAGATTTACCTCTTTCTATCAGCACCTAACCGCGTAGATTCTTGTATGGTGAGCAAGAATTTTCCGCGCAGGGATGTTCAATTCAAGTCCGGTTTATCCGGGTTGGGCATTATTGAGTCCCCTGAAAAAAGGCCAAGAGCGACGAACAAGCCAAAATACTCAATTCATCTATTGGAGACGGATGCGCGGATCAAGCAGGGCCAGCGCAATATCTGAGATAAATGTGCCAATCACGGTCAAGATGGTCAACACTAAAATAAACCCAGCCGCCACATACATATCCTGGGCTCTCAAGGCGTTGTACAAAACCGGTCCAGAGGTTGGCAGGTTCAACACCGTGGAAACGATCAAATCGCCGGAGATCAGCCCGGGCAATGTCCAACCAATCGTGCTGATAAATGGGTTCATGGCGTGACGCACAGGATATTTCCACAGCAAACGTCCCTCCGACAGGCCTTTGGAACGTGCAGTTTCCACGTAGGGTTTGTTGAGTTCATCGAGCAAATTGGCCCGCATTGTGCGGATCAACCCGGCGGTGCCCCCCAGACCAAGAATAAGCGCCGGAATCCATAAATGCTTCAACATATCAAGAAATTTCGCCATACTCCACGGCGCAGAAGCATATTCCTCAGAAAACAAGCCAATCATGGCCTGGTCGAAGTATTTATAGCTGATAAACAGTAGAATAAGTGCTAACAGAAAGTTCGGCACCGCCACACCAACAAACCCGAGAAAACTAAAGATGTAATCCCCAAGCGAGTATTGGCGGACGGCAGAATAAATACCGATAGGCAAAGCAATGACCCAGACCAGGATAAAACTGGAGAATGACAACGCAAACGTCATCGGCAAACGTTCTGTGATCATCACAACTGCATCACGTTTGTAAACAAACGAGTAGCCAAATTCCCCCTTTGTGAGAATCCTCCCAATCCATTTGAAGTATTGGACATACATAGGTTGGTTGAATCCATACGACTCACGGATTTGCTCGATGTATTCACTGGATATTGTGGAACTACCCGCTGAAGCTGCCACAAGCTGATTGACCAGACTGGTCACATAATCACCCGGTGGGAGTTGAATGATCGCAAAAGCAAGCAGTGAGATCACCCATACGGTGAGAAGCATCGAGAGGAAACGCTTCAATAAATATCGCCACATGATAGTCTCCTTGAGAATTCTTCTAGGGGATGTGCTCCGGCGAGATTCTCGCCGGAGCACAAAGAACCCAAGATATTACTCTTTGATGAACCACTGTTCGGGGTAGGTGATTTTTTCTACGCCCTCGGCCCAACCGTCGTACCAGGTACCAGGGATACCACCCAGACGAGAGTGGTAGGGGTAGTACATGTCCCCTGGTCGAGAGATACCCAGCACGTAGAAGCGTTCCTTGGCCTCTTGCAGAACAACCTTCATCTTCTCAATCTGTTGTTCCTGAGTCGGTTGCATAAGAACTTCTTCGTACTTGGCATAGGCATCTTTCGCCCACTGGGGCGGTTCAACCTGGACCACATCGGGTTTCTCGTCAACTCGCCAGGCGTACCAGGCGCGGGCAAAGTAGGCTTGATACCCATAAGTCGGAACGTAGTAACGAGGATCGAGGATGGGGGTGATACCGGCCCCGCCTTCTGCGGTGAAGATGATGCACTCGATCGTGTTATCCTTGCGCGCCTGTTCGTATGGGTCAGTAGCGATGGAATTCAAGGTCGCCTTGACGCCAACCTCATCCCAATAGCCAATCAACAATTCAGCGACCTGAACGTAAGTGGTGCCGTAGCTGAGGTCATTTTGGACGGTGAAGATCATCTCAAAGCGCTTGCCCTTATCATCCAGGTAGTAACCTTCGGCATCCTTACCGTTGGTCAAGACTTGATCGAGATATTCGGTCGCCAAGGCCGTATCGTATTCGATGTACTGAGTGTCCATACCTTCGATGTACAACGGGCCATCGTTGTTCGGGGCCTGCTGCGCGGGGGTACCCTGTCCGTTGTGGACAATCTCGATGATCTGCTCGCGGTTGATCGCATGGGACATGCCGATGCGGAAGTTGATGTCAGCAAACACGCTGGCTTTGTATTCATCGGCAATGGTTTGATTAAAATGGATCGTGTTGGTGTTAGCGCCATCAGACTGCGGGTAATAGATGCTGATCGGTTTACCTTCGTTCATAGCATCATGGTAGATAATGCGGTTGTCGTTGCCTGGGTCTTTCACGGCATCGAGATCGCCATTGAGCATCGCGAAGGTGCGGCTTTCAGCATCCTGGTACGAGATCACCAGAATACTGTCAATGTAGGGCAGTTGGTTGCCATTCGTATCTATCTTCCAATAGTACGGATTGCGTTCCATCATCAACTGCGTACCGGTGCCCAGAGGTTTCGTCGTGATCCAGGGGTACAGTGAGGGTTTTTCAGGGTAGAGATAGAACGCTTCGGGGTCGCCCCACCCACCACCGCCGTATTTGTTGAACAAAGCCATCCAGTCGGCCACAGTGCCATCCGCCTCTACCAGAGCATCCACGTTCGGGTTGTATTTCTGGTGGAATTGTTGCAGGTAGTGCTTGGGGAACTGGGCGAAATAGCGGCCTTGCCACTGCGCCAGGACGTAGAGGAACGTACCGTAGGGTTGCGGGAAGGTCAGTCTGAAAGTGTAATCATCAAGCTTCTCGAATTTCATATCCTCGCCCTGGCCTGTCGGAATCCAGTCAGCGCCAGGCCCACCGGGGGTTAGATCGGGGTCGAACAGTACATCTTCGATGTAGAACGCGATGTCATCCGCCGTGAAATCCTCACCATCAGACCACTTCATGCCCTTGCGCATGTGGAAAGTGTATTCTGTCACATCGTCGCTGACATCGATGCTCTCGACCAGGTTGGGTTCAACGCCGCTGAAATCGGGTTTCCAGATTGTCAGGTGCTCCCAGGCAGCTGTAAAGAGCATCCCACCCCATGTAGCACTGGTACCGACCATACCAAAGCGCATCTGTCCACCGTATTGACCTTCTTCCCCAGTGAGCGATTCAACCATTGCCGGCTGGAGCGGCAGGCGCTCGTCGAGAGGGGGAAGTTTGCCGGCAGCAACCAGACCAGCCAGTATCGGTGACTCTTTGTACGCGCTCGGCGGCAGTGGGGTCGCGGTGACAACCTTTTCCACTTCTTTTTCAACGACCTTGGTGACTTCTTTTTCCTTTTCAACGACGACGGTCTCTTTGACGACCTTTTCTTCGGTCACGACCTTGGTCACTTCTTTTTCGATGATCTGGGCAGTCGGTGTGGCACAGGCGGCCAGCAAAAGCCCGACGATCATAAAGATGCTTAGAACCTTGAACTTGCACACGTTTTCCTCCTTAAAGTCTGAAAAAATGAAAATCCGGTTAAAAAAAACCGCTCACGTATTGTCTTTGCACTCTCCTCCTTTCCGTTCTGGCTCGGATCCAATGCTGACGATTCGCACCCCATTGCTGCCAGAGCCAGGATTTCCAGCCTCCCGCCGCCGGTTCAGCACGGTTGCTGGGTTGTGTTTACAAACCCGGCGTGAATTAGTTTATCCAACCGCCAAATTAATTACATTATACATCAATCCCCTTTGTCGTCAAATCAATCAGGATGGGGCACAATGTCAAGTTTGAGGCAAACTCAAAATCCGGGCGCGCATCGAAAAAAAACGAATTGAACCCTGTTCGCAAGTACCGCACATTATCCAGTCCGGATAAGAGGAGCGACCATCGCCGGCCAGCGATCACCGGCTTGGCGGACAAACCGAATCGCGAATGACCAGTTGTGTAGATACAACAACGGTCACTTTGGGCATTTCAGGAAACATTGCCCGTTCGACAAGCTGGTATACACTGAGCGCGCCCAACCAGGTTTTGTGAACATGGACAGTGGTAAGCGCCGGCGTCACCTCGCGGGTCAGGTCAATGTTGTCAAACCCCATTACCGACAAGTCACGCGGCACAGACAGGCCCATGTCGCGCGCGCCGCCAAGCACGCCCAATGCCGAAAGGTCATTGCAAGAAAAAACAGCGGTCACATCGGGATGATCGGCAAGCAGTTGGCGCATCGCGTCGCGTCCTTCTTCGCGGTTCAACCCGCATGGCTGGATGTAGGTTTCTTGAATGCCGTGTTTTTCCAGCGCCTGGCAATAGCCGATTTTACGTTCGTGAACGCTGGGCGGCGACTCGCTAAACCAACCGATCAGGCCGATTTTGCGATGGCCCTGCCGGATCAAATAGTCGATGGCTGACATAGTGGCGGGGATATTGTCGATCACGACGCTGTCAAAGGGCAGGTTGGGTGCATAGCTATCAACGAGGACGACAGGCACATCGGCGCGCCGCTGAAAGAGGTCAACGGTCTCTTCGATAAATGTACCCGCCAGGATCAGCCCATCGATCTGCTGCTCGCTGAGCATGGCCGGCCACAGCATCGGCCGGTTGGCTGGATCCACTTCGACCGCAGCGTACATCAAACTGATTTGCCGTCTGCGGCATTCGCTTTCGATGCCGGCATGAATGTGGGAATAAAAAGGGTTGATTTCGACCGGCAGACCCAGATCGTGTTTGGTGAGCAAACCGATGATCTTGATCGGGCCTTCATCGGTGTGGTTGTTTTCTTTGAAAGAATAACCCAGGGTCAAGGCTGCATCGACCACACGGGCACGCGTTTCTGCAGCCACATTGGGGCGGTTGTTCAAGGCTTGAGATGCAGTTCCAATGGAAACCCCGGCGAGTTGAGCCACGTCGCGCAGGGTGATCGAATCGGCCATACACACGAGCACCTTTAAGACATCTCAAACTCCTGAAACTCGAGTTTGCAAACCCGGGATTCGAGTTTGCAAATGCCGGGTTCAGGCATTCAGGTGAACTTTTAGTGAACTGTTCACATTATAGCCTGAAATTTTCATTTTGTCAAATTGCGTTTAGCATTTTTCCACTAGCATTAGGCCAGAACACCTATGGGAAATCGTATAGCCGGAATCGTTTGGAGCGATTACCTCTTCCCCCGCCCCGCATGCGCGGGCGGCGTGCATTTCAGCTATGTCATCCTGGTTCAGTGGAGCAAGGTGATGCGGGAACTCGAACCACATCTTGCTTTGACTGTTCTCGCTATTGCGGGGATCAACTCCGGTAACATTACCGGTATCGTTACCGGAATTTAGCTCAACTATATCACAATTTGATAGCCATGTCAAGAAATTTTTGGTAGATTCTCACTAGCGCTCTAGTCCGTTTATACTAACGACGGGGACAAGTTGCGTTGTGCAATAACTGCTCACCCCGTCAAGCGAGCGTCGATACGAGCACTGACAACAAACCCGCCTGGTCTCGATACGGGTCAAACTCTGCGCGTTTGACCCCTACTCGATCAACGCAGGTTGAGCAGTTGCATTGTGCAAATATGCCGCCCGGCCATCTGCGCGTCGCTGATCAGCCTGGGTCGCCATCACCTGCTCGCCCAACTCAAACCCATTCTGGGGTTGCGTTTGATGCGCATCTTGCAGTCACCCATCTTGCTATGGTCTTCATTTGCGCCTATGTGGAGTTACGAATAGAATAGTGTACAAGGTCGCTGACCCGTCAAATCGCCTGTCAGGGCTTTATTCTCGTGCTCATCGAGCACCAAAAGCAAAAGCGCCAAGATGAATAGTGATTCCGCACATACAAGTCGTTGGACGATCGCTGAAGTCGTTTTTGGAATTCCGTTTCTGGCCGGCGTTGCCATCCAGTTGGTAGTCCCATTTTCGTTGCCTCAAGGCATCCTCAGACAGGCGCTCATCCCTGCGGGCATTGCGCTTATGGTCGCCGGCATAAGCCTGATCGTTTGGGCCCGCCGCGAGTTTGCTCGCTATGGCCAACCTACTGACCCTGGACATCCGACGGACAGGGTTATCAAGACCGGGGCGTTCGCCATATCGAGAAACCCGCTCTATCTTGGGGGCGCTATTGTACTCTTGGGGATTACATTCACCTTTAATATACTGTGGACTCTGGTAACGCTTGCACTTTCGATCATTCTCTGTCATCGCATGCTGATCATTCCTGAAGAGCAGTACCTGGCTGCCAAGTTTGGCCAAGAGTATCAAGCCTACGCCGCTTCTGTCCATCGATGGTTGGGCCGTAAACGAACCGGCAAACGTCAAACGTGATGCTGTGCGTTTTATACACCGGCTGTTTGCCACTTACACATTACAGAGGTTTTCAATGTACCCTTTACGCTCCCGTCTCGAACTCAAAGGCCCGTGGAAAGTCACCGGCGAAACCGACATCGACAACCCGATGCTGCCCTACACCACGCCCGGATTCGACGATGCCGATTGGCGCGAAATCCCTCCGGCCACGCACATCCAGCCCTGGCTCTATCCCGACAATCCCTACTGGGGCCAGGAGGTGCACGCGGTCAACGATTCAGCGTGGTGGTACCGGACGAGGTTTCAAATTGCAAATGGCAAATCGAAAAACGAGGCATTGGCCGTCAGCCGTCAGCCGTCAGCGGTCGTGAGTGAATTTGATCCGGGCGAGCGACAGCACTTCAGGCTGCTTTTCGAGGCCGTCGATTACTATGCCGAGGTCTGGCTGAACGGGACGTACCTGGGTCGGCACGAGGGCGGGTTTACGCCGTTTGCCTTTGACGTGACCGATCTGCTGCAAGCGGACAATGTGTTGGCGGTCAAGGTTACGTCGCCGTGGGACAAGCGCCGCCGGCGCGGCCTGACCTACGCCGACGAGGTCGTGCGGGGAATGGTCAAGGGGCTGTACGCTCACGCCGACGGGTTGATCCCCAAAGACGCCAACCCGATCGGTATCTGGCGGCCAGTGTGGCTGGAAGCGCATGCCGAAGCGACCGTCGAGCGCGTGTCGTTCAGCGTTGTCGAAGATGACTATGACCGCTCGGCGCAGGTGACGATGCACCTGCACGTCGACAACCATCGCCCCAGAGCGCTGGACAACGCCGTCTTGCACGTCTACCTCGCCGGAGAGACGATGCCCGGCGTGCGCGTGGACGAAAATTTCGCCGTCGAGGTGCCGCCCGGCTCAAGCGTGATCAAACAAACGGTGCGCATCGGCGATCCGCACTGGTGGTGGCCCTGGGATTTGGGCCGGCCCGACCTGTACCGGCTGCGCTGCACGCTCTATGACGGCGACGGGGCCAAGTTGGACATCCACGAGCAGGTATTCGGCATCCGCCAGACGCGAATGATGCGCAGCAAAGAGGGCATGCACTATCAGATCAACAAGACGCCCATCTTTGTGCGCGGCACCACCTACATGGGCGCGCTGTACCTCTCACAGCTGACCCCGGAGCGCATCGAGGCCGACCTGCAAGAGATTCAGGCCTGCGGCCTCAACATGATCCGCCTGCATGTCCACGTCGCTCCGCCAGAGCTATACCAGGCCTGCGACCGGCGCGGGATCATGATCTGGCAGGACTTTGAACTCAACTGGCTGCACGATCCCTCGCTGGCCTTCGAGGCTCGCGCCGTGCGCCTGCTGCACGAGATGGTCGACCGGCTCGAAAACCACTGTTCGATTGTCACCTGGTGCTGCCATAACGAACCCAACCCGCTCGCCTTCCTGGATCGCAACCTGAGCGAACACCCCGACCCGCGCCTGTACCGCGAGCTGCGCGACCGCGATCCGTCGCGCGCGCTGTTCATCTCTTCCGGGCGCAACGAAGCCGACTGGATGCGCAGCGGCGACGCGCACGATTATGCCGGCGGCGGGCACGGCGGGCACTATCTCGACGCCTACGGGCGGCGGCACAAGCTGGTCACCGAATTTGGCTGCGAAGCCCCGCCCACCCGGCTCACCCTCGACGAGACGCCGCTCTTGCGCAAGCGGCTGGCTCATTTGCAAAAAAACATCGCCGATTTACACCGCTACCAGGCCGAACTGGTCAAATACCAGATCGAATGGTACCGCTGCACCCGCCTCGATCCGTGCGGGGGGTACATCCACTTTATGTGGGCCGACCTCTATCCCCAGGTCGGCTGCGGCGCACTCGACGTGTACCGTCGTCCCCGCCCCAGCCTGGAGGCGCTCAAAGCCGCCTCGCCGCCGGTGCACGTGATGATGGAGTACAACCGTGCCGGGCCAATCGCCATCTGGGTGGCCAATGACGGGCTGCGCCCCCTGATGCGCACGCTGGTCGAGTGGGAGGTCACAGACGAAAAAGGCGGCGTGGTCACGCGCGGTTCGGCCCAGGCCGACATCCCCGCGCAGCGCTCGCACCGCGTTCACCTGCTCGACTGGAAGCTGTCGTCCGAAAAACACTATCGGGTCACACTGCGGCTCAGCCATCGCGGCGAGGTGCTCGACGAGAACGTCTACAACGACCCGTTTCATCCCGCACCCCGTCCGCCCCATTTTCCCTGGGGATTCGACCCCGTGCTGGGCATGCGCTGTTTTGGCGGCCCGCACGCTGTGAGTTCGCTGCGGGTGCTCAACACCTGGTACGGCCGGCTGGCCCGGCTGCTGTTTCCCGTCTACCAATGGGGCGAGCAGATGCTGGCCACGCACGGCGACAGCCCCAAACCCAACCCGATCCTGAGAAGGATTTTTGGCTGACCGCCGACTGCTGCCCGCCGGGGAGAGCAAACACAATTTCACAGAGTGAACGATGGCTTTGCTGAAAAAAGGTCGAGCGTTCGCCAAACTGCTTGACAAGGTGTTGATCTTGCGCTTATCAAGTGCATTTAGCAAAGCTCCAAGATATTTGACGTTTTGAGCATCTTGGCCTGTTTGTCGCAATCGCCCTTTTTTCAAGAGGAATCAACGATGAATGTCAATGCCTTGCCTGGAAATCCGCTGCCCCCCTGGACGCCCGGCACGCTCGACCTGCACCACATCAGCACCGGGCTGGGCGTCGCCGCCTTTTTCATCTTGCCCGACGGCACCACGCTGCTCCTCGACGCGGGCGAGCTCGACCGTACCGATGAGCGCACGCACTCGCCGCGCAACACGCCGCCGCGCCCCAACGCATCGCGCCTGACCCACGAGTGGATCGCCCATTACATCCGCCTGATGCGGCCGGATGCGCCATCCCCGGCGCTGGATTACGCGCTGATCACCCACTTTCACGACGACCACATGGGCATCGTCACCGACCTGGCCCCGCGCTCACCGACCGGCGCGTACCGGCAAAGCGGCATCACCGGCGTCGGCGATTTGATCCCCATCCGCACGCTGATCGACCGCGGCTACCCCGATTACGACTATCCCTTTGCGATAGATGCGCCCCTGGTCCAGGCCTGGCTGGCCGCCAACCCGCAGCGACAAGAACAATATGCCAAATTTGCGCGGCAAATGAAAAACTATTGGCAGTTCATCGACTGGCAGCGCACGCACAATGGAATGCAGGTGGTACAGGCACGGGCGGGGCGAAACGACCAGATCACTTTGCAGCGCAAGGCAGAGGATTATCCCGATTTCGAGGTGCGCGTGGTTTGTGCCAACGGCGAGGTGTGGACGGGACAGGATGGCAGCGCGCGGTCATGTATCCCGTCGGTCGAAGAATTGGTACAACAGGGTCGCCTGCCCGACGAGAACGTGCTCAGCATCGGCCTGCTCGTTCGCTATGGGCCTTTCCGCTACTGGAACGGCGCCGACATCCCCGGCATCATCGAACTCGGCCTGCCGCCCTGGAACGATCTGGAGACGCCGGCGGCGCAGGCCGTCGGCCCGGTCGACGTGCACGTGCTCAACCACCACGGCTATCTCAACACGCACAACGAGGCCTATGTGCGCGCGCTGCGCCCACGGGTGATGGTGCATCAGGTCTGGTCGGCCGACCAGCCGGGGCACAGCGTGCTCCGGCACCTCACTTCGACCTATCTGTACCCTGGCCCGCGAGATTTGTTCGCCACCGACATGCTGGAAGCCACGCGCATCGTCATGGGCGAATTGATCGACCACGCTTACAAGAGCCAGCACGGGCACGTTTTGGTGCGCGTCGAGCCGGGCGGGCGCTATTGGGTGATCGTCCTCGACGATACCGACGAAGCGTGCCCGGTCAAGGCCGTGCATGGCCCTTACGCGCCGCAACCAGAATGATTCAGACCCCAGGGTCTTTATCAAATGGATGTGTTTCATTTGAGTTAGAGGAGTGCCGCACGCCCTCGTGCGGCACTTTTAGGCTCATAAATGGCGCCGTTTGGCACGGCGTTGTGGAACAACGAGGCGTGCCAAACTCCTCATCGATTCAACTGAAATGAAACACACCCTTATCAAATGGATTTTGGCAGGGGCGCATCAAACTCGCAGAGTTTGCCGTGCTGCGCCCCTACTCATTCGTGCGCCGCCAGGTTCTCCCAGATGCGCTGCAAATCGCGCTCAAATCGGTCGATCTCGGCCTCGGTAAAGCCGCGATAGGTCAGTTCGACCATCTCTTGCGAAACCTGGTTGTATTTCTCCTGCAAGGCGCGGTCTTGATCGGTGCGGCAGACCAAAATCGACCGCCGGTCTTCGAGTGACGGCGCACGCACGATGTGTCCCGCTGCTTCCAATCGATCCAGCATGCTGGTCAGCGTCGACTTGCTCAACGACGTTCTCTGCGCCAGCTCGCTGATCGGAATGCGGTCCTGCTCCCAGAGCACGAACAGAATGCGCCCCTGCGCCGGGTTGATCTCGTCGATCTCGTGGGCCTTGAGTTTTTGAGCGAAAATCCGCCCCGCCAGTTGGTGAATCTTGGCGATCAAAAAGCCGCCTTCGCGCCGGACTGCCATCTCAGAGCTCGAATTCAAAACGCGTGCCCCGGTGCCACCCTTCGACGCGCCTGGGGCGCAGCCGCAGCACGGTGTGATCGGGGTCGTCCGGCCCGCCGGGATAATAACGCTCCCATCCCTCGTTCCAGATGGCATGGCGCAGCGCCGAATCGTCAACGATCTCGATATCGCCGCTCAACATCAGGCCGTGAAACTGGCCCGGATTGCAGTAATAGATCGACACCCTGGGATCAGCCTTGATCTGCTGCACTTTGGCCGACGAGGTGTTGGTTGAGAAAATCGCTTCCAGGTCGTTCTGGTGATCGGCAAACAGGTGTGCCTGGTTGGGGAACTGCTCCCGGCGGCGCAGATTGAACATTGCCCGTGTGTGCGGGTAGCCGTCCGCGCCCATTGTTGTCACGTACACAACCTGGGCTTCTTCCATCAGGGCTACACTGGTCTGCTTGAGTTCTTGAATGTCCATTTTTGCTCCTTTTGACATGTTTTTGGCAATTAATCCTATATCGAATTATACTATATAGAACTAATTTTGTCAAGAAAAAAGGGCGCAGCTTTGGCTACGCCCCTGTTCAAAAGATGTACAGCGATTGACGGTCAACCGTCGACAGCCTGGACGTATCCAAGAATCTCGTCCAGTGCCACCACCGCCCGCTCGCGCTCGCTGCGCCACTTGACCTCGACACCGCCGTTTTGCAGGCTGCGACTGCTCACCGTGATCCGCAGCGGGCAGCCGATCAGGTCGGCGTCGTTAAACTTGACCCCCGCACTGAGATCGGATCGGTCGTCGTACAGCACCTCGACGCCGGCCGCCAGCAGCCGTTCGTACAGCGCTTCGGCCTGCGCGAACACCTCGCCCTCCTGGGCCAGCGACACCAGGTGTACCCGGAACGGCGCCACGCTTTCCGGCCAGACGATGCCGTATTCGTCGTGATGCTCCTCGACCACCGCCGCGATCAGCCGCCCCACGCCGATGCCATAAGAGCCCATCACAAAAGGCTTCTCCGTACCATCCGCATCGTTAAATGTGATGTTGTTGCGTTCCGTATAGCGCGTGCCCAGTTTGAAACAGTGCCCCAACTCGATGCCGCGCCGCGTGCGCAGCGTGCCGGGGCAGTGCGGGCAGCGATCGCCGTCGCGGGCCAGGGCGATGTCGGCCTCGATGTCGGCGGTAAAATCGCGCCCGTAATTGACGCCGGTCAGGTGGTAGCCTTCCTGGTTGGCCCCGGCGACGAAATCGGCCCCCAGATGCACCGAGTCGTCGGCGACGACCAGCGCGCCTTTGACTCCCATCGGTGAAGCATAGCCGGGCACGGCCCCCACGGCGCGGATTTCGTCTTCCTCGGCCGGGCGCAGTTTCTTGCCGCCAACGGCGGCGCCGACGGCATTGCCCAATTTGATCTCGTTCACTTCCAGGTCGCCGCGGATGACGGCAAAAACAAGTTGGGACGAACTCGCAGCGTTCGATTCTTCGGTGGCCCAAAAGACGGCCTTGAGCGTCTGCGCGGTGGGCACGCCGATGAAACGGGCCACGTCTTCGATGGTTTTGCAGTTGGGCGTGGCGACCCGAGTTGGCCTTCCTTCCCCTCGCACGCGGGAGGAATTAAAGGGGGGCTTGACAAAGGTTGCTCGCTCGATGTTGGCGGCATAGTCGCAGCCGTCGCACGCCACCACCGTGTCTTCGCCGTCCTGGTTGAGCAAAATAAATTCGTGCGAGTCGGAGCCGCCCATGGCACCCGTGTCAGCCTCGACCGGGAGAGGCGACACGCCGCAGCGGCCAAAGATGTTCTTGTAGGCCTGTACCATTTTGGGATAGTATTCGTCCAGGCTGGCCGCGTCGGCGTGGATGCTGTAGGCATCCTTCATCAGGAACTCGCGCACGCGCACCAGTCCGCCGCGCGAGCGCGGCTCGTCTCTAAACTTGGTCTGGATGTGATAGACCATCATCGGCAGTTAGATCGGAAGAGCACACGTCTGAACTCCAGTCACGAGATTCCATCTCG
>CAYRXM010000089.1:0-19945 GCA_964428175.1 uncultured Anaerolineae bacterium
CACCCTATCCTACACTCTTTCCCTACACGACGCTCTTCCGATCTGCACCTGGCAGCCCGGCGACGTGGTGGCGCTCGACCTGGCGATGCCGGTGGAGCGTGTCGCCGCCCACCCGGCGGTGCGCGACGACGTGGGCCGGATCGCCTTGCAGCGCGGGCCGCTGGTCTACTGCCTGGAAGAAACCGACAACGGCCCGAATTTGCCCGCGCTTGCCCTGCCGCGCGATGCGGTGCTGACCGCCCAATTCGAGCCGTCCCTGCTGGGCGGTGTGGTCGCCATCGACAGCGTGGGCATGCGGCCGTCGATCAATGGCTGGGCGGGGCAGCTTTATCGCCCGGCGGTGAACCACGTCGAGCGCGCGCCGGTCCGGGCCATCCCCTATTACGCCTGGGCCAACCGCGAGCCGGGCGAGATGCTGGTCTGGATTCGGGAAATATAGTCACGTGCGCCCGTGACAGTTTTTGTATTTCTTGCCGCTTCCGCACGGACAGGGCGCGTTGCGCGGTGTGCCCTCATACTGTCGAGACTGTGCCTGCTCTTGCTGCGCCAGCCAGCCCACGACGTTGGCCGGCGGACGACCCAGGCGCAGTTCGTCGGCCATCCAGCGCATGTACGGGTCAATGTGGTGAAAAAAGGCCTTATAGCCCGCACATAGATGGCTGACGCGCTCCTCGCCTGGCGCGGGCCGCGCGATGCGGTTCTTGGGACACTCGCCGTTGCAGACGAAACGCACGTCGCATTCGAGACACTGCCGGGGCAGCGCATCGCGCTTGGTCAGGCCAAAGCGCCGCTGCTCCGGCGAGCCGACCATCTCGATCAGCGGTTTCTCCAGGATGTTCCCCCGCCGGTGCCTCGGTTCGACAAAGTGGTCGCAGGCATAGAGGTCACCGTTGTGCTCCAACACCAGCGCCAGCCCGCAGGTCTGCTTGAACACGCACAGCCCCGGCCGCTGGCCCACCCAGGCCGCCAGCGACACATCGAAAATTTGCACAAATATATTTCCCACGTCGTGGCGCACCCACTCGTCAAACACCCCGATCAGAAATTCGCCGTACTGCGCGCCGGTCACAGAACGCGCAGTGAGCGTTTCTCCTTCCTGAAAGCCCGTCTCGTTGTCGCGCTCGACGATGGGGATGAACTGGATGAATTTGGCGCCCGCCTCGTCGCGCAAAAAGCGGTATATGTCGAGGGGACGCCCGGCGTTGGCAGCGTGGACGGTGGTGAGGATATTGAATTCGACGCGGTGCTTTTGCAGCAGGCGCAGGCCGCGCATCACCCGATCAAAGGTTGATTTGCCCGCCTTGTCGCGGCGGTAGGTGTCGTGGACTTGGCGCGGCCCGTCGAGGCTGAGGCCGACGAGAAAACCGTGATCGTGCAGAAACGCGCACCATTCGTCGGTGAGAGTGGTGCCGTTAGTCTGCAAGGCGTTTAGAATGCGTTGGTCCGGCTTTTGGTAGCGCTGCTGAAGCTCGACCGCCCGTCTGAAAAAGTCCAGCCCGCACAGCGTCGGTTCGCCGCCCTGCCAGCCGACGGTGATTTCGGGCACGCTTTGAGCCTCGATGTACTGGCGGGTGAATGCCTCCAGCACCGCTTCGCTCATTTGAAAGGGATCGTCCGCGCCGTAAAGCCGCTCTTTGGACAGGTAATAGCAGTACCGGCAGGCCAGGTTGCAGATCGGCCCGCGCGGCTTGATCATCACGTGAAAAGCGGGTGGGACGGTGGCAGGCTGGTCTGGCAGCATGGCTTTTAGCACCGCTCAAGGCCGGGCCGGCCGGGGCTGCTCGCCCGGTGACATTCCATCCGGATCGTTGACCACGGCCCCCGGCGGGGCGGGCACGGGGCCGTCGAGCAGGGGATCGTTTGTTTCCCGCATCCAGCGGATCAATTTGCCGCGCATGTCTTCGAGCACGTCGGCCGCGGCCGGATCGGCGGCCAGGTTGTGCGCCTCGTTGGGATCGAAAACCAGGTCAAAGAGGTATTCCTGCTCGCGCGGGCGGTCGCGCCAGCCATGGTTGAGCCACACGTCCTTGCTCAGGCTGTCATCGCAGTTGGGCAGCACCGCCCTTTCGCGCGCGTCAAAGCGGCTGATGTATTTGTAGCGCCGGGTGCGCACGCAGCGCTGCGGCTCGTAGGCAGCGTGGTAGGTGACCTCGGCAAACACCTCGTCGCGGACCGACTCGGCCTCGCCGCGCATAAAAGGCATCATCGATTGGCCTTGCAGCCACGCCGGTGGAGCGATTTCCAGCAAGTCGCAGAGGGTCGGGAACAGGTCGATGTGCGAGACCGGCGCATCGACCACCTGCCCGCCCTCGAAACCACCCGGCCCGCGCACGATCAGCAGCACGCCGATGCCGTGATCGGTGAGGGTGCATTTCATGCCGGGGAAGGCAATGCCGTGATCGGTGGTGCAGATGACCAGCGTGTTTTCGGATAATCCGGCATTGTCGAGAGCGTCCAACACCTGGTCGTAGCAGCCGTCGAGGATGCGCGCGCTGGCGATGAATTCGGCCATGTCGCGGCGGGTTTCCGGCGTATCCGGCAGGGGCGCAGGCGGGCGACAGTAGCGCTCGTCCTCGGCCGGCCCGCCGATCTCGGATTCGGCAGGGTGGAAGCGGCGATGCGTCTCTGAATAGCCCACCGAGATGAAAAAGGGCTGTGGCGGGGCGTGGGTCAAAAAATCGACTGCTGCCAAAGTGCGTTCCTGGGCACTGCCGTCGGGCGAGACCCGATCGTAGCCGATCTCGCCGATGCGGGCATGCGGAGCGACGTGCTGGGTACCAAAGAGCGCCGTATGGTAGCCCGCCTTTTTCAAGGTGTGAACGATGTGCTGGCCGTAATCGTTGAGGCTCCAGCCGCGGTGAGCCAGCCCCAGCATGCCGTTGTTGTGCGGGTACATGCCGGTGAGCAGCGCCGACCGGCTGGCCGAGCAGGTGGGCCCGGCACAAAAACACTGCCGGAACAGCACGCCCTGTTCGGCCAGTTTTTGCATGTTGGGCGCCGGCACGGCATAGCCGTAAGGCTGGACGTAGCGCCCGGTGTCGTGCGAGTGAAGGTATAAAATGTTTGGTTGGTTTGTCATAGGTTTCGATCCTGGTAATACAACGAAATTTTGCTCACAGCCTCTGTGGATGGAGGCTAAGCGGTGATAGATGCGCCATTTTTGAGGCAACCTGTTCCAACGACAAAGGCACAAAATCTGTGCAATCAACTCCAATATCAAAAGACAAACCAATGCCTTTTAGATTTCCGTGACTGTGACCGAACAAATGCCAAGCACCATAATGTGACCTATCCCAAACTTGCATAGAATAGTGGCACAAGACAATCACTTGTGGATATTGACCGTTCATTATTTCGGGAAATTCAACCGACACCAGCGGAGCAATAACTTGAATTTTTTCGCTTGGGTTGAAATCCTTTAACCAAAGGTGGTCATGACTGCCAGGAAGGATTTTTATATTGCCGTTCAATTTTCTCGCCCACCTTGTGAAATGACGAATATCACCGAGCGTAAAATCTCCCAGATGGTAAACAGTATCTTGATCGGAAACAACGCTGTTCCACTTTTCAACCATTGCCAGATTCATTTCTTCAACATCTTGAAACGGACGGTTGCAATACTGAATTATGTTCTTGTGGTCGAAATGTGTATCAGAAGTGAAGAATGTTTGCATGATAAGCACCTAACCACGACTTGCCGGCGGCACGTTTGTTTGCAACATCCCGTCGCGCAGGGACTGCTCATTCGGCGACGAGTCGCCGAATCACTGGCGAAAATCCAGCAGGAAATCTTTGCCTGTTTCCCTGATATCAGAATTTGGGCTTTCCAGCGCCCGCAAGGCGAGTTTGTGGACAAGTCCTTTGTCGAGCTTCTCATAGACCTCAAACAGGCGGCGATATTCATATTCATCCTCGGTCTTCAGCAAAAGTTCAGCTAGTTCCTCGATGTGCTCGAGAATCCATTCCTTTGGAATCGACCAAATGCCATACCGCCCAATCTCAATATTATGGATATTCTGACATTGGCAGGCTTGCTCAAGAAACCCACTCAAAATAGCTCGGCCTTGCTCAAGTGGAAGTTCTGGAACCAGATCAAGGTTGTCCCACAAACCTACCTGGTAGTTATTGAGTTCTCCGATGGTCCGCTGCAAGTATATGCTGTTGGAAGGCACTTTCAGTGTATACATTGGTTCACCTCAGAACAGCAAGCTAATATCGTTTGAGCCTTGGTGACAAGCCAAGTTCCATTAGCAATTTATGTTCGGGTCAGTGGCAGCCAACCACCTACGGCTTTGTCGGCGGCACGTTCGTTTGCAGCGTCCCGTCGCGCAGGGACTGCTCAATTTGGTCAATCTCGTCCTTGATCTCTTGCGGGATCTCGTCCTCAAATTCGTGATAAGGGGCCAGCCCCACCTGCCCTGCATAGTTGCTGCCGCCGGGAAACTGCCCTTCGTAGGCCAGCAGGATCAATTCAAACGTGCTGGGGCCAAGGTCCTTGATCGCGCTGGTCAGCAGCACGCCCTGCGCTTCCGGGACGGTGTAGTACTGGTCGATGTCCACGCCGATGGCATACACATCCTCGTCGGCGCAGGCGCGCAGCGCACCGACGCCAGTCAGCCCGGCAGCAGCAAAGAGCACGTCTACATCTTCGTCGAACAGTTCGAGGGCCACTTCGTAGCCCCAGTCCGGATCGACAAAAGCCCGGCTCAATTCACCTTCATAATAGGCCATCCACACCTCGCTGTCGGGATCGACATACTGGGCACCCTCGAAAAAGCCTTCAGCAAATCGCCACACCGAGGGAACCATATCCGGGCCGGCGACCACGCCGACGTTGCCGGTTTCGCTCATCATCGCCGCCAGCGCGCCGGCCAGGAATCCGGCCTGATCTTCGGCAAAGAGCAAGCCGACCAGGTTGGGCAGCGCGCCATTGACTACTTGATTCTGGTCGACGGCGATAAACAAGACGTCTGGATAAGCGGCGGCCACCGCGCGGACGGCCTCGTACTGCCCAAAACCGACGGCCACGATCACGTCATAGCCGTCGGCGGCGAACCGGGCGATGTTCTTTTCATAGTCCTGGACCTTTTTCGACTCGGCATATTGGATAACAGCGCCCAGTTCCGATTCGGCCTGCAGGAGACCCTGCCAGGTATAGTGGTTAAAGCCTTTGTCGTCGATGCCGCTCAGGTCTGTAACCATGCCCACGCAAAACACGTCGGCGCTGCGGCAGTCAACCACACCCGGTTCCTGGGGCAGTTCGCCCTCCCCCATCTCGAGCAGCAGCAGTTCGATTTCGTCGCGCAGTTCGCCCGGTTCGGCCAGTTCCCAGGCATAGCGCAGGTCCTGCACCGCTGGCTCGGGCTGGCCCATCGCCCGGTAGGTGAGCGCGCGTTCCAGGTAGGCCGTTGCCCAGCCGTCATAGCCCTCGACCTCGATCAATACGTTCAAGTCGTCCAGCGCGCGGTCGAGTTGATCCAGCGCGCGGAAGGCGCGCGCCCGGTCGAGCAGTGGGTGGGTGTCGACGAAAAAGGGCCAGGCATAGCTGTCAAAATCAAATTCGGCGGCCCGCGTATAGGCTTCGATGGCCTGCTCAAAATCGCCCTGCCGGGACCAAACCCAGCCCCGGGCGTGATGGGCGGCCCCCTCGCGCTCGTCCCAGCCGACGAGCAGCACCTGGTCGAAATCGGCCAGCGCGGCCTCATCATCCTGCAAGCGATAGTAGGCGATACCGCGGTTGAAATACGCTTCCACATCGGAAACTTGATCGAGGGCCTGGGTATAATCGACGACCGCCGCGTCCGGCTGCCCGCCCCAGAGGTGAGCGCGGCCGCGGTTGAAATGGTAGACGGGCTTTTCCTCGTCTGGCGCACGCTCGAGCGCCTGCGTCCACTCGATGATGGCCCGCTCATAGTCCTCCAACGCCTCGTAAAGCGCCGCGCGTTGGGCGTATCCCTGCGGGCTGTCCGGCTGGAGTTCGACAAAGTGGTCGAAATCAGCCAGTGCGGCCGGCGGGTCTTCGAAATACCACATGTTCAGGTTGCCGCGCTCCAGGTAGGCGGCGGACAGCTCCGGCGCAAGCGCAATGGCCTGGTTCAGGTCGGCAAAAGCCTCATCATAGGCCTCCAACGGCCAGATATAGAGAAGCGCACGCCGGTAATAGGCCTCTTGAAAAACTGGATCGCGTTCGATGGCCGCGCCGAAATCGGCCAATGCCTCGTCGATTTTCTCCTGGTCGGCCTGGATGCGCCCGCGCACGTAATAGCCCAGCGGGTCATCGGCATCCAGTTCAAGGGCGTGGTTGACGCTGTCAAGCGCCGGGTTGTTGTAGCCCTGGCAGAACAGGGCAAAGGCCTGCCCGGCATAAGCGTGAGCGACGTTGGGGGCCTGGGCGATGGACTGCTCAAACAGCTCAAGTGCGCGGTCGACGTCGCCCACGCACTCGTCGTCCAACGTCACAAAGCCCTCCTGGAGCAGCGATTGCGCGTCCTTGCCCGGCGGCGTTGCTGCCACTACAGCCTGCCGGGTCAAATCCTTGCTGATCGGGGTGGTTACCGCCGGGGGCGTCGTGTCCTGTTTGAGTGCGCGCTGCTCGCGGATGCGCCTGAGCACGCTCAGGCCGCCCAGCGTACAGCAGATCAAAAGCATCACTCCCACCAGCGCGCCGGCGACCCACAGCCAGGCCGGGCGTTTCTTTTTGGCAGCAGCCGGGATGGCCTCAGGTTGGGCGGCTTGAGCGGGAGGTGGGGTCACAGCAGTCGGTTGAACCGGCAGCGCGGTGTCGACGACCGGAGCAGGAGGCACAGCCGGCAGTGTTTCGATAACCGGCACAGCCGGTTCGAGAACGGGTGGCACATTCCAGGCCGGCGCTGTCTCTTCTTGCAGCGCCTCTTGCAGCGCCTGCGACAGGTCGGTGGCGCGCTGGTAGCGGTCGGCGGGGTCTTTGGCCAGCGCCTTGAGGATGACGCGCTCGACACCATAGGGCACGTCCGGGTTGAGCACGCGCGGCATCGGCAGCGGCTCGTTGACGTGTTTGAGCACCACCGCAAACGGCGTGTCGGCGTCAAAGGGAATGTGCCCGGTGACCATCTCGTACAGCACCACGCCCAGCGAGTAAACGTCGCTGCGCTCGTCGCCGGGATAGCCCTTGCCCTGCTCCGGCGACATGTAGGCCGGTGTGCCGACCATCGCCCCGGTGGCGGTAAAGCGCGTCCCACCGATGATGCTGGCAATGCCGAAATCGGTCAGCACCGGGCGGTTGCGCGCGTCGAACAGGATGTTGTCCGGCTTGATGTCGCGGTGGATGCGCCCCTGCTGGTGGGCGTAATCGACGGCGTCGCAGATGGCCACCAGAATGCGAACCGTCTCCTGGATCGGGATCGTCTGCCTCTGCACTTTGGCTTCTTGCAGTTTGGTCTTGAGCGTGCCACCCTCGACGTATTCCTGCACCATGTAATACACATCGCTTTCGATGTCAAAGTCGTGCATCTGGACGATGTGGGGGTGGTGCAAGGCAGCGATGGCTTTGGCCTCGCGCTGGAATCGCCCGACGAAATCAGGGTCTTCGGCCAGGTAGCCGTGCATCAACTTGATCGCTACATAGCGATCCAGCCCCGGCTGGTAGGCCTTGTACACCTCGGCCATACCGCCGCGCCCCAGCCGCTCGACGATGCGATATTTGCCCAATGTTTTTCCGGTCATATCGGCCATGTGCTGACCTCCTTTTTTACGACCGTTGACGGCCGACCGCGGCCGGCGGTCAGTTGTCGTTGGTCGTCTCCCCCACAAACAATTCGCCATCGTGCATGGGGCTGCGCAAGGTCCAGGGGGCAGCGCCGCCCTGGCTCTTGACGTAATCGACCCAGCCGCGCACGCTGCCGTCGAGGTTGTCGGCATAGTGCAAGGCGATGGCCTCCGGCGTGCGCGGTGTGACCGGGGAGCCTTTGTCCAGGTCGCCGTGATGGGCGAGGATGGCGTGCAGGACGCGCAGTTTCAATTCCGCCGGAAAGCCTTCGATGCGGTCGATGGCCCGCTCGACGCGCGCCGCGCCGATATAGATGTGGCCGAGCAGCTTACCGGAGTCGGTCATCCCAAAGTCGCCGCCAAACGCATAGCTCTCCACCTTGCCGATGTCGTGCAGCAGGGCGACGGTGGCCGCCAGGTCGCGGTCGATTTCCGGGTAGCGCCGCGCCTCGGTCAACACCAGCCGTGTCACATCGAGCGAGTGTTCGAGCAGCCCGCCGACGCAGGCGTGATGATAGGTCTTGGCCGCCGCGGCGTTAAAGAACTGCTGCTGGAATTCACCTTCGCCCAGCACCTCTTTGAGCAGTGCCTTGAGGTGCGGGTTTTTGATACTGTTGATCAATTTTTGCAATTCTTCGATCATTTCCTCGTGCGGGCGGCGGGCCATCGGCAAAAAATCCTGGGGGTCGTCCAGTTCGCCAGGCTGGATGTCGGTAACGCCGATCTGGATCAAACCCTTGTACTCGGTCACCTGCCCGCTGACCAGTACACCAAAACCGGTCTTGATCCGCTCGGCGACGCCGTCGGGCACGCGCCAGTAGCGACCCTCGATGTCGCCGCTCTTGTCGCGTAAAGTCAATTTCAGGTAGGAACTACCGTTGCGGTCGGTGGCCTGATCGAGTGAGGCCAGCAAAAAAGGCACTTTGTCGAGTTGGGCATTGGGCCGCAGTTCGGCGACGGTCAAGCGTGGCATATCATTCTCCTTGCGCAGGGGAAGCGGTTTGCGCGGCCGGCTTGCGCGCTGCCAGCCAATCCTTGATCGCATACGGAGAGTAAAACAGCGCAAATATCACTACCGCCAAAAAGAACAGCGAGATCAAGTACCATGGCCACGGCCCCATCATATCCAGCAGAGAAGCGGTGGGCGGCTTATGGCAGATGAACAAATAGTTGCCGTCCACCAGCCAGTTGAACCCGGCGACGGGGATGGCATAGAGCAGAGTGACCCCCAGCGCCTTCAAATACGACTTCCAGGTGGGCCGGTAGCCGCGCACAAAAGTCATATAGGTGCTGGCAGTGACAATGGCCCCGTGCGAGATGAAAAACTGGATAAATCGGTAATGTGGAAAGCCATAACCGGCAATGTCGGGGGTAAGCAGCGCCTGAGTGGCCCCGGCAAAACCCCAGAAATAGGTCAGCTCGAACATCCAATAGCTGTCCGTGACCAGCATGATCGCCGAGAGGATCAGCGCCGCGCCGCACAGGTGAAGCGGCAGCGACGCGCCAATGTCCCACTGGTTGGTGTACAGATACCACAGGTTGAGCGACACTTCCTGGATGATCAGCAGAAAGGCCAGCGCATAGCGAAACTGTTTATTAAGCCAGGGAATTTTGGCGCGTTTCAGGTTGATGGCCACCAGCACATTGAACACGATGATCAAGGCCAGGGTGATCAGGTGCGCCGGGCCAAACAATACAAAGGGAATGTCAAAGTCACCGACCAGCAAACCATACATCTAGATTTCCTCCTCAACGATCCACTGTTCCAGGTCTTGCAACGCACGCCCGGTCAGGGCGGCGAAACGATCTCGTTTGGCGCGTGCGCGGTGCGCCAGCGGCGGCAGCAAACCCATGTTGGCTTTCATCGGCTGAAAGTCTTTTTGCGGCGTGGTGATGTAGCGCAGCAGCGCGCCGATCATCGTCGTCGCCGGGGGCACAACCAACCTTTTGTCGTGCTCCCGCCACGCCGCATTGATCCCGGCGATCAGCCCGCTGGCAGTCGAGCCGACATAGCCCTCGGTGCCGACCAATTGTCCGGCAAAGAACAGCGTCTCTCGGTTTTTCAGTGCCAGCGTTGGCTGGAGCAGGGCCGGCGAATCGATGTAGGTGTTGCGGTGCATCTGCCCGTAACGTACAAATTCGGCCCGTTCCAGGCCGGGGATCAGCCGGAAAACACACTGCTGCTCGCTCCAGCGCAGGTTGGTCTGAAAGCCGACCAGGTTGTACAGTGTCGCCGCGGCGTTGTCCTGCCGCAGCTGCACCACCGCATAGGGCCGCCGGCCGGTGTGCGGATCGACCAACCCGACCGGTTTGAGCGGCCCAAAGGCCAGCGCCTTGCGCCCGCGCTCGGCAATCACCTCGACGGGCAAACAGGCTTCGAAAAACCGCTTGTCCTCGCGCTCAAAATCTCGCAGCGGGCTGCGCTCGGCACCCAACAGCGCTTCGACAAAACGGTCGTATTCGGCCTCGTCGAGCGGGCAATTGATGTAATCGCCCTCATCATCCTCGCCGCGCCCGTAGCGCGAAGCCCGAAAGGCCTTGCCCATATCAATCGAATCGCGGGTCACGATGGGCGCCATGGCATCGTAAAAATAGAGCTGCTCCTGCCCGGCCAGGCGGGCAATGTCGGCGGCGAGCGCGTCGCTAGTCAGCGGGCCGCTGGCGACGATGGTCGCGCCGCCGGGGGGCAGCGCGTCGATTTCCCGGCGGCGGACGGTAATTTGAGGATGGTTCTCGATTTTTTCCGTGACCCGGCGTGAAAACGCCTCCCGGTCGACGGCCAGCGCGCCGCCGGCGGGGACGGCCGTCTCGTCGGCGACGGACAAGATGAGCGAACCGAGCCGCCGCAGTTCAGCCTTGAGCAGGCCCGGAGCGCGGTCGGGCAGGTTGGAGCCGAGCGAGTTAGAGCACACCAGTTCGGCCAGCAGATCGGTCTGGTGGGCCGGTGTGGTGTGACCTGGGCGCATCTCGTACAGGGTCACGTCGACGCCGCGCCGCGCGGCCTGCCAGGCCGCCTCGCAGCCGGCCAGCCCACCGCCAATGATGGTCAGATGCAACTCGTTCAAAGCCTCTCCCCACACAAAACTTGTGCAATCGTACCATAAAGTTTTTGTAAGCGCAAATAGTCCATCTATTACGGGCGCAGAGAGCCGGCGGCAAAAGATAGATTTCGATACAACGAATCGCGACGATTTGCCAATCAACCGGCGCTTGCCTCGTTGGGCAAATATCCTCCTCCCTCAAGCGAGGGGTTGACGTGACACAGAATTGATGTATCATGCGTGTTGGTGACAACCCACTGAAAATACCCGATGCCACATTTCACAGGAGAGACAAAATGGACTATAAAAAATTGGCCGATGAAATCGTGGTCTGGATGTACAGCAAGCTCGAGATGGCCGGCGCCAGAGGCTTTGTGATCGGCTTGAGCGGCGGCATCGACTCGGCGGTGACGGCAGCGCTGTGCAAACGCACTTCTGGCAGCGATGTCCTGGCGGTGTGGATGCCCTGTCACAGTGTGCCGGAAGACGAGGTTTTTTCGCGCATGGTCGCCGAGGCTTTCGACCTCGACTTGCTGACCGTCGACCTCAACCCGGTGTTCGATGCGTTTATCGCCGCGCTGCCGCCGGGCAGCCAGATGGCCGACGCCAACCTCAAGCCGCGCCTGCGCATGGCCACGGTGTATCACCTGGCCCAATCGCGCGGCTACCTGGTGGCGGGCACCGGCAACCGCCCCGAAATTATGGTCGGCTTTTTTACCAAATATGGCGACGGCGGCGTGGATATGGAGCCGTTGGGCGATCTGTACAAGCACGAGGTGCGCGAGCTGGCCCGCGAACTCGGCGTCCCCCAGCCAATCATCGACCGCGCACCGTCGCCGGGGCTGTGGCCCGGCCAGACCGACGAGGGTGAGATGGGCATCACCTATGCCGAGATCGACGCCATCCTGGCGGCGTGGCAAAGCGGCGACCAGCCCGACTTGCCCGAGGATCGCATCGCCAAGGTCGAGTTGATGGTCAAGCGCTCGGCGCACAAACGCGAAATGCCGCCGTCCTTCCCGGTCAGGCGGGAGGCCAGATGAACCACGTCGAAGAATTTGAGGCCTATCGCGCGCAGATGAACGCCAGGATCATGGCCGCCGATCACCTGGGGATCAAGCGTTTTTTCAATCTGGACACCATGTGCTACCAGGACGGCGCGCTCGACGCCAGGACCAAAGAACTGCTCGGCCTGGTGGCAAGCTGCGTGCTGCGCTGCAACGACTGCATCGACTATCACCTGATCCAGTGCGTCCGGCTGGGCTACACCGACGCAGAACTTTACGAGGCGCTGAACGTGGCCCTGGTAGTGGGCGGCAGCATTTTCATCCCGCACATGCGCCACGCTTTCGCCACCATCGATACGCTGCGCGAGATGGACATGTGATTGGAAAGAGGAGGAAAAATGAAAGCGCTTGTATTGTATTGGTCGAAAACGGGGAACACGCTCAAGGCGACGCAAGCCATCGCCGACGGCCTGGCCCAGGCAGTCGGCGACGTGGACATGCTGCGCGTCGAGGATGCAGCCGAGAGCGATTGGTTCGACTATGATCTGGTTTGCCTGGGCTTTCCATCCTACCAGTGGCGTCCGCCCAAGCCGGTCGATGATTATTTGCAGAGCCGGTTTGCCCTCTATCGACGCGACGGGCGGGTCAAGACGGGCGCGCCCGCGCTTCCCGACAAGCACGCGCTGATCCTGTGTACCTATTCCGGCCCGCACACCGGCATCGACGAAGCAACGCCGGCGGCCAAATATGCCGGGCAGTTTTTCGCTCACCTGGGCTTTGCCGTAGACGAGTGGTATGTGGTCGGCGAATTTCACGGCTCGGAGGAACGCAGCACGCAAGGCCCGCTGGGCGACATTCGCGGGCGGCCCAACACAGAGGACTTGGCCGAAATCCGGCAGCGGGCGGAGTCCCTGGGCCGGCGGCTGGCAGAAGGATGAACGCCGGCCTGGGCCGGGTTTCCTTTATCCCGCTGCCAGTTGCCTGACCGCCTTGACGACGCGCAAAGCCAGGTTCTCGACCGTCGCCAACCCCACCGTATCCTCACTCGCCCGGCCAACAATCGCCGCACCGGAGTGGCTGTAACGCGGCCCGTCGGCGACGGCATACATGTCCTGCTGGAGAAAAAAGGTGTGCATCGCTTGCAGGGTCAGTTCTTGCCCGCCATTGCGGAACCCCCCGCAGGCGATCCCCGCCCCGACGCGACCGCTCAACTCGAACTGCCCGCCGGCGCGCAGGAGCACCGTGCGATCCATCATCACTTTCATTTGTCCCGTCATCAGCCCCAAATACACCGGCGAGGCCAAAATCAGCCCATCGCAGCAGCGAATCGCCTCGATCACCCCGGCCATATCATCCTTTTGCACGCACTCGCCGCCGCGGCAGGAAAAGCAGCCCCGGCATGGCGCAATGGCTTTGTCGTGCAGTGAGAGATAGGTCGTTTCAATACCCTGCTTTTCGATCACCGCCAACGCGTAGCGCAGCGCATAGGCCGTGTTGCCCTCCGGGTGCGGGCTACCGCAAATGCCAAGCACGTTCATCAAGAAAACTCCTTACCCCAGCGCCACGTCCAGGGTCATCATGACCGCAAAACCGAGCATCGCGCCGACCGTAGCCACATCCGACACCGATTCGCGCTGCGCTTCGGGGATCAGCTCCTCGACCACCACGTAAATCATCGCCCCGGCGGCAAAGGCCAGCGCATAGGGCAAAATCGGCTGCATGGTGATCACGGCCACTGCGCCCAGCACGCCGGCGATCGGTTCGACCACGCCCGAAAGCTGGCCGTACCAGAAGGCCTTGAGCCGCGACACGCCCTCGCGGCGCAGCGGTACCGACACCGACGCGCCTTCAGGAAAGTTCTGGATGCCGATGCCCAGCGCCAGGGCCACCGCCCCGGCAAAAGAGGCCGACGGCAGATTGGCCGCCAGCGCGCCAAAAGCCACCCCCACGGCCAACCCTTCGGGGATGTTGTGCAGGGTGATCGCCAGCACCAGCAGCACGCTGCGCTGCCAGGTGGTCTTGATCCCTTCCGCTTCGCTGGTTGGAAAACCCCGGTGCAGGTGCGGCAAAATCTTGTCGACACCCCACAAAAATACCCCACCCAGCAAAAAACCAATCGCCGCCGGCACCCACGGAATATCCCCGGCCGCCTCGGCCATCTCGATCGCCGGAGCCAGCAGCGACCAATAACTGGCCGCGATCATGACCCCGGCGGCAAAACCAAGCATGCCGTCCAGGACTTTGCGGTTGATTGTTTTGAACACGAAAACCAGGCCCGATCCGGCCGCCGTGAGAAACCAGGTAAAGCAGGTCGCCAACAGAGCTTGTAAAACATGATTCTGCGCTTCCAACCACGTCATCAGAGTTCATTCCTTTCTGCAACAAATGTCAATGAGCCTCATTTTAGCAAAATCCACCCGATTTGTCCACTAAAATCGATTTGTGACCCACCGCCGACTCGAGTATAATACCCATTCGACACCAACCGAAATGAGGATACATCATGGACTGGAGCGCACTTTTCTCAACACTGGGCCTGATTTTCGTCGCCGAACTGGGCGACAAGACGCAACTGGCCGTGATCGCACAAACGTGCAAACACCGCCGCCCGTGGTCGGTTTTTCTGGGCGCCAGCCTGGCCTTGATCCTGGTCACGCTGATCGGCGCGTTGGGCGGCCAACTGCTCCAGCGCTTCATCCCGGCGAACATCATGCGCCTGATCGCCGCCGGCGCGTTCGTGGTGATGGGCGCGCTCATCTTGTGCGAGGCGCTCAAAAGCAAACCAAATGATGAACAAGACTGCACATCTGTCCCTGCCGCCGACTGCACGCCGCTCTCCGGTCAGGATTGGAAAGCATTCACCTCGACGCTGGGCCTGCTCTTTGTCGCCGAACTGGGCGACAAGACCCAACTGGCCGTGCTGAGTATGGCCAGCAAATCGACCGCGCCCTGGACGGTGTTTGCCGGCGGCGCACTGGCCCTGATTTCCGTTACCGCGCTCGGCGTCGTCGGTGGGCAGGGCATCTGCAAGCTGGTGCCGGAGCGCATCCTGCTGACCGTTTCGGCAGTCGCTTTTATCGTGATGGGTATCCTGATGGGCGTGGGTATCCTGTGAACGAAATTCGCCCAAGGAGAACCCAATGAGCCAACAACCCGACCCGTCACGGCCTTCCCTGCCCGACGTGAGCCTCGAACACCTGTCCGAACCACTGCGTGCTGCTGCCGCGCGTGCAGGATGGTCAGAGTTGATGCCGGTGCAGGCCCGCGCCATCCCCTATTTGCTCGCCCGGCGCGACGTGATGATCCAGGCCCGCACCGGCAGCGGCAAGACCGGGGCCTACATTCTACCCCTGTTGGAACGGATCGACCCGGCGCAGCACACCTGCCAGGCACTGATCCTGGTGCCGACACGCGAATTAGCCCGCCAGGTGTCGCTGGAATCCGAAACGCTGTGCGGCGGCACGGGCATCCGCACCGTCGCCGTCTATGGCGGCGTCGGCTACCGCGCACAGATCGACGCGCTCAAGGAGGGCGCGCACATTGTCGTCGGCACGCCGGGCCGCGTGCTCGACCACCTGCTGCGACGCACCCTGACGCTGGATCACCTCGACCTGTTTGTGATGGACGAGGCCGACCGCATGCTGTCGATGGGCTTTTACCCCGACATGCGCGAGGTGCAGGGCTATCTGCCCAAACGGGCGATCAACATCTGCATGTTTTCGGCCACTTTTCCCGCCTCGGTGATGCGCACCGCGCGCGTCTTTATCCGCGATCCCGAATTCATCTCGCTCAGCAGCGACCACGTCCACGTCACCGAAACCGAGCATGTTTTCTACCTCGTACCCGGCATGGACAAGGACCGCAGCCTGGTGCGCATCATCGAAATCGAAAACCCCACCTCGGCCCTGATCTTTTGCAACACCAAGACCCGCGTCCATTACGTCAACGTGGTCTTGCAGCGCTTTGGCTATGACGCCGACGAGATCAGCTCCGACCTGTCGCAAAACGACCGCGAGCGCGTCCTGTCGCGAGTGCGCCAGGGCACACTGCGCTTCCTGGTCGCCACCGACGTCGCCGCGCGCGGCCTCGACATCGTCGAACTGTCACACGTCATCCAGTATGAGCCACCCGAAGACCCCGAAGGCTACATCCACCGCGCCGGGCGCACCGGCCGCGCCGGGGCCGCCGGCGTGGCCATGACGCTGGTCAACAGCATCGAAAAACCCCTCCTCGACCGCATCGCCCGGCATTACAGCATCGACATGGAAGAGCGCCCACTGCCCACCGACGCCGACGTGCAGGCGGTCGTCTCGGAACGGGTAATCGCCCTGCTCGAAGCCCGCCTGCGCAAGCGCGACAAGCTGCAAACCGAACGCAGCCAGCGCTTCACCACACTGGCGCGCAGCCTGGCCGAAAACGAAGAAGATTTGCCGATATTCACGATGTTGATCGACGACTATTATCAGCAAATGCTCCACGCGCCGGCCGCCGGCCCCGGCGACGAACCTGCACAAAACCGGCCGGGACCATCCACATCAAAACGCCGGCGCTCGCGAAACCGGCGTCGATAAACCACGAGGAGGCACCATGAAACAGTTTTGTCTGACCACAGCGATGGGCAAGCGGCTGATCGGCAAGGCGATAGCCGCCCACCCCGACATCCAGGCCGTACTCAAGCAGGGCACACTGGCGATCATTGCCGGGACGACCAACGGTTACATCGCCGAGGAAATCCTCACCGCTCTCGGCCAGGCCGACGGTTTTACGCGCGCCGGCTTTAGACGTGGGTTCACCACCGCACCCGGAGCCAGGGCGAGCAAGGCCGAATTCAGCGGTGACGTGATCCTGGTCGATGGGCAGTGGCAGCGCGGCAAGACGATCGATCAGGTCGCCGACCAGCTCAAAATGGGCGACATTGTCCTCAAGGGGGCCAACGCCTTTGACCGGCGCGGGCAGGCCGCGGTGCAGATCGGCCACCCGCACGGTGGCACGGTTCTGGTCGCCCTGCAAGCGGTGGTCGGGCGGCGCGTGCGATTGATCGTGCCGGTGGGGCTTGAAAAGCGCGTGACCGAAGAGGTCAACCTGCTGGTACGCCTGTGCAACGCACCCGGCGGCGAAGGCCCGCGCCTGATGACGCTGCCCGGCGGCGAGGTGTTCACCGAGATCGACGCGCTGCGCCTGCTGACCGGCGTCGACGCGCACCTGCTCGCCGCGGGCGGCATCTATGGCGCAGAAGGCTCATCGTGGCTCGGCGTATGGGGAACCGCAGAGCAAAAAGAGGCCGCCAGCGCGCTGATCAAATCGCTTGAAGGTGAGCCGCCCTGCACAGTATAACAAGACCTGCCAGGTTTCAGAAACCTGGCAGGTCTTTCTTGAAAAGGATCGTGAATCCGACCTTAAAGCTTGAGCAGTCGCGCCAGGTTGCCCCCCATCACCAGAGCCTTTTCTTCTTTTGTAATTTCTCCATCAAGCGCGGCGTCGTACATTGCCTTGACCACGTGCGGCCACTGAAAGGGGGCATCCGTGCCAAACAGCACGCGATCGGCGCCCAATGCCCGGACCGCGTCGATCACGGCCTTGTAGGTGGTCGCACTGCCGACCAGGGCCATATTGGGACACTCGCGGGCCACCTCGATCACCACCCGGTTCATCATCGGGTCGGTCATGCCCATGTGCACCATCAAGATCGGCGTTCCGGGGAACATTTTGGCGATTTTGGCCGCGCGCAGCGGATGGGTGCGCTCGTACTCGTCTGGGCCGATGTGAAAGGCCAACGCCTTGCCTGTTTTGGCAATTGCCTCGGCAACGGGAAGGGCAATCTCGGGATCGTCGATAAAGTAGCAGTTTTGCGCGCCGTTCATCTTGACCCCATAGAAACCGTATTCCCCGCTGCAGACGCGCACCATCTTGAGCGCATGCTCGACGCCCACCGTCGGATCGGCCCAGCCAAAGCCAACCAACTGGTCGGGATACCGGCGCGTCGCATCATAGATGTAGCGATTGTGCCCTTCGATTTCCGTGCCCTGGTAATCGGGCTTGAGCCAGACCAGCGTCTTGTCGATCCCGGCGCGTTCCATCCGCGCCAGGTGTTTTTCAAGGGCAAAATCGCCGCCCGTGGGGGCAATGTGGGTATCGGCATCGATAATCATTGTGCTGCTCCTCCGTCGATGTTATAGCTCTTTCCACCAGCCAAAACGACATCCCAAACGGGTGATGTTTCCGGCGAACACATCGGCATGGCGATCCGGCGGCACCAGTTCGCGCATCGCCGCCAGTTGAGCGTCCAGATCGTCGGTGGGGAAATCGGAGCCAAAGCAAATTCTGTCGTAGCCGATTTCTTCCAAGACGTAGCGGATACGCTCGTCGCCGTGATAGCGGCGCAGGCTGGTGATGATGCCCGAACTCTCGAACCAGACGTTCGAATGGACGAGCCAGGGCATATACTCGAAATACAAAATTCCGCCCAAATGCGCAACGATGAATGTCGTTTTGTGAAAGGCGCGCACCACTTTTTCGATCTCGGCCGGATGCGAGTCGGTAACGCGGCCGGGACAGGAACCGGGATGGCAGTGGATCATGACCGGGATGTTCAACTCGCCGGCTAGGCGATACACTGGCCACAGCCGCCAATCGCTGGCCTGGACGCCGAGGTTCTGTGGGTGAATTTTGATCCCCCTGAGGCCGCTCTCGTAGCGCCGCACGATGTCGGCCTCCAGCCGCTCAATGCCGCCCGCATAGTGCGCCTGCGACAGATCGAGGTCGATAAACCCGACGATGTTGGGGTGCGCCCCAACCGTTTCGACGCAAAAATCGTTCATCTCGTCGACTGGCTGCCAGGAAAGGTCATTGATCGGCACCAGCACCGCCCGCTCGATGCCGTGCTCGCGCAGCCCTTTCAAAACCGTGTCCAGCCGCGCGTCAACTTCGCCGCCGCACATCTCACCGCGCGGCAGGGCATGGACGTGCGCATCAATGATCTGCATTCGATCCCTCTTTCTAGCGCCACAAACACCGCGGCCAACCATCAGCAGGTCGCCAGGATACAAGGACGCCAAACGTCTTGAATAGACATTATCGGGAATAATCTTGGACAGGATTTACAGGATGAACAAGATGCTCTTCTATCATTTTTATCCTGTAAATCTTGTCAATCCTGTCTGTTTGAGTTAGGCTTTATTTCCGATAAACTCTAATAAAGGCTGGCGTTCTGACAAGCCACTGAGCCGCCCCAGTTCACACATCTCCTGCTCGTGGAATTCTGGACTCACACGGCACACCGGTCTGGCAGAGACCGCAGCCGTAGCCGTCGAACCCGTAATGTTCCGTGACGTAAGGCATGATCACACGATTGATGTACTCGTGACACTTGACCTTGTCGTGCCCCTGCGCCGACAGCGCCCCTGCCGGGCAGCGATCGATGCAGCGGCCGCAGGTGCCCCGTGTGTAAAAAAGGCAGTATTCCTGATGCTGTGTGTACGGCCTCGGCGTCGGTGGGATCGACAGCTGCGCCACCACCGAGCCGACGCGCATCGCCTTGCCCACCGGCGTGATCAGCCCGTCACAGAGGCCAAAGGTGCCCAGCCCGGCAGCATAGGCCGTGTGCCGCTCCGACCAGGTCGAGGCATAGACATACTTGTCCGAATCGACCGACTGCCACGCGGGGTGCAGCATCGGTGCGACGGTCGGGCAGCCCGCTTCGGTCAGCAGATCGACGATGTGCTGGCGCAGTTTGTCGTTAAACTGCTCGCCAAAGACGCGTGAGCGCGCCCAGCGCTCGGCGGGAAGTCGCGTTTGCAGTCGATTGGTCTCCTTGCTCAACCTGGTCTGCGGCAGCACCCAACTGATCGCTGTCAGCGCTTCCGGCGCGACATCCTCGCCGGGGAAGGCCAGGTCGAACACCTCCTTTGGCATCCAGTGGAATGGCCCGACCACTTCTTTGTACAATGTCCACAACGGATCAGCCCCATTGGCAAATCCGACCAACGGCTCCGCCCAGGCAGGTTCGTCGCCAAAAGGGCCGCCGAGCACGTTCTCGGGCCCGGCGACAAACTCGGCAATCGATCTCGTGATCCAGGCAGCCCAATCGCGTCGAGTATCCATCGTCACTCCTTGTATAAAATACCTGTTGGTTTGCGAAAAAAGGGTATCCCGACGACA
>CAYRXM010000090.1:0-16365 GCA_964428175.1 uncultured Anaerolineae bacterium
CACCCTATCCTACACTCTTTCCCTACACGACGCTCTTCCGATCTCGAACAGACCATCGCATCGCTTCTGGACAGGCTGACCCCGGATTTCGCCGAGGCCGAGGTGCGTGCCCTGCTGCGTCAGGGCGAGGACGTGGGCGGCGGCGTCAATGCCTTTCGGCTGATCCGCCACTGGCTGGGCGCACTCGCTGGAGACGATACAAGCGTGCGCCGCGTCTATGAACGGATCAGGCCCGCGCTGAGCCGGGCGCTGGAGCAGGTTCCCTCGTTGTACTATTTCCAGGGCGACTGATGAGCAGAGGACGTTATCTTGCCGGTGGCAAGACCCCGAAAAAAGACTTGACAAACGGTTCGTTGGGAGTATAATTTAATGAATATTGAATTATATGCCGGGTCAGTGTGCGGCATGAGCAATGCCCCGGCTTTTTTTGTGGCAAGATAATTCAACGCTTGTTGAAATAATTAACACAAAGGAGATTTCACCCATGAGCACGTTCGAAAAATATCTGGCCCTCTGGGTCGCGTTGTGCATGATCGCCGGTATCGTCCTCTCACAGATCGTACCGGGCGTCGGCGAAACCATCGATTCCTGGCAGATCCGGGGTATCTCGATCCCCATCGGCATCTACCTGTTCCTGATGATGTACCCCGCCATGCTCAACTTGCAGGTGTCGGAACTGAAAAAGCTGCGCCGCAACCCCAAGCCGATTCTGCTCAGCCTGTTTTCAAACTGGATCGTCGCGCCGGCCGTCGCCGCGCTGCTGGCCAGGCTGTTCCTCAAAGGCAACGAGCAGTTGATGGTCGCGGTGATCCTGCTCGGCTCCAGCCCGTGTACGGCGATGGTGCTGGTGTGGGGCAGGCTGGCCGAGGGCAACCAGGAGCAAAATGTGGTCAACACCAGCCTGAACACGCTGACGATCATGGTCTTGTACGCGCCGGTGGTGGCGCTGCTGACCGGCATCCAGGGCATCCCCGTCGACCGGGGGCTGCTGGTGATTTCGACGCTGGTCTTTATCGGTCTGCCGCTGGGGTTGGGCATCGTCAGCAAACGGCTGTTGATCAGGGCCAAAGGGCAGGCGTGGTTTGAACATACATTTCGCCACGCAGTAGAAAGAATCGCGATTGTCGCCTTGCTGACCACGCTGGTGGTGCTCTTTGCCCTGAACGGGCAGGTGCTGCTCGAAAATTTCAGCACCTTGCTGCTGGTTTCAATTCCACTGCTGTTAGGGTTTGTGATCGTGGTGGGCTACAATCTGATCGTCACCCGCGCCTTCAAGCTGGCCTATCGAGAGGCGATCACGACGGTGATCATTGGCTCGTCGAGCCATTTCGAGATCGCCATCGCTACCGCTGTGGCCATGTACGGCGTGGGCTCGATGGCCGCGCTGGGCACGACGATGGGCCTGTTCTGGGAAGTGCCGGTGATGCTCGGCCTGGTGTATCTGGGCAAGGCATTGGGCAAAAAGGGGTTCTGGAAAGGCGACGCGCGGCCGGATGCTCAATCGCTTGAGCGTGTGCCGGTGCTTGTTTCGGCAGACGAGGAGTAACGAGTGGACACAGCGCAGATGAAACGAGTATTATTTCTTTGCACCGGCAACTCGGCGCGCAGCCAAATGGCCGAGGGGTTGGTCAACCACTTGTTGGGCAACACGTGGCAAGCGTTTTCAGCAGGCACGAAACCATCGGGCTATGTGCATCCACTGGCCGTCCAGGCGATGGCCAAGCTGGACATCGACATCTCGACGCAGAGGAGCAAGTCGACGGATGAGTACCGCGACGTCGCATTCGACCGGGTGATCACGGTATGCGACCACGCGGCCCAGAACTGCCCGGCGTGGCTGGGCAAAGGCATCCTCAAGCATATCGGCTTTCCCGATCCGGCCGCCGCCAAAGGCTCCGACGAGGAGCGGTTGGCCGTGTTTCGCCAGGTGCATGATGGTCTGCGAGAAAAGGTGCTCGCCTACCTGCAAAGCGACGCACCAACAACGGTCGAACTCTATCTCGACACCGGGCTGCCAGGCGGGCTGCCCTGAACCTGTCAGGGTATGCCACAGCAAACAACAAACCGGGCCTGCGCTTGAGCGCAAGCCCGGTTTTATGGAGCGGGTGATGGGATTCGAACCCACGACTACCTGCTTGGGAAGCAGATGCGCTACCACTGCGCCACACCCGCATCAAATTGGATTATATCTCAAAATGCCGCTTTGGGCAAATTTGCCCCACCGGCCTGCCGGCGCAGCCGCGCCAGCCGCACGTATTTTTGCCCCTCGTAATAGCCCATCAACAAGCTGAGCACAAGCCCATGCAGGCCGTCCTTGTAGCCCTGCCAATCGATAAAGCGCAGCTTGAAATGGCGCAGCGGCATGCTGAACGGACTCCACGGCTTGCAGCGCTCTCCCCGCTCGAACAAAATCCGTGCGTCGTAATCGGTATATTTTTCCTGCGTGGCGATAAACTGGCAAAATGTATCATAATTATAATGAATCAACACGTTTTCCAGATACCCGGTCGGGCCATCGACGATGGGCAGTTCGTGTACCTCGCGCGCCGGGTCCCAGTGCGTGCGAGCCGTGCGCAAGAGGCGCAGTTGGTAATCGGGATACCAGCCGGTGTGACGGGTCAGCCGGCCCCAGATGTAATTGTGGCGCGGAAACCACCAGCCGGCAGCATCGGGCTGTTCGACAATGACGCGGCGAATTTCCTCGGCCAGCTCTGGCGTGGCCCGCTCGTCGGCGTCGAGGAAAAAAATCCACTCAGCCCGCAGGCAGTCCATCGCCGCCTGGCGCTGGCTGCCAAAGCCCTTGAAGGGGTGCTGCAACACCAGCGCACCCTCCTGCCGAGCGATCTCGACGGTGCGGTCTTGGCTATACGAATCAAACACGACCACAGCATCGCACCAGCGCACGCTGCGGATGCACTCGGCGATGCGTTTTTCCTCGTTGAGGGTCAAGACGACGGCGATCAGTTCGCGCATGCCAGCCACCCCGCGCCGTCGCCCGGACGGCAGACAAACACCTCGGTTTCCAACCCGGTCGCCGCACGATAGGCGCTCTGTGCGACCAGCATCCACAATTCGTCGGCATCTTGCTCGACCAGGGCCACCACGCCGCCGCCCCACCCCGCGCCGGTGAGGCGCACGCCAAGCACACCGGGCTGCCGCTGCACAATGTCAACCAGCGTGTCCACCTCGGCGCAGCTCGCGCCATAGCCGTCGCTCATGCTGGCATGGGCGTGATTCATCAACACACCAAACGCCGCCAGGTCGCCGCGCTTGAGCGCGGCGACGCCCGCCAGCACGCGCACATTCTCATCGATCACGTGCCGGCAGCGCGGCAAGACGGTAAAAACGGCATCGCCGGCCAGACGGTAATCGGCGATCAGCGCGTCGAGCCAGGCCGCGTCGATGCCCAGGCGAACCAACTGCGCCGCCGTCGCGCGCATCGGCAGCGCCCGGTTCAGCATGGCTTCCAGGGCTTCGGCTGAAAGCCCCAGCCCTTCCGGGGTCACATCGCGCAACTGGCAGATCGACGGGTAGCGCGCTTGCAGCAGCCCGACGCCGATCTTGCACTCGGCGACGCGCTGGTTGAACTCGCCGCGCACATTGTCGTGACGCACGCCGCTGGTCAGCAAGACCACCTGTACCCCGGTCGGCATCGGCACATGCTCAAAATGGTATGCGCCCTCTGCCGACGGACGGCAGTCGAGAAAGAGCGCGTGATCGCGCCGGCCGAGCAGGGCGGCAAATTGATCCATCATGCCGCCGCGCGTGCCCACGTACCACTCGGCCTCGCTGCACAGGTGGGCCAAGTCGGCGCGGTCGATTTCGATCCCGTTGAGTGTAACCAGGGCCAGCGCAGCCACCACCGACAGCGCCGTCGACGAACTCAGGCCCGCGCCGTGCGGCACGCCGTGCGGCATCGCCCCGGAAACGAGCGCGTCCATTCCCCGGAGCGGCATCTGCCCGCCAAAGCGACGGGCGATCTCTTGCGCCGCGCCGCGCACATAATTGCTCCAATCGCCGGGCGGCGCGTGCGGGATTTCGCTTGCCAGGTCGAAAGCAAAGGGCGCAAACCGCGCCTCGACGTTGATCGCGTTGACCAGGCCATCGGCGCGCGGGCGGGCCACCAGCAGCACGTCCCGGTCGAGCGCGACGGGGAGCACGAAACCGCCGTTGTAATCGGTGTGCTCGCCGATCAGGTTGAGCCGTCCCGACGTGCGGAAAAAAGTGAGCGGGCCGGGGCCAAAGCAGTCAATAAACTGCCGCCGGGCCTCGTCGTATCGCGCCACCTGGGCGTTGAGCGTCAGGCGGTCGCTGCCGTAAATAGAACGCAGAGCATCAGTATCCATCCCGTTTACTTTCCCAATATGTCGGCGGCGATGCGCGCGTAAGCCTGCGCGGCACGCGCCACATCACTCAGGCGAATTTGCTCATCGACGGTGTGGGCATACTTTTCTTCACCCGGCCCGAAACCGATGGTCGGAATGCCGGCCACGCCCATCGTATAAGCGCCGTCGGTGGAAAAATCCCACTTGCCGATCGCCGGCCGGTAGCCCAACTCGGCGCGGATGGCTTGCCCGACGCCTTGCACCAGCGGGTGATCGCGGTCAAGCGCCCAGGCCGGATAGCAGGCCCGCATCCGGGCTTGATAGCCGGTGTACGAGGTCGAGGTGTACTCGGATACGCGAACCTGAGCATTGACCTCCTCGCGCAGCAGCACGCTCTGCACCTCGGCCAGGGCCTTGGACTCTGTTTCGCCGATGGTCAGCCGCCGGTCGATGTAAAAGGTGCAGGTATCGGGCACCACGTTGCGGCTGCCGGCCGTGTTTTCGATGTGGGTGACGGCCAGTGTGCCCGAGCCGAGGAATTTGTCTTCGGCCAGTTGGGTGGCGAGCATTTCGATGCCGAAAACCAGTCGTGCGGCGGCATAAATGGCATTGTCGCCCAGATGCGGGGCCGAAGCGTGACAGGAGCGCCCGTGCGCGACCACCTCGATCTCGATACGCCCGCGTTGGCCCCGACTGATCTGCATGTTGGTCGGCTCGCCGAGCAGCACACAGTCGGGCAGCAAACCTTCCTCCTCGATCAACACCCTCATACCCAATCCTTCGCAGGGTTCTTCCTGCACCGCGCCGACCACGTACAGGTCGCCGTGCAGCGACACCCCCCGGTCGAGCAGCAGTTTGCCCGCATAGACCATCGCCGCCAGCGCGCCCTTCATGTCGGCTGCGCCGCGCCCGTACAAGACGCCATTCTGAATCTCGGCCGCAAAGGGATCGCGCTTCCAGGCGGCGGGGTCGCCTACACCGACCACGTCCATGTGCCCGTTGTAGAGCAGGCTGCGCCCCACGCCGGGGCCGATACGCCCCACCACATTGCCGATGCGGTCGCTGCGCACGTCCTGAAAGCCGAGCCGGGTCATTTCGGCCATCATCCGCTCGGCCAGCGCCCCTTCCTGAGTCGAATAGCTGGGAATGCGCACCAGGTCTTGCAAAAAGGCGGTCATTTCTTGTTTGTCTTGAGCGTTCAATTCGAACACTATCTTCTCCCTTGTATTGCTAATAAGCGCCCTTGGCCGCCAGCGCGACACCGATGGTCTTGAGGATGATCTTGATGTCCAGCCAGGGCGTCCAGTTTTCGACGTACCAGATGTCGAGCAGGGCCATTTCGTCAAAGCCGAGTTCGCTGCGCCCGCTGACCTGCCACATGCCGGTGATGCCCGGCAGCACGTCCAGCCGGTGGCGGTGCCATTCGAGATACAGTTCGACTTCGCTGGGCACCTGCGGCCGCGGCCCGACGATGCTCATCTCGCCGCGCAAAACGTTCCAGACCTGCGGAATTTCGTCCATGCTGGTTTTGCGCAAAAAGCGCCCCATGCGCGTCACTCGCGGATCGTCCTTGATCTTGAACAGACGATCTTCGCCTTCATTTTGGGCCATCAATTGGGTTTTTTCGGCGTCGGCGCCCTGGCGCATGGTGCGAAATTTATATATAGTAAACGGAATCCCATTCTTGCCGATGCGCGTCTGGGTGAAAATGACCGGGCCGGGCGAGTCGAGGCGGATCAACAGGGCGATCAGCAGCAGCAGCGGCCAGCCAAACAGCAGCCCGACGATGGACACGGTCAAATCGAGGATGCGCTTGATCAGCAAGGCGCTCTGCCCCAGCGCGCCCTGCCGCACGCCGACCACCGGCACCTCGCCCATATATTCCACGTCTACCTGGCGAATGGCCGTTTGCAGCAGGTCGGGCACAATATAGACCTGGGTTTTTTGCCCCTCGCACTGGCGCATGATGCGCAAAATTTTGCGATGGTACATCCAGGGCAGTGCAGTAATCACCAAGTCGATGCTGTGCTCGGCGATCAGTTCGGGCAGTTTTTCGATCTCGCCCAATGCCTTGATCTTGCCCAAATCGGTCTGCCCTTTTTCGGGGTTGTCGTCGACAAAGCCGACCACCTGGTAACCCAATTCGGGGTGGGCGACGATGGAGCGGATCACTGTGCGGCCCACTTCGCCGGCGCCGACCACCAGCACGCGCAGCACACCGACGCCGCGCCGCCGCAGCCCGTTCAGGATCATCAATTTGCAGATACGGCTCAAGGCCAGCAGAACCAGGATCGTCATTGCGGCCAGGGGAAGCAGTCCGCGCGAATAGGACAGTTCCGAGACAAAATAGGTAATCACGATCAACAGCATTAGCCCGGTGAGCGTGCCGGTGAACAGCGCATAGACCTCGTCGAGCCAGCCCCGCCCGCGCCCGTGCGTATAGACCTTGTGCGAGCCATAAACCAGCAGCAGCAGCACGGTCAGCATGAACATCAGCGGCACATAAGTAGCCAGCGGTTTGTAATTGCCGGCGGCCACCGCTTCGGGCCATTGCAGATCATAGCGCACCCAATGGGCCAGCACAAAACCCAGGTTAATCAGCGCCGTGTCGACCAACAGCTCCACAACAATACGCGATTTTGAATTCAAATTTTCTCTCCTGCCCTCCGGCGACAAACATCGGGATGTCGTCACGCCTCGACTGCCGGGTCTCGACGTGCCACAGACGCCTGTCGCTTTGCGAGATGGTAAATCCGTGCGGTTTGCCGCGCCGTTTCCGGCCAGTTGAACTGCCGGGCGCGCGTGCATCCCCGCCCGGCAAGCTCGCTGCGGAGCGCCGCGCTTTCGAGCAGCGCCTGCATCGCTTCGCTCAAACCCGCCGTGTCTTGCGGATCGACCATGATCCCGGCCTCACCGACCACCTCGGGCAGCGAGGCCGCGTTGGAAGAAATCACCGGCGTGCCGCAGGCCATCGCCTCCAGCGGGGGCAGGCCAAACCCCTCATAGAGCGAGGGGTAACAAAAAACCTCCGCCGCATTGTACCACAGCGGTTTTTCTGCTTCGGGCACATAACCGGGAAAATGCACCCGCCCGGCCAAGCCCAATTCCTGGGCGCGGGCAAACACCGGCTCGAAAAACCAGCCCTTGCCCCCGGCAACGACCAGATCTACATCCGGCAGCGCTTTGGCCAGGAGCGCAAAGGCTTCGATCAGACGCACCACATTCTTGCGCGGCTCGATGGTGCCCAAAAAAAGCACAAACCGCTCCGGCAGGCCTTTTTCGGTCTTGAAAGCGGCAATGTCGGCCGGCGGCAGCGGCACAAACGTCGCATCGACGCCGCAATACACCGTCTGCACCCGTTCGGCAGGCACACCCAGCCGGGCGATCACGTCCTGCCGCGTGTATTCCGAAATGGCAATCACCTGCTCGGCCTGCCGAACCGAGATGCGGGTCATCGTCCGCAGATAAAAACGGTTGGCGGGCTTGAATGCTTGAGGGAATTTCAGAAAACTGAGGTCGAAAACGGTGATCACTGCCGGCAGGCGTGACAGCATGGGAGACACAAACGCCATCGCGTGCAGCACGTCGACGCGTTCGCGGCGCAACGCCCAGGGCGCGACCAACTGCTCCCAGGTGATACGTGGCAGCGGCGATTGCGTCGACCAAAGCGGTCGTTTGACCCTCAACCCCGGCGGCGGGCGAAACCGTGCGTCGGATAAAAACGCCGTGTAACGCAAACCGGGGTCTGCCTCCGGCAGGTGGCAGAGCAGGTGATAGATATACCAGTTGATGCCTGCGCCCCGATAATTCTCCCCCAGGGACAGCAATGAGGCGTTCAGGCCAACATGGACAGGTAAGGATTCACTCACAACGCCATTATAGTCGTTTTGTAAAATCGATGCAAAGTCTGGCGCCTACAGATCGTCGCTGATCGTCGCCGCTGGCGGTTTGATTCCGACGCTCAGGCTGCTCCACTCAGAAGCCTTCCACAAGCCCTTGTCGTTCCGTTTGAGCGCCACCGGGCGGGGCGAATCGGCGATGGCAAAAAGACGACCGCGTTCTGGCCACAGGTGAGGGGCATCGTTCTGTCCGGCAATGCGCCAGGCATCTTGGTTGAGCTGACGTCGCTGTCCGGCAATGCGCCAGGCATCTTGGTTGAGCTGACGTCGCTGTCCGGGGTGAGACAGCCCTGCCGAGACCAGTTGAAACAAGGTATATGTGTTCAACGTGGCCTTCCTCCAGGCCTCATTATAGCGATGGAGAAAGGGCGTGTCAAGACAGGGATATTTGATCAACTGCAAGTTTTACTGGTTGCTGTCGCGTTCAAGCAGGAGTATAATGCGAGGCCAAAGTACATGAGGACAAGTTCCAATCGGTATTTTCGCTGCGCTGATCTACAATCAAGAAAGGGCGGATGCTATGAAGTCACACGTTCCTCAAGAAATGAACCAAGATCAGGTAAAGAATATCCTCAAGTTCATTGACGCTTTGCAAGATGAATCCGTTAAAGAAAGCATATTCAGTCAATTAGGCCACGAATGCTTTTATGCGCGCAAGCTGGACGAATGGGTCGGATCATACAGGGAGAATGTCCAAGCATTTCTGGATCGAGTCAATATCCAGCACGCGTCAAAATACTGGGAGCGGCTGGAATTTTCCGAGGATGGCACAATGCTTGTCTTGACCGGCAAAAAGGTCGCGGGTTGTGCGTGTGCGTTTGCCGATTGCCCGCAACCGCCCCAATCGTTGTGTCATTTCTGCTGCAAAACCTTTCAGCAAGAATTGTTTGGGACGTTATTGGGCCAAAAAGTCGAGGTGACCGTCACCGCGTCGTACCTGCTGGGGGATGAACGCTGCAATACCATCATCCATCTCGTCTAAAGGGGAACTTGCAGATTTGGGGTGATGGTCTTGCTGTCCCGATAGCGGGTCGTGTGACAGGAGGATGACAATGAGCGTGAACATTCCATTCGAGCACTTGGCCGATGTCCTCGTAGGAAAGCTGCTCGAAGCAGGTCTGGTTTGTGAATGCTCGATCGGCGTCGATTCCAATTCTGCGCTCGGTATGTTTGTCGCAGCGGCTGGCACATTGGAGCCACTTGATCGGCGATTCGCAGGCTTTGTCGACACGATTGCTCGCGCTTCGGCAGAGTTCTTTGCCGGCTATCCAGCACTTGCGCAGCTGATCGTCGAGGCTGAAGGAGACGCCCAGCCGGAATGTCAGGAATACAGGTACGGCGAGCGCCGCACCATCCGACTCGAAGCCCAGGCGATCCGAACTCAAACCTGGAAAGCTTTACTTGGAAACGTGGTCTCAAGCGGCACTTTTACCGGAGAATTTCCGGAAACAGGCGGTTCCTGGTTGAGCATGCAAAGGGGGCCAAAACCGGAACGGGACGACTTGAAATCGACGCCTCGTGGCTACAGATGGGTTCCACATATGAACAGACTGCCCTGGGTCCAGGTCGGTCGCCTGCGTGCTCGCGGTTTGGACATCGAAGAGGCTTATATTTATCACGATAGTGACAATGTACTGACCCTCTACTTTTCATTCCCGATTGGCCCGCTCGACGAATTCGACAAAGACAAGGAAACGTCGGATGTCCTCAAGATCGTTGATTGCTCTGTGCAGGCGTTCACGCATTACCCAGAACTGCTTCGGCTCGCAATCTGGACGCGCCCGGACCTGGAGGACAAAGTAGGAATCCCCACATTCTGGCTGGCACGCGACAATGTGCTGAAATACAGCTCGGGCGAACTTTCGGCCCACAACCTGCTCGCGTCGGCCAAAAATTACACATCCGAGTAACGCAGCTCGTTTTCCTCGTTCGTTGTAAAGGCCCATTGACTTGAACTGCAAACGGTCAAGAAAGCGCCAGCATTGCCAGAAACACCGTCACCACGCCTGCGTCCACCATCAGCGGAATGAGCCCATTCCAAAAGCGCGCAACCTCGTCGAGGCGGTAGTGCAAGACATAGCAGACCAGGCCTGCGCCGGTTGCCAGTACCACCAGGGCTGCGAGCGTCAAACCCTGCCCCACACTGAACCGGCCGCTGCCTTGCACAACGGCAATCGCCGATCCTTCCAGCGCAGCCCAGAGGGTTATCAACAGCAGTTCCGAAGTCACCGGGCGCTGGAAAGCGAGTTTCGTTGCTGCGAGAAGAACGATGTAAAAAGCAGCTGCACCCAGCAGGATGTATACCACCGGCAATCTTTTTCCTGCATGGGACAGCGATTCGATACCAGAAAGCACGATCGCGATCGCTGCCACTCCAAAAAGAACGGCAGCGATAAGAAAAAACGTGCCTGCGGGTTTATTGCTTTTGTTCGGCCGGAAGGATACCGTCCACCAGACGATATAGAACGCGATCGTGACAAGCATCAGCAGGTTCCCGCCCCAAATCTTCCAAAGCGGGACGGTAAAATCACTAAAACAGGTCATCACTGGGCGTCGCCGCCGGCGGCCTGATCCCGACGATCAGGCTGCTCCACTCGGAAGCCTTCCAAAAGCCCTTATCGTTCCGTTTGAGCGTCACCGGACGGGGCGAATCGGCGCCGGAGCAGGCCACAAACACCTTGTACGGGCCAGCCTCGCGGTCGCCGCTGTAGGGATTGTCCGAACACTCGATCACATAAGGCGGCGCAGGCAGCGCGTAGCCGTTTGCCGGCGCCGCGCCCCGGATGTACGAACGGGGCAGGTATTCCTTGCCCTTGATCTGCAACCCGACGCGCTTGAGCACATTGTCGGGCAACTGCCAGCCCTTGTAGCCCTTGGGGCCTTCTTGCAGGCTGCCCCGGTCGACGGCGACGGTCAGGCACGCGCGCCCCAGTGTCTCGTCACCGGCATAGGCTATCAGCGCGACAACCAAGGTCGCTGCGCCGCCTTCCGGCGTTTGGGCGATCCGGTCGCGCAGGGCGACAAACTCGTCGATCGTTTGGGGGAATTGCGAAATTTCGACAATAGGAAGAACAGCCATGATAAAATCCTTTCCAATTTACTTAAAAAATTGTCATCCTGTCACTGGTGCATCCGCCAGCCGCCGCCGACATAGATCAACTGCCCCGTGAGCCACCGCGCCTGCTCGGAGGCCAGAAACACCACCACATCGGCGATGTCTTCAGGCGCGCCCACCCGGCCCAGTGGCGTACCGGAAGCGATATCCTGCACGGCCTGCGGGTCGAGATAGCCGGTCTGCACCGGCCCCGGCGCGACAATGTTCACCGTGATACCGTATTTACCTATCTCGGCGGCGATCGAGCGACTATACGATTCGATGGCGTGTTTGCTCGCCGCATAGCTGACGTTGGCCGGGTGCGCGTGCGCCGCGTCGGTGCTGATGTTGATGATCCGCCCGGATTGCGCGCCGCGCTTCAAATACCTTTGCAGATATTCGGACATCAAGAGCGCATAGGCGCGGGTGTTCACCGCCAGATGCGCGTCGATGCCCGCCGCCGTGATCAGCCGGACGCCGAATCCTTCTTCCGTAACCAGCGCCGGGTCAAAGGTTTCGAGCACGCAAAAGGTGTGGTTGTTGACCAGGACATCGACCGCGCCCAGGCTGGACTCGCAGCGGTCGAACAGCGCTGGAATGCTGCCCGCATCGGCGAGATCGGCTTCGTAAGCCTCAGCAACACCGCCGCGCGCACGAATCTCTTGCAGCACCATGTCGGCGGGCTGCTGTTGCATCGCGCGATAAAGCGCCTCACCGCCGACGCCTGCTGCTTTGGCCCGTTCAAGCTCCTGCTCCGAATAATGACACGGCTCGCGGTAAAAAGTGAGCAACACCCGCGCACCTTGCGCGGCAAAAGCCCTTGCCGTCGCCGCACCAATGCCATGATTGGCGCCGGTGATCAGGACAACCTTGTTTTCAAGTTCGGGATCGATCATCAGGGATCACTCTGTTTGCTATGATAAAACCAGCTGTAACTGCTCAGGGCTGTCATTGCGAGAGCAAAAAAGAATGTTTTGTGTTCTTTTTTGCTCGAAGCAATCTCTATAGATTATCGTGGAGATTGCTTCAGGCGCAAAAAACACGCCTTCGCAATGACATATGGGCGAGAGGCTGGGCAGTTACAACCAGCTAACCCAAGTATATACGGATGGGGCACAAGAGGCAAGTTGAGAGGAAGAGATTACACAGCACAAATCTCTGGCCAATCAGTCGATCCTTCGGGGACCGCCGCAGCGAGAGTCAGCACATCGCCGCCATCGATCCGCCACCAGGCGGTAAAACGGGGCGTGCCGGGCAAATGACATTCGATGTGCAGGGGAAGCCAGGGCGGATGCTGCATATTCCGTATTACGTATTGCGTATTGCGTTGACGTTTGACGCTTGACATTTGAATTTCATCCCAACTCTCATCAAATGTTATTTCTATCCTTCTCGTATCGATCCGCAGCCCTTGTCGCAGCACCTTGAGCGCCGATTCTTTGACGCTCCAGATCAGCGTGACCCACAGATCTCGGTCGGCGGCGGGGGCCGCCTGCACCAGCGCGTTTTCCGAGGCAGTGAAAAAATCCCCGACAAAGGCCGGCTCGCGGGCTTCGATCCGCTCCAGGTCGACGCCGACGGTGTGCGTATCCGACAGCGCGCACAAGGCTCGCCCGCCGCGGTGGCTGATCGACAGGCACAGCGGCAGGCGCTCCCCGTCGACGCGGTAATACGGCGCGCCGCCCGGCTCGTTGTCGACAGTGATCTCGGCCAACGGCAGCTCTGCATAGTCGGCCCGGCTGCAAAGCAACTGCTTGGCCGTCCAGCGGCCCAACAGCCAGTCGGCACGGCGCTTGGCAAAGCGGAGGCCCGCGCACACCGCGCGTTCGGGTTCGCTCAAAAAAGAAAACGATGGCGAGGCGCGCTCATCGTCGAGCGGCGCCTGGTCCATCGCACTCAAAAGCCAGTAAATCACCTCGATTACCTCGTAGGGGCACAGCAATGCTGTCCCCCTACCCATGCACAATTTCCCTGAGCGGCGCGAGCAGCGATTCGTCATCCAGCCTGGACAGTGGCGCGGTGTGATAGCCCTCCAGTTCCAGATACACGTTGCCCGCACCATCGACGACGCGGCCATCAAAGCACAGATGGCCGTTGCTGCCCTGCCGGGGGATCATATCGGCATACAGCGCGTCGCCGTTGACCTCTGTGCGGTGCAAGATCACCCGGTCGAGAGCCACCGGCAGCGCCATCGTCCCCGTCCGGCCGATTTCCCACACGCCCGCCGTTTGCAGGCACAGCTCGATCAGCAGCGGCAGAGTCAGCGTGGACGCCGGCTGCGCCGTCACCGGCGGCAGGCTCGCGTTGAACCGGCCCACCACCCGCCCGTCGCTCGACTGCACCCCATCCAGCACCCGGAAAGCCGGGCCGTGAAAATAGATACCATAGATCGCCGCCGGGTCGACCGTCGCTGCACCGTTCCAGGCCGGCGCTTGCGACTCCGGCAGCACCAGATCGGCGGATGCGGGCAGCAAGTGGACACGCCCGCTAAAGTGCAGCGTATCCTCGCACCGCCCCTGGATTTCACGCCCGGATTCGAGCTGGACATACGCCTCCATCCCCTCGCCGCACGGCGACACCCGCACGCGCCAGCGCAGCGCGCGGCTTTGCCCCCGGTAAAACTTGACCGGGGACTTGAACCGCACATCCTCGATGGCTGCGACGCGGTATTCGCCGCCGCCCAGCCTCGACGCAGCCAGGCAGGCCACCTCGGCAAAGCCCTCCACACCCATCACACCGGGCAGCAGCGGCGTCCCGTCAATGGCGTGATCGCGCAAAAACGGCTCCTGCGGGTCGAGTTCGACCTCAAAGGTGAGCGCGCCGGACGCATCCAGCCCCGTCGCTCGCCCGGCCAGCGGAAAATCGTGCGCCAGCCGGGCATTGGCCTTTTCCCGGTCGATGCCGCCGTCGGGAGCGCGGCTTTCGGCCAGCACCCCCAGCGCCCCGGCGATCAACACCTCGCCGCCCGTCCCGGCAACGGCAATCTCACCCCGCACGAACGGCGCGGCGACCTCGGGCCGGATCAGTTCGATGCCTGCCTGTTCCATCACCTGTGGAATGCTGCCCCGCGTAGCCATCCCCACCTCGGCCCAGGCGCTCCAGTCGATGGCGATGGCTTTGGTTGGCCCACCCTGCATCGAGGCAACGATCTTGGCCATCAGGTCATTGGCCGCACTGTAATCGGTCTGTCCGGCATTGCCAAACCGCCCGGCGACTGACGAGTAGGCGACCACCGCCCGTGGAGGTTGGGGCAGCGATTGGCAAGCCTTGAGCAGGTTGAAAAACCCGTCGGCCTTGATGCTATAGACCTGGGCGAACTCGTGCGCCGATTTGTCGGGCAGCAAGCGGCTGCGCTCGACGCCGGCCGCGTGGATCACCACGTCCAGCCGCCCGTGCGCCTGCCAGATTTCGTCGACCAGCGTCGACACCGCCTGAGCGTCGGTCACGTCGCAGGCGCAATAATGCGCCGCGCTCTTGTGCGCCGCGCCACCGCGCGCCTTCACCAGGGCCAGCACGTCGAGGATCGCTTTCTGGCGCTCCAGCGCAGCGATCTCGCGTTCGACCATCACCGGCGTGGGCCGCTCACCGGCATCCTTGATCCGTTGGGCAATGTCACGCTTGAGCAGCTTGAGTTCGTCACCGGCCAGCCGCGCCAGGTCGACGTTGGCCGGGTCGGGCAGGGGCGTGCGTCCGGCGAGGTAGAACGTACCCCCGAAAGCCGCAGCCAGGTCGTCGACGATGGGCAGCGAGATGCCGCCCGCGCCGCCGGTGACCAAAAACACCGTGTCCGGCCCCAGACGCAGGTCGATCTGTTCATCATCCACCTCGTGCTCGATCAGGCCGATGCCGTAGCGCTGTCCCCGCAAGTAACCAACCTCGACCGCACCAGGATCGGCCAGCGTCTCCTCGACCAGGATTTCGGCGATCCGCCGCTCGTCGGCGTCACTCTCAAAATCGACTGCCTTGACCGGCGTCTCGCGTCGCTCTTGAGCGTAGGCTTTGGCAAAACCGACCACCGCGCCGCCCAGCGGGTTGATCGCCCCTGCGCCGCCGCAGCCATGCAGCCCGCCCATGCGTGTCGCGCAGACCAGGAAGGTATTCTCTGGCAGTTTGCGCATCACGGCGTGCATCAATTTGGCGCGTTTGGCCTGCTCGGCCTGCCACTGCGCCAGGTTCATCTGGGAGATCGCCGGCGCGGGGTCGAGACCGGGAAGGAAATAGACCCCGGCAACCGGCCCTTCGGCCAGCCAGGCCTCGACTTGAGCTTCGGCGGCCTCCAACGCGGTCTCTTTGAGCATCAGGGCCTTGACCTTGCGCGGGCGCAGTCGATAGCCCAGGTACTTGCCCACGCCGCCCCGGTCATCGACGACGATCACCCGGTCGCCGGGGGTGAACGCGACTCCGCTCGGCTTGCACAGATCGAGATCCGGGCGCAAGATCGGTCGAGGCACCCGGCGCGAGATTTGCCGCGCCTGCACGACATCTTTGGCCCCGCTGGACGGGGCAGATTCGAGGGCGGGCGCGTCCTCCCCCCGTGCAACCCGCAGGGTTGCCGGCGGGGGGGATTCGAGGGGGGGCGCCGCCAGTTCCGGCTTGCTCTCATACACAAAGCCAACCACCTTGTTCAGTGTGTTGTAATCGCGCAATTTGAGGTCTTCGCGGCGCTCAATGCCATACGCCTCGCGGATGGTGGCAAACACCTCGGCCTGCTTGACCGTGTCGATGCCCAGATCGGCCTCCAGATCGAGGTCGAGGTCGAGCATCTCGACCGGATAGCCAGTCTTTTCACTGACCAGGGCCAGCACCCGCCCTTGCACGGCGTCCTCTCCCCGTGCAACCCGCAGGGTTGCCGGCGGGGGGGATTCGAGGGGGGGCGCACCTTCCCCCCTGCTGGCAACCCCATGGGTTGCACGGGGGGATTCGAGGGGAGGCGTCGCCAGTTCCGGCCTGCTCTCGTACACAAACCCCACCACCTTGTTCAGCGTGTTGTAGTCGCGCAATTTGAGGTCTTCGCGGCGCTCAATGCCATACGCCTCGCGGATGGTGG
>CAYRXM010000090.1:16465-19931 GCA_964428175.1 uncultured Anaerolineae bacterium
GCTTGACCGTGTCGATGCCCAGATCGGCCTCCAGATCGAGGTCGAGGTCGAGCATTTCGACCGGGTAGCCGGTCTTTTCACCCACCAGAGCCAGCACTTTCTCCTGCACAGCGTCATCCCCCCTGCTGGCAACCCCATGGGTTGCACGGGGAGATTCGAGGGGAGGCGCATCCTTCTCAACCCACACCACCGGCCCCTGCCCGAACTGCCACGTCGACGGAGCCGGTTGGCGAATGGGCGGCCCGGCGTCCTTGATGCGCAGGGTATGCTGCACCACCTCCAACTCGGCGCGATCCTGCCCGGCAATGGCAGCCAGCCAACGGTCATACACGGCATGCTCTTCAATCCGCGCGCCGACGCCCTCAACCTTGCGCACCAGGGTCATGGCGATCTGCGAGCCAAAGCCCGCGCCCAGGCGCAGCGCATAGCGCACGGGGTACGGCCCTCCGCGCGACAGGCACAGATCGCCCAGCTCGGGGTCGGGCTGGAAATCGCCATAGATGTTGGCCACCGGCGGCACGACGCCGTGCTCCAGCGCCTTGACCGCCAGCACGTCCTCGATGCCCACGCCCATGGCGTGACCGGTGTAGCCCTTGGTGTTGGCGATCACCACCTGGTTGGCCGCGTCGCCAAAGGTGCGGCGCAGGGCGTGAATTTCCGCCGCCGCGCTGCCGCCGCGCGCGGGCGTAAAGGTTTCGTGTGAGACAAAGACGGTGTGCGGCGCGATGGCCCGGCGATCCAGGCCGAAACGCGCCTCGGCCTTGCCGACCACGCGCTCCATCACCTGGCCGACGTGATCGACATCCAGGCGGGTGCCGTGGAAGGCGCTGTTGGCGATCTCGGTGGACAGCACCTCGCAGATCGGGCGCATGCCGCGCTCCAGGGTCGCATCGTAAGCCTCGACCACCAACGCCGCCGCGCCCATGCCGATGATCGTGCCGTGACGGCGCGCGTCAAAAGGCAGCGCGGCCCTGTCCAGGCGATCCTCGGTCGTCGTCGCGCCGGTGGCGAGCATGCCCGCGCCGATCCACTGCATCATCGTTTCGCTGGTCGCGTCGTCGCCGGCGATGACGATCACCCGCCGGCAGCGCCCGCTGCGAATCCAGTCTTCGGCTATGGCCACGGCATGCGTCGACGTGGCGCAGGCGGCATTGACGTGTGTGTTCGGCCCACGCGCGCCGATGTGCTCGGCAAACTGCGAGTGGCCCATGGCCAGCACGCGGAAAATGAACTTGCGATCAAAGGTGTAATCCAGTTCGGCCAGCCGACCTTGAACCTGCTCGATGCAGCGATCCAGCTCATCGCGCACGGCATCGGAGGAGGCCATCTGGCGCAGCCCGGTGAGTGTTTCAAGCTGCCGGTTCAGCGCCTCGAAATCCTTGTAGCGGGCCACCTCCTCGCCCATGCGGTCGAGGCCGGGCCAGGCCGAGCCGAAAATGACCCCCGTTTCGTCGCGCAGCGCCTCGGGCAAGGTCCAGCGGTCGGGCAGATAAGTGCCCTTGCTGGTGCGGCGATAGCCCATCACCAGCGGGACGCCCGCGTCGCGCAGCGCGTCGATCCCGGCGGCGATGGCGAGCTGTGCGGTGATGTCCAGCGCGTCCACCCGCTCGGCGGGGACGCCAAACTCCTGGGCCAGATCGAAATATCCGCGCCGCCCGGCCAGTTTGATCGTGTCGGCGGGGTCGTCGATGATCTGAAAGGTCGCCCCGGCTTCGCTCTTGACCAGGCGGGTGATCCGCCGCGCGGCCATCTGCCGGCGCTGATCACCGGGCACCGGGTCGATGAATTGATCGCCGCGCAGGATGCGCTCGATGTTATCGGCGGCAAAGACGTGGCGATCCTGACCGGGCAAGCCAAGCGCCGCGCCGCTGATCACCACCGAGCCGGTGAGCGGCAGGCGGCCACCGGCAGGAGGTTGGGTAGTTGGGTGATCAGGTAGTTGGGTGGCATTGCGGCGCAATGTTTGGTTGTCAGGTTGTTGGGCCGTTGGGATGCCGCCGGCATAGATGTGCTGGCCTTGAGCCAGAAATTCGGCGAAAAGCTGGCCCAGTGCCAGGAGGCGATCTTGGGAGAGTGAGGCGATTGGGATACCAGGTTGTTGGGTCGTTGGGTCGTTGGGTTGTTGGGGCTGCGGCGCAAGTTGAACTTGAGCCGGCATGGGCTGTGGTTGCAACACAGGTTGAGCCTGAATGGACGCTGGCTGCTGCACAGGCAAAGTGGTCTCGCACCCCGCGCCGACGCCTGCCGCCCACAGGCCGCATAGGCACTCGTTGAAACTGGGCAGCGCACCCTTGCGCGGGTGGTTGGTGAACAGCGAGGTCACGTCGTCGCGATCCTTGAGGATTTCCTCGGCCAGCGCGGTGAGCACGCGCTTGGGCCCCACTTCGACGAACACGCGCGCGCCGAGCGCATACAACGTTTCGACGCCGCGCACAAACTGCACCGGCGAGGCGACCTGCCGGCCGAGAAGTTCGACGATTTCATCTTGGGTCTGTGGGTACAGGTCGCCGGTCACGTTGGCGACGACCGGCAGCCTCGGCGGGCGCACATCCATGCCGGCGATGACTCGCTTGAGCGGCTCGCCGGCCGGGGCGACGATGCGGGTATGAAAAGCGTGCGAAACCGGAATTTTCACGGCACGAAAATCTTGCGTCTGAAAAGCGGCAATCGCCGCGTCGATGGCCGGGGTCTCGCCACCGATCACCGCCTGGTTGGGGCTGTTGATGTTGGCCAGGGTCACATAGCCGTCGATGCCGGCCAGCACCTTTTCCACCTCGGCGAGGGGGGCCATCACTGCGGCCATGCAGCCGTTATCGGCCATCGAAACCTTGTTCATCTCGCGCCCACGCGCGCTGACCACGTGCAGCGCGTCGGCGAACGAGAGCGCGCCGGCGGCGACCAGCGCCGCGTATTCGCCCAGGCTGTGCCCGATGACCACATCCGGCGCGATGCCATAGCTGTGCAGCAGCCGCGCCAGCGCCACGTTGACCGTCAACACGGCTGGCTGGGTGATCGTGGTATCCTGGAGCTTTTTTTCCGCCGCATCGATGCTTTCCTTATCGTCGTTTGCGGTAAAAACATAGCTGGTCAGCGGTTGGCCGAGCAGCGGCGTCATGGCTGCGTCGGCCTCGATAAAGGTGTTGGCGACGACCGGATCGATGTCGCGCAGCTCGCGCAGCATGTTGGCATACTGCGAACCCTGTCCGGGGAACATCAAGGCCACCTTGCCGGGCGCACCTCGCCCGTGGAAAATGCCCTGCCCGGCCAGCGGCTTCCAGGCCGCATCCACGCCTTTTTCGAGCGCGTCCAGTGCCTTTTGGCCGCGCTTGAGCAGTTCGTCGGCGCTGCCAAAATCGATGGACAGACGTTCTGCTGCCGCCAAATCCTGCGCCGACGGCGGCTGTCGCAGCGGCAGTTTGAGATCGGAAGAGCACACGTCTGAACTCCAGTCACGAGATTCCATCTC
>CAYRXM010000091.1:0-2891 GCA_964428175.1 uncultured Anaerolineae bacterium
AAAGCGCGCAAACGGCTGAATTTTCCCAATCTCAATTTTCGCAAGCCTGGCCCGGGCAGTTTTCTGTCTGGGCCAGGCTTTTTTGTTATCCATTTGATCGTTGATTTCCGTGCTGACTCGATATACAATGAAAATGCCGGGTTGTGATGGGGGATTGGAGGTGTGCGATGTCTTGGCGATTTCCTGTTCGGACCCGTTTCAAGTGGCTTGTGCCATGCCTGGTCGTTCTGCTGCTTGCGGCCATATCTGCGCGGGCCGGGAGGCGTGCTGCCGCATTGCCCGCCGTCGCAGCAACGCCGACGGTTGTACCCACGCCGCCGCCGCGTGTCTATGACCCGCCGGCACCGCCGGATTTGGTCATTGCCGCTGATGAGGCGCTGCTTACCATCACCGACCCGCACGGCTACCCGCGCATCGTCAAGTTGTGGGGCGGCTATGACCCCTCTGTGGGGCTGGGTTTTTACGCCCAATACGATCTGATCATCTCGAATGCGTTTACCCCGGCGCAGATCGCCGCGCTGCGCGCCCAAAACCCCACTTTGACCGTGCTCTATTCCGGCGTCGGCACCTATGACACCGACGACGGCCCGCTGGGCAGCCAGTGGATTCATGCCACCGACTGGTGCTTTGATTGTTTTTTGCGTGGCGCCGACCAGCAGGTGCTTCGCGTGGCCGAGTGGAACCACGGCATGTTCAATATGAGCAACTATACATGTACCACGGCCATCGTCGATTATCTCATCTCGCAGTTCGATCCCGTCACCTATGACGGCGTCTTTTTCGACCGTATCAACCAGCAAGTCACGCCCTTTATCCTCGACGGCATCGACCTTAACCACGACTGGATTGCCGACAACAGGGACTTGGTCAACGAGTTGTACTGGCGAGGTACGCAGCGCTTTCTGGACGATGTGCGTGTGCGCCTGCGCGCGGCGATGGGGGGACGGGAGCCGATCATCGTCGGCAACGATGCTCCGCTGCCCTACACCAATCAGATCAACGGGCGCGAGTACGAGCTTCAAATCCGCGACATTTTGGACAATGAATTAGATTGGCGTGGATTCATGTACAATTACGAGCAGTGGATGCAGGCCGGGGTCGAGCCGCGTACCACGATGGTGATGGGCAATCCGCCGTCTTGGATGCGCGCCAAGTATGGCCTGGGGCCGATGTACAAAATGCCGGCGGCCATGGTCGATGAGGCGGCGGCCCATTACAGCCGTATGCGCTTTGGCCTGACCTCGACGCTGCTTGAAGGAGGGCTGTACAGCTATGAATTCGGCGATACCTGGCACGGCAATCCCTGGTGGTACGACGAATTCGACGGGGCCGGGCTGGGCAAGGGCTACCTGGGCCGGCCGCTGGGCGAGGCCTATAACGCTTTCGGCACGCTGGCATCGACCAATGCAATCACCAACCCGAGTTTCGAAATGCCGGCGCTGACCGGGTGGGGCCTGTTCATCCAAAACATGGCCCAGGCCACGCTGGATGCGCCGGCGGTCTCCGGTGCGCCGGATGGCGTCGCCGCAGCGCGCATTCAGATTGCCCACAGCGGCGGCACCAACGATGTGCGGCTGGCGCAGAGTGGGGTGCCGCTGGTACAGGGACGCGCCTATACGCTCTCTTTTTGGGGGCGGGCGCCGCGCTCGCACTGGCTGCTCAGTGCCAGGCTGCATGCACTATGGAGCGTCGACTATGTGTACGGGCTGGATGCTTTGCTCGACCTGGGCACAACCTGGCAGCAATACGAGCTGACCTTTACCGCCGGTGTGGATACGGCAGAGGCGGTGCTGTCCTTCAGCCTGGGCAGCGGCAACGGCGAGGTGTGGATCGACCGGGTGCGCTTGCAGGAAGGGTCTTTGCCGCCGGTGTTCCGGCGTGATTTCGAGCATGGGGTGGTGCTGTGCAATGTCTCTACAGAGCCGCAAACCGTTTCGCTGGGCGGAACGCTTCGCAAGATCAGCGGCGGGCAGGCGCCGCTGCGGCAGATTTTGATCGACGACAGCGACGAGTCGGCGGGTACGTTCATCAAGTACGGCGGGTGGGCGGGCCATGATGCGCGCAACGAGGATTGGGGATGGACCTATCATCACGCCGAGACCACCACTAATCCGCAGGGCTATCAGAGCAAAGTGGTCTGGCAGCCGGTCATCGACTATGCCGGTTACTATATCGTCTCGGCCTGGATCGCGCCACACGCCAACTGCATCGATCGGGTGACCTATACGGTCCAGCACGCGGGCGGGGTGGCGACGGTGGCCGTGAACCAGGCGGTGCCGCAGGCCAAATGGGTGACGCTGGGCGCGTTTCCGTTTGCGGTGGGCACGACGGGGCGCGTTACCCTGACCAACCTGACCCAGGCGACCTGGGTGGTTGCCGATGCGCTCAAGTTCGAATCGCTGGCGCGTTACAACGACGGTGCGCAGGTTTCTCAGGTCACATTGGCCGGGCGAGACGGGATCGTTTTGCTTGGGCGGACGGCATACGTGGATTTGCCGCCGAGGGCGTATCTGCCGTTGGTGTTGAAACAACGCACAGCGGAATGAGCGGGCCAGTACTCGGTCAAACAAAATTTTGACAGGTGACCTGGCCTGATCGGGACGGCTATTTTGAAAATCGCCGCCGTTAGGGGCGACTGCAACCCGCAGGGTTGCCTGTGGTTGCCGGGCGGGCACAAGGCCCGCCCCTACTACTGGGAAATAGCCGCTGGTAGGGGCGAGGGCGAGCCGCGCCCCTACATTTTCATCCATTTGGATGCGGATGTTGGCCCGGCATAAGTCCAGTTACGACAGTCTCCAGCGAGACATTACACCAACACTCTGTTAAAAAAACAAGCCGTCCGTGCATTTGCACAAACGGCTAAACTGTTTCTCAAGCGGGCTACGGGATTT
>CAYRXM010000091.1:2991-19832 GCA_964428175.1 uncultured Anaerolineae bacterium
GAACCCGTGACTCTCTCCTTGGCAAGGAGATGCTCTACCACTGAGCCAAGCCCGCGCCTACATTCTTCAAGTCAAACTCTGGCAAACCCGGCGAACTCGAAGAGTTTGAGAGTTTGACGAGTTTGAGCGGGCTACGGGATTTGAACCCGTGACTCTCTCCTTGGCAAGGAGATGCTCTACCACTGAGCCAAGCCCGCTAAATTCCCCTCAGCAACGTTCTTCCATTGCCCAAGCGATGTTCTTACATCGCCTCAGCAACATTCTGATGTTGCCAGTGCCGCAGCCCAGACTTGAACTGGGGACTCCTTGATTTTCAGTCAAGTGCTCTACCAACTGAGCTACCGCGGCGAACAACCGATATTCTAGCGCAAAACAAACCTTTTGTCAAATCATTTTTCGCGCAAGGACGTCCCGGTTGCCTTTTGGCGAAGGCTGGGTTAAAATAGCAGTATTCGGCTGTTGGGCCTATCCTCCAGGATCATTGCTTGCAATGGTTTCCATTGCCTGGGCACAAATCTTGCCGAGCAGACAAACCCTGTTCAGTTTCGCTTTGGTCGGGATGGGAGAAAATGTATGCAGTTGATCCTGGCCCGTCACGGTGAAAGCACGGCCAACGTGATCGGCGAAATCTCGAATCGCGGCTTCAAGCACGGGCTGACCGACCTGGGACGGCAGCAGGCGCTCAATCTGGCGGCGCAGATCCAGTCACCGGTGCTCAAAATCTATACCAGCCCGCTCAAGCGCGCGGTCGAAACGGCGCAGATTTTGGCGCGAACCTGGGGCCTTTCCTGCGAGATCGCCAATGCCCTGTGCGAGTACGACTGCGGCATCTTGGAAGGCCGCGCCGACGAGGTCGCGTGGCGCGAGCACGCCGAGGTGCGCCGCCAGTGGTATGAGGAACATCGTTTTGATTATCGTTCGGAGGGCGGCGAAAGCCTGCTCGACATCCAGGCGCGGTTTGCGCCTTTTGTGCACGGGCTGATCGAAAAATATCGAGACATTTCGGAGGCCATCGTCTGCATCGGGCACGGCGGCACCTATCGCGCCGCGCTGCCGCTGGTGCTGACCAACGTCGACCACGCGCTTGCCGTACCTCACCCAATGGGCAACACCGATTTTATCGTCGTCGAGGAGCGCGCCGAGGGCCTGGTTTGCCTGTCGTGGTGCGGCACGTCATTGGTTTAGTTTTTGAGGAAAAGGAATTTGGACGCCAGTTTGTTGATCAAAGGGGTGATTCTCGGCTTGTCGATTGCCGCGCCGGTCGGGCCGATCGGCGTGTTGTGCATCCGCCGCACGCTGGCCCAGGGGCAGTTGGTCGGCCTGGTTTCCGGCCTGGGCGCGGCGACGGCCGACGTGGTTTATGGCTGTCTGGCCGGGTTGGGTTTGACCCTGGTCTCGGATGTGTTGGTCAAACAACAGGGCTGGCTGCGCCTGGTTGGTGGGCTGTTCCTCATTTACCTTGGCGTCAAAACCTTTTTGACCCGGCCGGCGGAAAAGGCGGCGCAGGCGCAGGGGCGAGGCTTGCTCGGCGCGTACGGCTCGACGCTGGCGCTGACTCTGACCAACCCGATGACGATTTTGTCTTTTGTCGCCATTCTGGCCGGTGCTGGAGTCGGGCAGGGTGGGGGCGATTATCTGTCGGCCGGCGTGTTTGTGCTGGGCGTGTTCATCGGCTCGGCGCTGTGGTGGCTGACCCTGAGCACCGGTGTGGGCCTGTTTCGCCACCGGTTCACTCCGCAGGCAATGCAGTGGGTGAACCGCATTTCGGGGGCGATCATTTTGCTTTTTGGCGCCCTTGCGCTGTTGGGCTTGCTGAAAGGATGAGGCGATGGATGAGCGGGTGATCAAACTTGCCGGCGCTAACATGGACATCGATCTGGCCACCCCGGCCGGCGAAATCGCCTGGCGGCAGGACGTTTGCCCCTGGAACGCCGCCGAGGGCACGGATGCGCATCGCTGCGCGGTCAAAAACGTCTCGATCTGCCCGTATTTTTGCGGCGTCGAATACCTGGATGCCGTCCTGTGCTGCTACCCGCATGCCAATCCGCACGAAAAGGGGGCGGCAGTCTAGGCAATGCAAACCAAAGGGATCAACCCGGCCGCGTCTCTGCGTGGGGATGTGTCGCCGCTCGTCGAAGCATATTTCGATCTGAACAGGCTCAAGCAGCTTTACCGGCAGGGCTGGTTGAAGCGCGGTATCGCGCCGGGGTACTGCGAGAGCGTGGCCGAGCACTCGTTCGGGGTGGCGCTGCTGGCCCTGTTCCTGGTCGATGCCTGTTTCCCGCACCTCGACCGTGACAGGGTGCTGCGCATGGCCCTGCTGCACGATTTCGGCGAAATTTACGCCGGCGATCTGACCCCCGCCGACGGGATCAGCGACGAGGAAAAGCACCGCCTGGAAGCACGCTCGGTGGCCCGCGTGCTGTCCAAGCTGCCCGGTGGCGAGGTGTATATTTCGATCTGGGACGAGTTCGAGCGCGGCGAGTCGGCTGAGGCCAGGTTGGTGCGCCAGATCGACCGGCTGGAGATGGCCTTGCAGGCCGGCGTGTACGAGCGGCAGGGGCTGGCCGATTTGGGCGAGTTTTTTGCATCGGCAGAGCAGGCGATCACCTGGCCCGAACTGCGCCGTATTCTGGACGAGGTGTTGGCGCTGCGCGAGCAGCGATTTATCGAGCATTTAGAATAATAGGAGGCAGCTCAATGACGAGCACACTTCAAGATCGACTCAAGATTTCAACCACGCATCTGGACGACATCAATGCCTTGTTACTCGACCCCAACAGCCGGGTGATCGCCGACCTGCTGCGAGTGGTCGAGAAATATGGCGCCCCGGAAGAGATCAACCTCAAAGCGGCGGAGGCGCGCAAACTGGACAGCCTGATGGCCCGTTTGCACGCCCTCGATTCCCCCTACGTCGCCGACCTGGAATGGCTGATCGCACAGCGCAAACGGCGAGCGTTCATCTCGGAGGCCGAGTACCGGCGCAAGGTGCTCGGCGGGCGGGCCGACGAGATGACTTTTCAGGATGATTTGGCCGTGACGCTAGAGATCAGCGCGCTGCAATATTTCCCCTTTTTCATCGCTGAAACCAGACAGTCCATCGCACGGCAGGAATTGATGCCGGGACGCTTTATCCGCGTGCGCAAGATGAAAGAGCAGGTTGCCGACGGCGATATTTTGGCCGTGGCCGCAGCCATGCAGATCATCGGCGCCAGCTATGTCGAGACGCTGGACACCAAAGGCACCGACGGCTCGAACGTCCACCTGGGCGGCCCGGCGACGATCACCGGCTATTTCGGCGGCGTGGGCCAGCCGAACGACTATGCGCTCAAGTGGCTGGACGAGTTTTTGTACTATTACACCACTTATGGCGTCCCGCAGGTGCTCAATGTGAACCCCGGCACCGTGCTGCTGGGCTATCTGCTTTTCAAGCTGGGCGTCGACATCACCTTCAAGATCAGTGTCTATATGGGCAACGACAACCCCTATGCCGCCCTGTGGACCTTGATCGGGGCCAGGCTTTTTGCGCGCGAGGACGGCACCTGCCCACTGATCGGCTTTAACTGGTCCAACTCGGTGAACAATGAGACCATCGAGATCAGCGCCGAGGTGCGCCGGGCGCTGGGTTTCGAGGATGTGGTCCGTTTCGAACACCACATCACCGAAACCTGGAAGAGCATCGTCCGCCAGCCGTACATCCGCCGCGACGAACTGGTCGAGGTTGCCGCGCGGGTGGCCAACATCTCGGCCAAGCACGAGGGCGCCGACCCCGAGATCGACATGCGGCGCGAATATCCTTCCGACATCCTGGATTATTTTCGCGACAAGGCCGAGATCGAAGCGGTTGGGGATATGCCGCACTTGCTGCGTAATTATCTGGACAAGCACGATGCGGTCAATGCCACGGCGCGTGCGCTGACCGAGCACGGGTTGTCTTTTATCGCTGCGCGTCATCTGCATCACGAGTAAGAGATTCGACAATTTACACTCTAGAAAGGTCTACAAAGATGCACACTGTTGAACCGGAATCCGTTGGATTTTCTTCGACACGGTTGGCCCGCATCGATGCGGCGATGCAGCGCTACATTGATGCAGGCAAGATCGCCGGCATCCAGGCGCTGGTTGCCCGGCGCGGCGAGCCGGCCTATGCCCGCTGTTTTGGCCAGATGGACGTCAAGGCCGGCAAGCCGGTGCAATGGGACACGCTGTGGCGCATTTACTCGATGAGCAAGCCGATCACCAGCGTAGCGATCATGATGCTCTATGAAGAAGGGCATTTTCAGCTCACCGATCCGTTGTCTCGGTTTATCCCCGCCTTCAAAGAGGTCAAGGTTTTTGCCGGCGGCGATGAAGACGAGTACGAGACCGTCGATCTGCTGCGCCCGATCACGGTCCACGACCTGCTGACCCACACCTCGGGGCTGGCCTATGGCCTTGATGCCACAGACGCAGTCGACAAGATGTACATCAAGCACCTGTGGCAGGCGGGGACATTTTCCCGCCGCAAGCCGCTGCTCCAGGTGGTGAATGCGCTGGCCGCGCTGCCGCTGGCTCACCAGCCGGGCACGGCCTGGCGCTACAGCGTGGCCACCGACGTGCTGGGCTGCCTGGTGCAGGTGGTTTCCGGCAAGCCCTTTGACCAATTCCTTCAGGAGCGCATTTTCGGGCCGCTGGGGATGGTCGATACGCATTTCTGCGTGCCCGAGACCAAGATCGAGCGCTTTGCCGCCAACTATGGGCCGACCAAAAGCGGCGGCCTCAAGGTAATCGATGCGCCGGCCAAAAGCGAATTCACTCGCCCGACGCGCTGCCCATCGGGCGGCGGCGGCTTGATCTCGACCGCGCCCGATTATATGCGCTTTGCCCAAATGCTGCTCAACCAGGGCGAACTCGACGGTGTGCGCCTCCTGGGGCGCAAAACAATCGAGTTGATGACGATGAACCATTTGCCGGCCGGGATGCACATCTGGGAGGATGCGTCGAGCGGGTTTGGATTGGGCTTTGGGGTGACCATCGATCAGGCGCAATCCAAAGCACTGGGTTCGACGGGCACGTATGGTTGGGGCGGCGCGGCCAACACCAATTTCTGGATCGATCCACAGGAAGGGTTGATTGGCCTGCTCATGCTCCAGTTCATGCCCAGCGGCACTTACCCGGTGATCCCCGATTTTCGCGTCGCTGTTTACCAGGCGCTGGTGGATTGAGGCGGCAATGCGCTTGAAATGTCTGGCTTGTGAGGCGCTGGCGCGACCGGTGTATCTGTGCGCGGCGCAGTCGCCGCACACCGTCGACGTGGAGCTGTTTCGCCTGGGCTGGCACGACGATCCGCCCGATCTGCGTTCACGGCTGCAAGCGGCGATCGATGCGGCGCAGGGCTACGATGCGCTGCTCCTGGCCTATGGCCTGTGCGGCAAATCGACCGAGGGGCTGGTTGCCCGCGATGTGCCGCTGGTGCTCCCCCGCGCGCACGACTGCATCACCCTCTTTTTGGGCAGCCGCGCGCGCTATGACGATCAGTTTCAAAATCACGCCGGCACCTACTGGTATGTGCTCGATTACATCGAGCGGGCCAGAGACAAAGGCACTGCCCTGTCGATCGGCGCCGAGATGAGCGGCAGCATCCGTGCCGTGTACGACGAGTATGTGGTCAAGTATGGCCGCGACAATGCCGATTACCTGATGGAGGTGATGGGCGCGTGGCAGCAGCACTATAACCGCGCTGCGTTCATCGAGATGGGGGTCGGCGACGGCGCCGCGGTCGAAGCGCAGACCCGCGACGAAGCCGCGCGTCGCGGCTGGACGTTTGACCGCCTGGACGGCGACCTGGGGCTGATCCGCCGCCTCTTGAACGGCGATTGGGCGGACGATTTTTTGATCTTGGAGCCGGGGCAGCGGGTGTCCATGGCCTACGACGGGCAGGTGGTGGTTGCGGCGGCGGCATAGGACATTTCAGGGATTTGACATAGTAAAAAAAACGTATATAATGACTTGTGTTTAGTAAGTTTTTCCTTTCGCTGATTGTCAAATCGTAAGTAGACGAAAGCCATCTCTGATTTATACAGCATGGCTTTCTCCCCTTGAATCCTTTCGACAGCTTGCTTGCGTTCAAAGATGTTTTTGACCGACACAATGCAGATGTTTGTTCGTCGCATTGGTCTGGAAAGGAGGGTAAGCAAAGCACATGTTCTTTTGACGAGGGGCGGCTCGATCCAACTATGGTTCGAGTGCCCCGGCTGACTGTCTTGGAGGCAGTCAACCTCGTATTTTCCCCTTGTGTCAGTAAAAAGGAGTGAAAGAGATGTCTACGGACAAACTGAGTCGTCGTCATTTTTTGCGTGTCGCGGCCATGTCGGCCGCGGGCGCCGGCCTGATCGCCTGCCAGCCCCAAACCGTCGTCGTCAAAGAAACCGTCGAAGTCGAAAAAGTCGTCAAGGAAACCGTCCAGGTTGAAGTCGAAAAAGAGGTGACCAAGGTCGTCAAGGAGACCGTGCAGATCGAAAAGGAAGTGACCAAGGTCGTCGAGGTGGCCGGCGTCTCGGATAAACAAGCGCCGGAGCTTCAGCAACTGGTCAAGGAAGGCAAGCTGCCCCCGTTGGACGAGCGTCTGCCCAAAAACCCCAAGGTGCTGACCGCATCGCGAAACGAGGTGCCGCAGGGAGAACTCGACTTTACTGTCGGCCAGTACGGCGGCATCATCCGCACCGTGCAGCCCAGCCCCAACTGGCAGCCTGACCTCTTTGTTGGCTGCGATGAGCCGCTGTGCGCTGCGCCAGGCATTCTGGCCGAGGGCACCGGCGGCGGCGTGGCCGAGGGCTTTACGGTTTCGGAGGGCGGCCGGGTGTTCACCTTCCGCTTGCGCCCCGGTATGAAGTGGTCGGATGGTGAGCCAGTAACCACCGACGATGTCCGCTTTACCTACGAAGACTTTTTGATGAACACCGATGTCACCCCCCGGATTTCTGCCTGGATGAGGACGGGCAACAAGTCGGGCGGCGATCCGCTGGTCATCGAAATCCTCGACGATTACACCTTTACGGTCAGTTTCACCGAGCCGTATGCGGGTTTCCCGGCCTGGCTGGCCATCCTGACCTGGAAGGGCTACACCGAACTGGTCAAGCCCAAGCACTATTTGACCCAGTTCCACGCCGACTATACGCCGCTGGCCGACCTGGAGCCGCTGATCAAGGAAGAGTCGCTGGCCGAGGGCGAATGGTGGACGCTGTTCAACCGCAAGGACATCACCAACTGGGAACTGTGCAACGAGCGGGCGCCCGGTTTCCCCAACTTGCAGCCGTGGTATGTGGTCGAAGTGGGCACCACATTCAGCAAGTACGAGCGTAACCCCTACTATTTCAAGGTCGACGAAGAAGGCCAGCAGCTCCCGTACATCAATGGGCTGCTCTCTGCCGTGGTGCAGGACGTGAACATGTCACAGCTCAAGGTGATCGCCGGTGAGGTGGATTTCCTGCGCGAGGACGCCACGCTGGACAACTATGCGCTGTACAACGAGAACGCCGACAAGGGCGGCTACCGCATCCAGCTGCTCGACATGCACGTCTCGCCGACCGACGTGACGATCAATCAGACCATCGACGATCCGACTTGGCGGCTGGTGGTGCAAGATGTGCGCTTTCGCAAGGCGCTCTCGCTGGCCACCGACCGCGAGACGATCATCGACGCGATCTATTTCGGTTTTGCCGATCTGCCCTCGCTGTCGCCCAGTGACTATGACCCCGACGAGGCCGAGCGGCTGCTGGATGAGATGGGCATGACCGCGCGCGGCGCCGATGGCTTCCGCCTGGCTCCCAACGGCCAGCCGTTCGAGATCCCCTTTGAGGTGTCGATGGATGCATCGGACATTGTGCCGGTGTGCGAGTTGATCATCGAGAACTATAAAGAAGTCGGCATCAAGGCCTCGATGAAGGTGCTGGAAGGGACGCTGCGCGGCGAGCGCGAGGCGTCTAACGAGAACCCTGCACGTGTGCGCTGGCACCACTTCCCCGAACTGTGGTGGGGCGCACTGTGGGATGCCAATCCCTATAACTGGGGCAACCTGTGGGACGATTGGTTCAACACCAATGGCGAGCAGGGCGAAGAGCCGCCGGATGACGTCAAAGAGTTTATGCGCCTGCGCGATTTGTCCATCGTCGTCGATGGCGAGGATCGCGAGGAGGCCATCGCCGGGTGGCGGAAGATGATGTACGACAATGTGTACGTCATTGTCACCGTCGAGAACGTCAAGTACCCGCTGGTGGTCAACAAAAAGCTGCGCAATGTGCCGACCTCGGGCTTTGCCATCTCGGCCAACTTTTCGCTCGAACAGATGTATTACGAGTCTTAACGTTCCGTGAAATGTGTAGGGGCGCGGCTTGCCGTGCCCCTACAAGTAGGGGCGAAGCATCCCCAGCCTGTACCCTGGTCAATGAATGACCAACAGGGATGCTTCGCCCTTATAAGACCGTTGCAGAACGCCGACGAGGAGGGTTCTGATGCTGAGTTATATCGTTTACCGTCTTTTCCAGCTTTTTCCGCTGCTGGTCTTGATTTCGATCCTCACCTTTTTGGTCATCGAACTGCCTCCTGGAGACTATTTGACTTCCTATGTCATTCGCATGGAGCAGTCGGGCACCAAGGTTGACCAGGCGACGGTTGATCGGCTCAAGCAGGAATATGGCCTGGACAAGCCGGTCTATTATCGCTACTTTTGGTGGATGTGGAAGATCATATCTCGGGGCGATTTTGGCAGCTCTTTTGGCTACAACAGGCCAGTGACCGAGGTCATCGGCGACCGGCTCTTGTTGACCATGATCATCTCGTTTTCCTCGCTGCTCTTTGTATGGGCCACGGCGATCCCGATCGGCATCTATGCCGCCACTCACCAGTATTCGGCCGGCGATTACATTTTCACGTTTCTGGGCTTTATCGGCATGGCCGTGCCCGGCTTTTTGCTGGCCCTGGTGCTGATGTATGTGGCGATCACCCGCTTTAACCTGTCGGCGGCCGGCCTCTTTTCGCCCGAGTACGCCGACGCGCCGTGGAGCTTTGCCAAGGTGGTCGATATGCTCAAGCGCATGTGGCTGCCGGTGATCATCATCGGCATCTCGGGCACGGCCGGGCTGATCCGGGTCATGCGCGGTACGCTGCTCGACGAGCTGCGCAAGCCCTATGTGACCACGGCGCGGGCTAAAGGCCTGGCCGAACGCAAGCTGCTGTTCAAATACCCGGTGCGCATTGCCATCAACCCCATGATCAGCACCATCGGCTGGCTGCTGCCCAGCCTGGTTTCCGGCGAGGGCATCACCGCCATCGTGCTCAACCTGCCTACCTGCGGCCCGGTGCTGATCAACGCGCTGATGAACCAGGATATGTACCTGGCCGGCAGTTTTGTCATGATTCTGAGCACGCTGACCGTGATCGGCACCGTGCTGTCTGATATTTTGCTCGCCGCGGTCGATCCGCGTATTCGATATGGAGCGGCAGGACGATGAACCTATTGGGCAAAAAACGAACCGAGGACGAGCGCCTTTTTGAGGCCTCGCAGTGGCAGTTGATCTGGTGGAAGTTTCGTAAACACCGCCTGGCGATGATCGGCTCGGTCGTGATCATTTTTCTCTATACCCTGGTCATCTTTTGCGAGTTTCTCAGCCCGTATCTGACCACCAGCCGGTTTCGCCAATATCTGTACGCGCCGCCGCAGAGGTTGCGTTTTATCCATCCCGAACATGGGTTCCGGCTGCGCCCCTTTGTCTATGACATCCAACGCCAAGTGGATGAAAAGACCGCGCGGCGGTATTTTGTTGAGGATCGCTCCAAGATATTCGACATTGTCTTTTTTGCACACGGCGAACCGTACAAATTCTGGGGCATCTGGCCGACCGACATCCATCTCTTTGGGGTTGAAGGTGGAGGGCCGCTGTTTTTGATGGGCACCGACCGCCTGGGGCGCGACCTGTTCAGCCGCGTTTTGTATGGCGCGCGTATCTCGCTGTCGATCGGCCTGGTGGGCATTGCGATCACCTTTACGCTGGGCCTGCTGCTGGGCGGGCTGTCGGGCTATCTGGGTGGGATCATCGACACTATGATCCAGCGGGTGATCGACCTGCTGATCTCGATCCCGCACCTGCCGCTGTGGATGGCGCTGGCCGCGGCGCTGCCGCGCGATTGGCCGCCGCTGCGCATTTACTTTGGCATCGTGATTTTGCTCTCGGTCGTCGGCTGGACGGGGCTGGCCCGCGTGGTGCGCGGCAAGCTGCTCTCGCTGCGCGAGGAGGATTTTGTGATGGCCGCCCGGCTGGCCGGTTCGAACAATGGGCGGATCATCGTCCGCCACCTGCTGCCTTCGTTTTTCAGCTATATCATCGTCAGCCTCACCATGTCTGTGCCCAACATGATCCTGGGTGAGACCTCGCTCAGTTTCCTGGGCCTGGGCTTGCAGCCGCCGGTGGTCAGTTGGGGCGTGCTGCTCCAGGATGCCCAGAACGTTGGTTCGATTGCCCACTATGCCTGGCTGCTGATCCCGGTCTTTTTCGTGATTTTTTCAGTGCTGGCCTTTAACTTTTTGGGCGACGGCCTGCGCGACGCGGCCGACCCCTATGTCAGATAAGTCAAGGAGGAAGTGATGCCCCCGAAAAAGAAACCCAATATCGTTATCCTCGGCATCGATTCGCTGCGCGCCGATCATATGAGCTGTTACGGCTACAATCGGCTTACTACGCCGCACCTCGATCGCTTTGCCCAGGGCGGTACGTTGTTCGAAAATACGTTTAGCGCCTACACCCCCACCACGCCCGGCTATGGTTCGATGCTCACCGGGATGGACGTTTTTTCGACCCAGGTGGTCGCGCTGCGGCACAAGGGGCCGCTGCGCGCGGAGGTGAAAACGCTGCCCGAAATCCTCAAGGAACAGGGTTACAACACCACCTGCGTCGGTTTTACCGGCAACCCCAGTTCGCGCGGGTTTGACACTTTTCTCAACTTTGCCGGCTGGGGCACCTGGAATGAGGGGCGCAGCCCCAAGGCCCAAAACCTCAACGAGGTAGCCCTTCCCGAGCTGGATCGACTGGTCAAAGAAAAAGCGCCCTTTTTCCTCTTTTTGCGCCACATGGACCCGCACGCGCCCTACCTGCCGCCGCAGCCCTTCGAGCACGCCTTTTATCACGGCGACGAGTGCGATCCGCGCAACAAGTCGATGGAACCGGTGATGGCATTCAAGCCGTTCCGCGACTTTTTTGCTTCCTGGATGCCGCCCGGCATCGCCGATAAGGATTACGTGATCGCCCAGTATGACGGCGCAGTGGCCTATATGGACGCGGCGATCCAGACCATTTTCAATGCCCTGCAAGCGCACGGCATCCTCGACAACACCATCGTGGTCGTCAATGCCGACCACGGCGAAACGCTCTACGATCACGAGTGCTGGTTTGACCATCACGGCATTTACGACAATGTGCTGCACGTGCCGCTGATCATCCGCTATCCGGCTTTGGTGCCCGCCGGCAAGCGGGTCAAGGGCTACAATCGCCAGCAAGACCTGACGCCGACGGTGCTGGAACTGGCCGGGATCGATGCGGGTATCCAGTTCGACGGCCAAAGCCTGATGAAACTGGTGCGCGGTGAAGCGGCCTCGTTCGATAGCGAATTTTACATCACCGAGTGTACCTGGATGCGCAAACACGGCTGGCGCACGCCAGAATGGAAACTGATCGTCGCCCTGGAACCGGACTTTCACTTCAAGCCCGAGGTCGAGCTGTACAACCTGGTGCAAGACCCGGACGAAAACGTCAACTTGGCCGAGGTCCATCCCGATGTGGTGGCGCTGCTCAAGGGGCGCATGCAGGCCTGGATCGCCAAACGTGAAGCCGAAACCGGTTTGCCCAATCCTATCCATCACCAGGGTGACTGGCACGGGCACGAAGGCGTCGGCTCGTTCACCTCGTCGCAGCAGGCCTACGACACGCTGCACATCGGCGATGTGAGCCAGGCGGCGAAATTACAATCCAAGTCAAGGGAAGAACAAGAGGGAAACAAGGAATAAGGAAACAAGGTCAGTCCTTGTCTGCCTGTTCCTTGTCAGCTCTTCCCTTATCTACTTGATCAAAGGAGTTCACAATGCTAAACGTCGCAATCGTCGGTATGGGCAACATCGGCAACACCCATGCCCGCGTGTACCAGAAACGTTCCGATTGCAAGATCGTTGCCGTGTGCGACATTCTCCAGGATCGCGCCGACCGGGCGGCGAACGAGTACGGCTGTCCGGCCTTTTATTCGATCCAGGACATGCTCAAGAGCGGCATTCACATCGACGCGGCCAGCATGTGTACCGCCGGCAAGGAAAACGGCGGCGACCACTACCAGGCCACCCTTGAACTGCTCAATGCCGGCATTCCTACCCTGGGCGAAAAGCCCATTTCCAACAACCTGGAAGAGGCACAAGAGATGGTGGCCCTGGCCCGGAAAAAAGGGCTGCGCTACGGCATCAACCTCAATCACCGTTTTACTCCCGCCGCTCAGATGGCGAAAGGGTGGGTCAATGAAGGCAAATTGGGCGAAATCAACATCATCAACATGACCATGTGGATCAACAATCCCAACGAAACCTCGCCCTGGTTTCACATCCGCGCCTTGCACCCGCACTCGCTGGACGTGATGCGTTACTTTGGCGGCGACGTGGCCAGGGTGCAGGCCTTTTTCAAAAAAGGCCCCCGCGCCGACACGCCCGACGGTCGCCGTGTTTGCTGGTCGAACGTGCAGGTCAACTTGCAGTTCAAGAACGGCATCATCGGCCACCTGACCGGCTCGTATGACGCCGGCGGTTCGTATGGGCTGGAGACGCTCGAAGTGGTCGGCTCGGAAGCGCGCTTTGTGCTGCTCGACGCCTGCGAACATCTCACCTTTTACCCGCGCCGCAGCCGCGAAACCAAAACCTACGATTACGTGGGCGGCATGATGAACTTTAGCGAAACCTTTGGCAGCCGCATCGGCAAATGGGTGGAGCAAAACATCGCCGGCGTTGGCCCCGACGAGATCGACGCCTCGGGCGCCGATGCGCTGCACGTGCAAAGCATCATCGAGGCGATCATCGAATCGTGGCAGACGGGGCAGGTCATTACACTGTAAATCGAGGTCATTCTATGTCTCTGATCATCATCATCGGGCGCGGGCACGGTGGCACCCGCGCCATGTCGCACACGCTGTATGCCAGCAATGTCTACATGGGCGCGCTACTCAACCGCTCCGGCGACCTGGTGCCGCCGCAAGATATGTACGAAGCCTGCCGCGTGCTGGCTCGCTACATCAAATGGCCGGGCGGCCTGGAATGGGATTGGGGCGAGCTGCTCACGATGGACATTCCCCAAGAGTTCACCGACCTGATCCAGTCCTACCTCAAGTCGGTGCTCGACAGCCCGGACGAGCACAAGGGCTGGAAAATCCCCGAAACTACGCTCTGCTTTCCGTGGATTATGCGCATGTTCCCCGCAGCCAAATACATTTTCTGGATCCGCGATCCGCGTGACAGCATCCTGGGCCGCCACGTGACCGATGACCTGGGCGATTTCGGCATCTCTTACCCGCCCACCGAAGACGTGCGCGAGCGCCGCGCCATCTCGTGGCTGTACCAGTACAAGCTGGTCAAGGCCATGCCCAAGCCGGCGCAGTGGATCGAGGTGCGCTTTGAGGATTTTGTGCTCAAGCAAGAGGAGACCCTCGCCCGGCTGGAGACCTTTTTGGGGATTCCCCTGGCGCGGATCATCGTCAAGTCCGAAACGGTGGGCCGCTGGAAAACCGACGAGGGCGTACACGACTTTGACTTTCTCAAGCCGGCGATGATCGAGTATGGGTATGAAATCTAGCGCTTACTGCATATTGCGTATCGAGTACTGCATATTGAGGACAGAGGGTATTGGTGCGGAGTTTTGAAGAGGGGCTCAAGACGGTATCTGAACAGGTCAGCACAGATCCACTGTGGAAGATGAAAGCATATCGGCTGGCGCTGTTTCTTGGGTCACTCGTGTGGTACGATACAGCCAAATTGGCAGCCGACCCGCGTATGGTCAGCCTGGCCGATCAGTTGTTCAGGGCCATTGGTTCTGTCGGAGCCAATATTGCCGAAGGCTACAGCCGCCATTCGGGCAGAGACCGGGCGCGTTTTTACGAATATGCCCTGGGTTCGGCCCGCGAAAGCCGTCACTGGTACTGCCTGGGGCAGCCCGTTCTATCTGAAAACGTCGTTTCGCACCGCATCGACCTGCTCGCCGAAATCTCGCGCCTGCTGGTGTACATCATCCCCAAAGAGCGGGAGCGTAATCTGGCCGAAGAACCGGTACCCTACGACACTAGCCTGCCGCCATCGATAAACAACGCACCACTGCCCTAATCGTACGCAATATGCAATATGCAGTACGCAGTATGCAGTACGCAGTGCGCAATATGCAGTACGCAGTATATGCAGTACGCAGCCCCAAAGGAGACCTCATGCAACGTGTCTGTGTGATTGGCCTCGGACCTATCGGCAACAAGCATGCCGACATTTACCGGGAACACCCGCAAGCCGAGTTGGTCGGCGTGTGCGACATCAAGCAAGATCGCGCCGACCGGGCCGCCGAGCGATTGGGCGTGCCCGCCTTTTACGATGTGGAGACCATGCTCAAGGCTCTGTCGCCCGACATGTGCAGCGTCGCCACCGGCGGCTATGAATACGGCAGCGAGCATTACGAGCCGACCATGCAGGCGCTGGAGTTCGGCTGCCACGTCCTGGGTGAAAAACCCATCTCCAACACCATCGCCGAGGCCGAAGCGATGGTCGTCAGGGCCAAAGAAAAAGGACTTTGCTACGGCATCAACCTCAATCACCGCTTCAACCCGGCGCACCGGCTGGCCCAAAAGTGGGTCGACGAGGGCCGGCTGGGCCACCTGCTTTTCGTCAACATGAGCATGTGGATCAAGAATCCACGCGAAAGCTCGCCCTATTTCCAGATCAAGGCCCTGCACCCGCACACCGTCGACATTATGCGCTATTTTTGCGGCGATGTGGAAGCGGTGCAGTGTTTCGCCGTCAAGGCACCGGGGCGGGTGATCTGGTCGACGGCGCAGTTCAATATGCGCTTCAAGAACGGCGTGGTCGGCCACCTGGTGGGCAGCTATGACATCGAGCGCGGCCATCCGATGGAGCGCTGCGAAGTGGCCGGCACCGGTGGGCGGTTTGTGATCGAGGATGTGTTCCAGCAAGTCACGCTGTACCCGGCCGGCGACCTGGAGAAAACGGTCTATACCAACCCCGGCCTGTTCGGCGGGATGAAAGACTTTGACGACACGTTTCGCGCGCGCCTGGGGCGCTTTGTCGAGCAGCTCGAAGAGGGCGCCTCACCGGATGAGATCGATGGCTGCGCCGCCGACGGCCTGGCCGCGCAAAAAGTCCTGCAAGCGGCGATTGACTCTTTGGAAACAGAGACGGTGGTTTACGTAAAGTAATACGTAATGCGTGATGCGTAATGCGTAACACGGAATACGCAGTACGCACCTTTTATGCAACGGAGGATGACCATGAAATTGGGCGCAAATTCAGTGCTATTTGGCGCGTTTGACCTGGAAACGGCATTCAAATACACGGCGATGGCTGGCTATGACGGCATCGAGTTGTCGGCGATTGGCGGGATGAGCGAACACCTGGTGCTGGATCGCTGGCAGGAACTCGCCCTGGAGATCAAGCGGCTGGCCGGCGAATACGGCCTGGAACTGCTGGCCATGGAGCAGCCACGCCAGGACCCGGCGGTGATGGAAGCGGCGATGCAGGCCGCGGTCGCAATCGGCGTTCCAATCATCAACTGCGGGCCGGGCGGCAAGGCCGACGATGAAGAACAGTGGGTGCAGGTGATCGACTCGCTGGGCAATCTGTCCAGGATGGCAGAGAAATACGGCGTGACCCTATGCGTCAAGGCCCATGTGGGGGCGAGCATTTACAACACACCGACCACGCTGCGGGCGATGGAGGAAATTGCCTCTCCTGCCTTTGGTATCGACATGGACCCCTCGCACATCTACCGGGGGGGCGAAAATCCGGTCGAGGCGATTGCGGCAGTCATCGCGCGCGTCAAACACGTTCACATCCGCGATTGCAAGGGGCGGCAGCAAAACCCCGGCGAACCGCACATGCAGGCCAACGGGCGCGGCGACATTGATCTGGTGGGCTATGTGCGCGTGTTGCACGAGCACGGCTACACCGGCCCGCTGGATTTGGAGATCATTGGCGCCAAGGCCCAGGGCTATACGCTGGAGCAGTGTTGCGTGATCGCGGCGGAATCGCGGGGACACATGCAGGCCTGCCTGCAAGCCTGCGGGGCAAGATAGTGCGGGGCAAGAAACTGTAGTAGGCGCGAGGCTTGCCCTCGCCCAATTCTGCGGGGCAGGCGCGAGGCTTGCCCTCGCCCAATTCTGCGGGGCAGGCGCGAGACCTGTCCCAACCGGCGGCGATTTTCACAACAGGCTAGAGACCAAGAAACCAGGTTGGCGTTCCCAACCTGGTTTTTTTGACCGTCCAACTTGCGTTTATACCCCGATTTCTATCATCCGTTCCAGTGTATTGACCAGTTCGGCCCGCCAAACCGCTTCGGCTTCTGCCGGCAGGCGAATTTCGCGGCGCTGCACGCGCACCCGTGCGCCGACCTTGTTTTGCAGGGCGACGCGGTTGGCCTCCTCCAACGCCTCGGCGCGGATGACGATTTGCCGGTACTCACTCACAATGGCATCGACCCGCGCCCGCACGGCCAGCACCTTGACCCCAAGCTGGTAGAGCAGGTTTTGCGCGGTATCGGCAAGTGGGCCAAAGCGATCCTCCAGTTCTCCTC
>CAYRXM010000092.1:0-19812 GCA_964428175.1 uncultured Anaerolineae bacterium
GCATTTTTGCGCCCACTTGACCATTTTGGCCTCTGGTTGCACAAAGGTTACGCTAAACAGCTTCTTGGACTCACTTTTTCATTTTTAAGGAACGCTTGACTCAAGCGCACGCTTTCACGCGCCTGGTCGCAACTCTAAACTCAAGTGACTATTACAGCATGTGCGAACACCATATGCTGCCCTTTTTGGGGCGCGCCCACGTGGCCTATATTCCTAACGGCAAGGTGATTGGCTTGAGCAAAATCCCGCGCATCGTCGAAATGTACGCGCGCCGCTTGCAGCTTCAGGAACGCATGACCCAGCAAATTGCCGGCTTTATCGAGCAGGTTTTACAACCCAGCGGCGTCGCCGTGGTGGTGGAGGGCGTTCACATGTGCTCGGCCATGCGCGGCGTCAAAAAGGCAAACGCGCGGATGGTCACCAGCGCAGTGTTGGGCGAGTTCAAGGAAAATCAGGCCATCCGTGAAGAATTTTTCCAGCACATCCGCCGCAGACAGATCGAGTTCTAACACTTTTTCAACCAGGCCTGACCAGTTCAAGTCCGGCCCGTTGGCGAGGTGTATCTATCAGATTCAATTTGACCGAATATTAGAAAAAGGAGTGTAATTCAATGAACAAAAACGCTGTCGATACCAGATTTATTGGGTTGCGCCGCTTTAATGCGATTATGGGTCTGCTGCACCTGGTGCAGGGCATTCTGATGATCGTCATCAGCAATGACACCGCCTATCCCATCTTTACCAACTATTTGCGCTTTGATCGGGCAACTTTTTCACTGACCCCCGATCCCAAACTTGCCTACGAGCTTCCATTCGGGCCGGCGGTGGCCATCTTTTTGCTGCTCTCGGCGGTCGCGCACGGCATCCTGTCTACTGTGGGGTTCAAGCAATATGTCGCCAATCTGAAAAAGGGAATGAACCCGGTCCGCTTTTACGAGTATGCCCTCAGTTCGTCGTGGATGATCGTGCTGATCGGCATGCTGGTCGGCATCTGGGACCTGGGCACCATGATCCTGGCCTTTGGTGTGAACGCGATGATGAACCTGTTCGGAATCATGATGGAGCTGCACAACCAGAACACGTCAAAAACAAACTGGACCGCCTTCATCTATGGCTGCATCGCCGGTATCCTGCCCTGGGTGGTGATCGTCATGTACTTTATGGGCGCTCTTTCGTCATCTGGCGCAGAGCCGCCCGCATTCGTCTATGCCATCATCCCGACCATCTTTGTCTTTTTCAACATCTTTGCAGTCAATATGATCTTGCAATACAAAAAGGTCGGCCCGTGGAAGGACTATTTGTTCGGCGAGCGTGTATACATCGTGCTCAGCCTGGTCGCCAAGACCGCCCTGGCCTGGCAAATCTGGGCCGGCACGCTGGCGCCGGTATAGAATCAACCATTGGCCCACCGCATAATTTGTAGTATAATGACGACAAGCCACAAACAAAGACCAAGCAAAAACAGAGTTCTGCGTACCATTACCATCGGCGCCGGCATGCTGTTGATCGCGATCCTGGTCGGCCCCTTTCTGGTACCCGTTCCGCCGCTCCAGGATACCCTTCCGCCAGCGCAGTTGGCCGATCCCGACAGCCAGTTTGTCGAGATCGAACAGCTTGATGTTCATTACAAAATCGCCGGTCAGGGACAGACTGTCATGATCTTGCTGCACGGCTTTGGGGCCAGCCTCTTTTCCTGGCGTGAGGTCATGTCGCCGCTGGGCGAACTGGGCACCGTGCTGGCCTTTGATCGACCGGCGTTCGGCCTGACCGAGCGCCCGCCCCCGGCCGAGTGGGGCGGACGAAACCCGTACGCAACCGATTTTCAAGTCGATCTGACCGTCGCCCTGATCGATATGCTCGGCGCAGAGCAGGCCGTTCTGGTCGGCAACTCGGCCGGCGGGACTATTGCAATGTTGGCCGCGTTGGAACATCCCGAGCGGGTCAAGGCGCTGATCCTGGTCGATCCGGCGGTGTACGCCGGCGGCGGATCGCCGCCCCTGGTCCGCCCGCTGCTGAAAACGCCGCAAATGCGCCGCCTCGGCCCACTGTTCACCCGGCGAATTCGCACCTGGGGACTCGATTTTCTACGCTCCGCCTGGCACGACCCGGCCAAAATCAGCGACGAGGTGTGGGAGGGCTACCAAAAACCCTTGCGGGCGGAAAACTGGGATGTCGCCTTGTGGGAGCTGACCGCCGCCAGCCGCTCATCGCAGTTGGCTGACCGGTTGGACGAATTAATTCTGCCTGTCCTGGTCCTCACCGGCGACGACGATCGCATCGTGCCTACCGAGCAGAGCATTCGCCTGGCCGGCGAACTGCCGGAAGCCGAACTGGTGGTCATCGCCAACTGCGGGCACGTGCCGCACGAAGAGTGCCCACAACCATTTCTCCAGGCCGTGACAAGCTTCCTGTACCGGGTTTGGGGCGAAACCGGGCAACGAAATTGAGCAAATAAAAAAGGAGACTGCCAATGACAAACCGAGTTGTTCTTGACACACCGGCGCCCGAGTTTGAACTGGTCGACTGGAACGGCCAGACGGTGCGCCTGTCCGACTATTGTGGCCAGAAAAATGTCCTGCTCGTTTTCAACCGCGGCTTTGTTTGACCATTCTGCCGCCGGCACATGGCGCAGTTGCGCCAACAATACGACGAATTCCAGAAACGTGACACCGAGATCGTCGTCGTCGGCCCTGAAGACGGCGCGGCCTTTGCCCGCTACTGGCAAGACGAGAGCCTCCCCTTCGTCGGACTGCCCGACCCCACCCACACCGTGCTCAAGCGCTACGGCCAGGAAGTCAACCTGTTCAAGCTGGGCCGCATGCCCGCGCAGGTCATCATCGACAAAGCGGGCAAGGCAAGATACGTGCACTATGGCCATTCGATGAGTGACATTCCGGACAATGCCGAGATTTTGGCCCTGCTGGACGAGATCGAGCAAGAAAGACAACCCCGATAGCATTGCCGGCCTTCCCGAAAGCCGGTAGCGTCCGCGAAGGCTGACCGGAGAAAGGTATGGAACCATTAGCCGCAGTTGTCATTGTGGCGATCATTGTTGTATACTATGCCTTGCGCCTGATTAGTCTGGCGCAAGCCACCAAACGCGATAAGAAGCGAGGCCAGGATCATGATTCGTAATCAATGGTACGTTGTGCTGTCTTCCAATCAGGTCAAGGACAGGCCGGTCGGCGTGACCCGGCTGGGCGAAAAGCTGGTCTTTTGGCGCGACAAGACCGGCACGTTGAGCTGCCTGTTCGACCGCTGTGTCCATCGCGGGGTTGAGTTGAGCAAGGGGCGTGTGGTCAGCAACGGACGGCTTCAATGCCCCTTTCACGGTTTCGAATACGACACCGCCGGCCGGGTGACCAAAATCCCGGCCAACGGACAGGCCGCGCCGGTGCCGGAGCGCTTCAAGGTACACAGCTACCCCACCCACGAGGCGCACGGGTTCATCTGGATCTGGTGGGGCGAAAACCCGCCCGCCGACCTCCAGCCGCCCGAATTTTTCGACGACCTGGATGGGATGGTCTATGGCCAGTCCATCGATCCTTGGGATGCGCATTATTCGCGGGTGATCGAAAACCAGCTCGATGCCGTGCACCTGCCTTTTGTCCACTATGACACCATCGGCCGCGGCTGCCGCACGCTGATCGAAGGGCCGGGCGTCGAGTGGGTACACCGCAACAAATTCCAGGTCTATGTGTTCAATAAGGTGGACGATGGCTCCACGCCGCGCAGGCCAGACGAGGTGCCCGTGCCCCCCGCCGACCGTGATTTCAAGCTCGAATTCATCTTTCCCAACCTGTGGGAGAATCACATTTCGCAGGCCGTGCGCGTGCTGGGTGCCTTTGTCCCCGTCGACCAGGAACACACGCTGCTCTACCTGCGCTTTTACCAGAAATTTATGACTGTCCCCATCCTGGGTACGTGGATCGCCCAACTGGCCATGCCTTTTAACCTCAAGGTAGCCCACCAGGACCGCCGGGTGGTCAACACCCAGCAGCCCAAAGCCTCGGCCCTGCGCAGCGGCGAAAAGCTGATCCAGGGCGATCATCCGATCCTCGAATACCGCAAGCGGCGGCAAGAATTGATGGACGCGGGCCAAACGGAAACCAACACCTAAAAGGACAAAACGATGTCTCCGTTTCCTAACCAGATCGATCCAGCGATGGACTGGTATCAAAAAACAACCGTGCAGACCCTTGAACAGCTCGACACCGACGCCGACCACGGTCTGACTACGGTTGAGGCCGCACGGCGGTTGGCCCTCCTGGGCCCCAATGAAATGACCGAGCAGGCTGTCAAAAGCCCGTGGCGTATGCTGTTCGAGCAGTTCACCGAAACGATGGTCATCATCCTGATCGTGGCAGCCATTGTCTCTGGGCTGTTGGGCAAAGCGACCGAAACGATCGCCATCCTGGTCATCGTACTGATGTTTGCACTGCTGGGATTCATCCAGGAATACCGGGCCGAGAAGGCGATGGCCGCCTTGAAAAAGCTGGCCGTACCTTCCGTCCGCGTCCGTCGCGATGGCCAGGTGAGCCAGGTTTCAGCGCGCGACCTGGTGCCGGGCGACGTTGTCCTGCTCGAAACAGGAAACCGCGTCCCCGCCGATATGCGGCTAACCGAAAGCGTTAACCTGCGCATCCAAGAGGCAGCGCTGACCGGCGAGTCCGAAGCAGTTGAAAAGGAAACGATGGCTTACCTGCCGACGGCTGGCGATATGGCTTTGTCGTTGGGCGACCGGCGCAACATGGCCTATATGGGCACAGTTGTCTCCTATGGGCGTGGCGCAGCCATCGTCACCGCCACCGGGATGGATACCGAACTGGGCAAAATCGCGACGCTGATCCAGCAAATCGAGCAAGAACAAACACCCTTGCAGCGCAAGCTCGATCAGGTCGGCAAATTGCTGGCCGTCGTCGGACTGGTCGCCGCTGTGCTGGTGGCAGCGATCGGCCTGCTGAGCAACGAACCACTGCTGGATATGTTCGTCACCGCCGTCAGTGTAGCCGTCGCTGTTGTGCCGGAAGGACTCCCAGCGGTGGTCACAATCACCCTTTCGCTCGCCGCACAGCGGATGCTCAAACGGCAGGCGCTGATCCGCAAACTGCCCGCCGTCGAAACGCTCGGTTCGGTGACCGTGATCTGCTCGGATAAAACCGGCACATTGACCGAAAATCGCATGACCGTCACACTGATCGATGTGGCCGGGCACACGCTGGAATTAAATGAAACGATGCGCCACCGACAGCCTTCGGTCAATATGAACGAGTGCTCACCGGGTTTTCTCGACCATGCGTCGATCCCGATTCAGATGGTGCTCGCCGGCGGCGCATTGTGCAATGACGCTGTACTCAAGCCCGATCCGCAAAAAGGCTGTTTTCACGCCGTTGGCGACCCCACCGAAGGTGCGCTGATCGTCGCCGCCGCCCAGGCCGGCTTGTTCAAAGACGATCTGGAAGGGTGGATGCCGCGCGTGGCCGAACTGCCGTTCGATTCGGAACGCAAACGGATGACCACCGTCCACGCCATCTCGGACAGCCAGTCGCTGCCGGCAAGCCTTCGTCCACTGGCAAAGGGTAACGGCCGGTTTGTCGCCGTGACCAAGGGCGCGGTTGACAAGCTGCTCGACATATCGACATATATCTGGAACGACGAGCGCATCGAACCGATGACCAGCGATTGGCAGCAGCGCATCCAGGCCGCAAACAGCAAGCTGGCCGGACAGGGAATGCGCGTGCTGGGCGTCGCCCTGCGCTGGCTGGACGATCAACCTTCCACCACCGACGAAATCCAGGAACAGAACCTGACCTTTGTCGGGCTGGTCGGGATGATCGACCCGCCTCGTTCGGAGGCCAAACACGCCGTAGAGACCTGCAAGATGGCTGGCATCCGGCCGATCATGATCACCGGCGACCATCCACTGACGGCTGCCGCCATTGCTGCCGAACTGGGTATTATCCAACCGGAAGGCCGCGTCTTGACCGGGCAAGAACTCAGCCAGATGTCATCGCAAGACCTACAAGCTATCGTCGAGACCGTCTCGGTGTACGCCAGAGTAACGCCGGAAGACAAACTCAAGATCGTCGATGCGCTGCAAGCGCGCGGCCAGATCGTCGCCATGACCGGCGATGGGGTCAATGACTCCCCGGCCCTGCGCAAAGCCAACATCGGCGTGGCGATGGGCATCACCGGCACCGACGTGGCCAAGGAAGCCGCCGACGCGGTGCTGCTCGACGACAATTTTGCCACCATCGTCGCCGCCGTCGAAGAAGGGCGGATCATCTATGACAACCTGCTGCGCTTTGTCAAATTTTCCATCGGCGGCAACGCAGCCAAAGTGCTGGTTATGCTCTTATCGCCGCTGCTGGGGATCAACGTGGCCCTGCTGCCGTTGCAGCTGCTGTGGCTTAACCTGCTCACCGACGGCCTCATGGGCCTCGGCCTCGGCCTGGAGCCGTCGGAAAAGGACACCATGCAGCGCCCGCCGCGCGCGCCCCAGGCCAGCATCTTTGGCGAAGGGGCTGGACGGCACATGATCTGGGTCGGACTTTTTATTGCTTTACTCACTTTGGGGGTCAGCTATGCCTACTATGAGCCTGGCGACGCGACCTGGCAAACAATGGCCTTTACCACACTTGCTTTCACCCAAATCGGGCACGCGCTGGGACTGCGCGCGTCAAGCAAGACCGTTTTGGCCGGGCTGCGCGCCAATCCGGCGATGCTGGTCGTCACCCTGCTGACCATCGCCCTGCAAGCGATAGCCATCTATGTCCCATTTTTCGACCGCTTTTTTCAGGTCGTGCCGCTGTCACTGCCCGACCTGGGTCTATGTGCCGGATTGGGCGCGCTGGTCTGGATCGCCGTGCGCATCGAAAAATCCGTGACGACGCGCCGGACCCAACCCACATCAGGATCATTTGCATAGAGCAAGAAAATGCGCAAAAATAATCTTTTTTTAGTCTTTTTGTACGTTTTTATAGACGTGCTGGGGTTCAGTTTGATCTTGCCGCTGCTGCCCTTTTACGCCGAAACCTTTAACGCCTCCGAAACCGCCGTCGGCCTGCTGCTGGCGGCCAACGCGGTCACGCAGATGGTCGGCGCACCGACCATTGGTCGCTTCTCTGACCGCTATGGGCGTAAACCGCTGCTGATCGTTTCACTGGCCGGCACGGTGGTCGGATTTTTGCTGCTTGGGCTGTCGGGTGCGCTGTGGATGCTCTTTTTAAGCCGGATCGTTGACGGGCTGTTAGGTGGCAACATCTCGCTGGCCCAGGCCTACATTGCCGACGTGACCGACGAGAAAAATCGTGCCAAGGGCCTGGGCATCATCGGCGCGTCTTTTGGGCTGGGATTCATCTTTGGCCCGGCGCTGGGCGGCACGTTGAGCGCGGGCGGCAATTACGCCCTGCCCGCCTTTGTCGCCGCCGGGCTGTCGGCGCTCAACCTGATCGGCGTGCTGATTTGGCTGCCCGAGTCTTTGCCCCCCGAAAAACGGCACGAACGGGCTGAAAATCCGCGCACGGCGTTCTCGTTCCGGCAGTTGTGGGAAGCGCTGCGCCTGCCCTGCGTCGGCCCGCTGTTGAACGTGCGCCTGTGGTACGGCCTGGCCTTTACGATGTTCGAGACCACCTTTTCGCTCTTTGCCGCCAAGCGACTCGGCCTCGATGCGCAAGCGACCAGCTACGTGCTGACCTATGTCGGCGTGCTGGTAGTGCTGGTTCAGGGCGGCGGCATCAGCCAGCTGACCAGGCGTTTCACCGACAAGCAGCTCATCTTTGCGGCCAGTGTTTTGCTCACCCTGTCGTTGATCGCCTGGGGCCTGTCGCCCAACCTGACCGTGCTGCTGATCGTCCTTGCACCGCTGGCACTGGCCAGCGGCACGATGAACGTCGTTTCAAACAGCGCGCTGACCAAGTCGGTTTACCCGGAGCAGGTCGGCGGCACACTGGGCCTCTCGGCCTCGCTGGGTAGCCTGACCCGCATCGTCTCGCCGATCCTGGGCGGATTCTTGATGCAATCGGTCGGCGCGTTTGCGCCCGGCATGCTCGGCGGGCTGATCATGCTCGGCCTGACCGGGTTCATCTGGCTACGGGTGCTCTTTGTACCCGATCTATCTTGCCCCGCGCCAGCCAATCTCTAAAGTGTCGCCAGTACTGGGTCACAAATACGGGTCTTGTTCCTTGTATCCTTGTCTACTTGTTCCTTGTCTACTATTATGCTTGAGGAGGGTTGAAAATGTCCAAAGTGATTATCATCGGCAGCGGGTTCGGCGCTCTGGGCGCAGCAGCGCGAATTGCCTCTCATCCAGGCTACGAGGTGGAAATTTTCGAAAAACGCGACAAGCCAGGCGGGCGCGGCTATGTCTACGAAATCAACGGGTTCAAGTTCGACGGCGGCCCGACGGTGATCACCGCGCCGTTCATGTTTGACGAAATTTTTGCCCTGTCCGGCCGCAAGCGCGAGGATTACGTCCAGTTTGTGCCCTGCAATCCCTTTTACCGCATTTTCGACCACACCGGGCGCGCATTCAACTATAACGGCGATCCCGACTTTATCTTGAGCCAGATCGAACAATGGGCGCCGGAAGACATGGACGGCTACCAGCGCTTCATCGCCACCACCAAGCCGATCTTTGAAAAAGGCTTTGTCGAACTGGCCGACCAGCCCTTTCTCAAATTCGGCGACATGCTGCGCATCGCCCCCGACCTGATCCGGCTGCAATCGTACAAGACAGTGTACCAGTATGTGGCCGGGTTCGTCAAAAACGATTTTCTGCGCCGCTGCTTTTCCTTCCACCCGCTGCTGGTCGGCGGCAACCCCTTTGACACCACCTCGATTTACGCCATGATCCACTACCTGGAGCGCGAGTGGGGTGTCTTTTTCGCCCTGGGCGGCACCGGCGCGCTGGTCAATGCCCTGGTCAGGTTGATCGAAGAACTGGGCGGCAAGATTCACCTCAACACGGAAGTGAGCGAGATTTTGGTACAAGGCCGCCGCGCCACCGGCGTGCGCCTGGCCGATGGCAGCGTCCACAAGGCCGACGTGGTCATCTCGAACGCCGAAGCCGCTTACACCTATCTGAACTTGATCAAGCCGGAGCACCGCCGCCGCAACTCGGACGCGCGCTACAAAACGTGGACGCGCTACAGCATGTCCTTGTTTGTCATTTACTTTGGCACCAAACGCCGCTACCTCGACAGCCGGCTGGCCCACCACAACATCATCCTTTCGGAACGCTACAAGGGCCTGCTCGACGACATTTTCCACCGCAAGGTACTGGCCGACGACTTTTCGCTCTACCTGCACATGCCCACCATCACCGATCCTTCGCTGGCCCCCGAAGGCGGCGAGGCCTTTTACGTCCTCTCGCCGGTGCCGCACCTGGGCGCCGACGTGGATTGGACCAAAACGGCCAAACCCTACCGCGACGCGATCATGCAGTTCCTGGAAGACAATTACCTGCCCGACCTGCAAGCCAATATCGTCGCCGAACACTATATCGACCCACTGCATTTCAGGGATACTCTGAACAGCACCCTGGGCTCGGCTTTTTCCGTCGAACCGATCTTTCGCCAGTCGGCCTGGTTCCGCCCGCACAACCGCTCGGAGGACATCGACAACCTGATCCTGGTCGGCGCGGGCACCCATCCCGGCGCGGGGCTTCCCGGCGTGCTTTCTTCGTCGAAAATCGCCGAGCAGTTGATCGTCGCCAACCGCTGACTTGTCAATAACTGAAGGAAAGAAACCAGGTTTTTGACAAAAACCTGGTTTCTCCCCAACCTGTTGACAAGATACCGCTGACCACCAGATTGCAAAGGAGATGTTCATTGACCGTGTCAACATCATCGTGGGAGAATCGCCTGCTCGCGCTGGCTTGCGCGCCGCTCAAGCAGAAATCGCCTGCCATCCATGTCAACGTTGACACGGAAACGCTCAAGCTCGCCTACCGCCACTGCGAACAGGTCACAGCACAACACAGCAAGACCTTTTACCTGGCCTCGAACCTGCTGCCGCCAGACAAACGCCGCGCCATGCGCGCACTGTATGCGTTTTGCCGCGTCAGCGACGACCTGGTCGATGCCGACCCGGTCGATCGCCCGGACGACGATGCCGTTGCCCAAAAACTGACCGCATGGCGTGCCCGGTCGCTGGCCGATCATCCATCCCTGGACGGCTTGAGCGATGAAAGCCTGGTTGCGCTGGCCTGGGCCGACGCGCGCGCCCGCTACCGCATCCCGGTCGAATACGCCCACCAGCTTCTCGACGGCGTGGCCCTCGACATCGACATCACCCGCTACCATACCTTCGATCAGTTGGCCGAATACGCCTACAGCGTCGCCACAACGGTAGGGTTGATGGCAATGCACATCACCGGCTTTGATGGCCCCGCCGCCGTACCCTATGCGATCAAGCTCGGCGTGGCCCTGCAACTGACCAACATCTTGCGCGACGTGAATGAAGACTGGCGTAAGGGCCGGCTGTACCTGCCGCTGGACGAACTGGCCCGCTTTGACCTGCGCGAGGCCGACCTGGCTGCCCGGCAAGTCGATGACCGCTGGCGCGGCCTGATGTGCTTTCAGATCGACCGTGCACGCCGGCTGTACGCCGAGGCGCTGCCCGGCATCTCGCTGCTCCACCCCGACGGACGGTTTGCCATCGCCGCCGCCGCCGAACTTTACCGCGCCATCCTGCTCGACATCGAGCGGCACGATTACGACGTATTTGATCGACGCGCCTACGTCGGCGGCTGGGGCAAGCTGCGCCGCCTGCCTGGCATCTGGCGGCGAGCACGGCATGGCTACAAGATCACCGCACCGCTGGAGAGCTGCTATGACTGACTCCACACAAACCGCGGAGCCGCGTATCCGCCTGGGCATCAGCGCCTGCCTGCTCGGACAAAAGGTACGCTATGACGGCGGGCACAAGCTCGATCATTTCCTGGTCGACGAATTGGGCCGCCATGTCGAGTGGGTGCCGGTTTGCCCGGAGGTGGAGTGTGGCCTTCCGGTGCCCCACGAAGCGATGCACCTGGTCGGCAATCCGGACGATCCGCGCCTGGTCACAATCAAGACCGGCGTCGATCTGACCGGACAGATGACGGCCTGGGCCGTGCGGCGCGTCGAGGAACTGGCCGGCGAAGGGCTGCACGGCTTTGTGTTCAAAAAGGACTCGCCCAGTTCCGGCCTGTTTCGAGTCAAAGTATACAATGAGCACGGGATGGCCGAACGGGTCGGCGTAGGCATGTTTGCCCGAGAGGTGCAGCGCCGCTTTCCCCTCCTCCCGCTCGAAGAGGAAGGCCGCCTCAACGACGCCCACCTGCGCGAGAATTTCATCGACCGCATTTTCACCTACCAACGCTGGACGGCGATATTCCAAACCGGCCCAACGCCCGCTGAACTGGTTCGCTTTCACACCGCGCACAAAATGACGCTGCTCGCCCACAGCCCGGCGCACTATCAAAAACTGGGCCGGCTGGTCGCCCAAATCGGCCAGCGCCCGCTCGACGAGATCGCCGCCGAATACGGCATGCTGTTGATGGAGGGCCTCAAAGCCGTCGCCACGTCGGGGCGGCACTATAACGTGCTCCAACACCTGCTGGGCTTTATGAAAGACGATCTGGATGCCGATGACAAGGCCGAACTGCTCGAAGCGATGGACACTTATCGGCACGGGTTGGTGCCATTGATCGTGCCCATCACGCTGCTCAAGCACCACATTCGCCGCCGGCCGGTGCCCGACTGGGTACACCAGCAGGTCTATCTGAACCCGTATCCCAAAGAGTTGATGCTGCGCAATCGTGTCTAGGACCGCTGAAAAAGTCCATTTTTAGCCACAGAGGGCACAGAAGTCTCAGAGATTTTTGTCTTTCTTTTTATATCTCTGTGCTCTCGGTGTTCTCTGGCAAAGCAGGTTTTTCAGTGCTCTCCTGGGAGGTCTGAATTGGACATTTTGCACACGGCATGGATTTCACTGAATCCAACAGCACAAGTCGCACTCGTGGGTTGGGTGCTGGTGATGTTCCTTACCCCAGTCGTCAAGTGGGTGTGGGGCGAAAAGGCTATGCACGTCGCCATCTCGCTCGGCGTCGTCGCCCAGGCATCGGCCGTCGTCGCCATCCTTGCTTCAGCCTGGCCCGCCGGGCGCACGATCCTGGTCGTCGTGTTGATCCCGCTGCTCGGCTGGGGTGTCGAGTTTCTCGGCTCGCGCACCGGCCTTCCCTTTGGCCGCTACCATTACACCGACCGCCTCAAACCGCAGCTTGGCCGCGTGCCACTGATCATCCCCCTGGCCTGGCTGATGATGCTGCCGCCCTCGTGGGCGGTCGCCGCACTCATCGCGCCGGAGCGCAGCCTGGCTTTTGTACTGCTCAGCGCGGCAGCGATGACCGCCTGGGACTTTTTCCTCGATCCACAGATGGTCGGCTGGGGCTTTTGGGCCTGGGATCAGCCGGGCAGTTATTGCCTGCGCTGCCGTTCCGGCGGCATTCCCTGGATCAACTTTGCTGGCTGGGCGCTGGCTTCGGCAGTGATGACTGCTCTTTTGCGCCCGGTCGATCTGCCGGCACAGCCCTTGAGCCTGATCTATGCCATCACCTGGCTGCTGGAAACGGTGGGGCTAGGCCTGTTCTGGGGACAACCGCGGCCAGCGATCATCGGCTTTATCTCGATGGGCGCACTGCTGCTCTGGGCCTGGCTCTAACGAAAAAGAGAGATGATCGATGAAACTTGAAGGAAAAATCGCCATCGTCACTGGCGGTGCGGTGCGCCTGGGCCGGGCGATGGCCCTGGCCCTGGCCGAACGGGGCGCGCACGTCGTCGTCCATTACAACGCCTCCGCCGGGCCGGCGCAAGAGGTGGTCGAACAGATCGAAGCGCTGGGCGTGCAGGCTCTGGCCGTGCAGGCCGACCTGAGCCGACCGCGCCTGGCCCCGACCGTGATCGAGCGTGCCGTGAAGCGTTTTGGTCAGGCCGACATTCTGGTCAACAGCGCGGCGATCTTTGAACCGGGTTACTGGGACGATACCGACGAGGAAAACTGGGATCGCCACTTTGACATCAACCTCAAATCGCCTTTTTTCCTGACCCAGGCGTTTGCCCGGCAGATTCGGCCGGAGCAGCGCGCTCACGTCATCAACATCATCGACTGGACTGCCGTCTACCCCGGCGTCGATCACGTCGCCTACACACTGACCAAAGCCGGGCTGTGGGCAATGACGCAGAGCCTGGCCCAGGCGCTGGCGCCAAACATCCAGATCAATGCCATCGCACCAGGTATGATCTTGCCGCCGCCCGGCAAAGGGCCGGAATACCTGGTGCAACACGCGCCCAAGATCCCGCTCAAGCGCCCCGGCTCGGCAGAGGAAATCGTCAAGGCGCTGCTCTATTTGCTCGATACTGACTTTGTCACCGGGCAGATGATCTATGTCACCGGCGGGCGGCACCTCGACAAAGGAAAGTGAGATGCTCGATCAAATTCTGATCAAAGACCTGCTGCTGCGGACGATCATCGGCATCAACGACGAGGAACGCCGCAACAAGCAGGACGTGTTGATCAACATCATCCTGTGGGCCGACACGCGCACGGCGGGCGAATCTGATGCCATTGACGATGCGGTCAATTATCGCACCATCACCAAGCGCGTGATCGCGTTGGTCGAAGAATCGCAGTTTTTTCTGGTCGAAAAGATGGCCGCCGAGATCGCCGACATCTGTCTGGGCGATCCGCGCGTCGAGCGCGCCCGCGTGCGGGTGGAAAAGCCCGGTGCCCTGCGCTTTGCCCGCTCGGTCGGCGTCGAGATCGAGCGAGACAGAACCCGGTAGGCGCGCGATGAACCGCGTGCTGCTCTCGCTCGGCTCCAACATCGACCCGGAGAGCCACCTGCGCGCGGCCGTGCGCCTGCTGTCCCAACGCTGCCGCCTGATCGCCGTCTCGCCGGTTTACGAAACCGCACCGGTTGGCAAAACCGACCAGCCGCCCTTTCTGAACGCCGCCGCCTGTGTCGAGACGCCGCTAATGGCCGCGCAACTCAAGGCTGCCCTGGCCGACATCGAGCAGCAGTTGGGCCGCCGGCGCAGCGCCGACAAAAACACACCGCGCACGATCGACCTGGACATCACGCTGTTTAGCGAGGCCGTGTTCGACCTGGCCGGACGGCACATCCCTGATCCAGACCTGCTTCAATATGCGTACATTGCTGTGCCGGCCGCCGATCTCGCCCCGCAGCAGCGGCATCCCGAAACCGGACAAACCCTGTCTGAGATCGTGCAGCGGCTCGCACTTGAGCCTGATGACATCAAGCCCAGGCCGGACATTGATCTGGAGCAACAAACATGAACGATCGCATCATTGTGGTGGGGGGCGGGCCGGGCGGCCTGAGCGCAGCAATTTACCTGGCTGCTGCGGGCCGGGCGGTCACGCTGTTCGAGCAAAACGCCGAGGTCGGCGGCAAGATGAGCGAGATCCGCCAGGACGGCTATCGCTGGGACACCGGGCCAACCGTGATTACCTTGCGCCACGTCTTTGACGACCTGTTTGCGACCGCCGGCGCGCAGACCCAAGACTATCTGGATTGGGTGGCCGTCGATCCGCTGACCCGCTACCACTATCCCGACGGCCAGGTGCTCGACATCAACGTCAGCCTGGCCGAGACGCTGGCCCAGATCGAGCGGCTGGACGCGCGCGATGTGAGCGGCTATCTGCGCTTTCTGGCCTACGCCGCCGAGATGTACCGCATCACCGCGCCGACGATGCTCCTGGGCGATCCACCCACACTGCGCGGCGCACTGTCGCTGCCCCTGCGCGACGTGCTGCGGGTCGATTTGCGCGCGATGGACGCGGCCATCCGCGCCCACGTGCGCACGCCCTACCTGCGCCGCCTGTTCGACCGCTTTGCCACCTACCTGGGAGCCAGTCCCTACCTGGCCCGCGCTTACCTGAACGTGATCGCCCACGTCGAACTGACCGCCGGCCTGTGGTACCCGCGCGGCGGCACGCACGGCATCGCCCTGGCTTACCGACGGCTGGCACAAGAGCTCGGTGTCGAGATCCACACCGGCGCGCGCGTACAGCGCATCCTGACCGAACATGACCGCGCAGTCGGCGTCGAACTGGCCGGTGGCGAGGTCGAACGCGCCCAAACGGTGATCGCCAACATTGACCCGACCACCGTCTACAATACGCTGCTGCCTCAAATGCGAGATTCGCCCCGGCTGAAACGGTGGCAAAACCAGCCCTTTGCCTGTTCGGGGTTTGTGCTCTACCTGGGCCTGGACAAGCCTTTTCCCAAGCTGGCCCACCACAACATTTTTTTCTCGCCCGATTACCGCGCCGAATTTGAAGCGATGTTCCGGCGCGGCATCCCTTCGACGCAGCCGACGGTGTACGTGGCGATCACCGCCAAAAACGACCCCGACCACGCGCCCCCCGGCGGCGAAAACTGGTTTGTGATGGCCAACACCCCGCCGCTCGACCCGCGCTGGGATTGGACGCGCGAGGCGGCCGGCTATCGCGAGTGCGTGCTTGACCGGCTGGCCGCCTACGGGCTGGACGTGCGCGGGCGCATCGTTGCCGAGCAGCAGTGGACGCCGCTGGACATCCAGGAGCAGACCGGGGCCTGGCGCGGCTCGCTGTACGGGCACTCGTTCAACCACCCGTTGGCCTCGTTTGCCCGCCCACACCCGCGCAGTGCAGAGGTCAAAGGGCTGTATTTCACCGGTGGAGCCACGCATCCGGGCGGCGGCGTTCCCCTGGCGACGCTGTCTGGTAAGACGACGGCGCAATTGATTTTGCGCGACAAGGAATAAAGGGAGGTAAAATGACTTATTTTGGCGTTTTGTTACGTTTCATCGGCCCACCGCTGGTGATAATGGTCGCGCTCACGTTGTGGGACGTGTACCGCAAAAAAGACATGCCGGCCCATTTCCGCACCTGGTCGCCGTGGGCGATCCTGTTCGGACACGTGGCGATTGCCCTGATCTATACCACGCCGTGGGACAATTATCTGGTTGCCACGCGGGTGTGGTGGTACGATCCGGCGTTGGTTACGGGCATCGTGCTGGGCTGGGTGCCGATCGAGGAATATACCTTTTTCATCGTACAGACCCTGATGGTCGGGCTGTGGATCTTGTGGTGGATGCGCCACCTGCCGCCGCCGCGCCGGCCCTTTCGTCCCATCCTGGCGTTGCGGATATGGGCCATCCTGGTCGCCAGCGCATTGTGGCTGGTCTGGCTGCCCATCTTGCTTGCCGGCAGCGCGCATGCCCGGTATATGGCCTTGTTGTTGATTTGGGCCTTGCCGCCGATCATCATCCAGCTTGCCTTTGGCGCCGACATCCTGTGGCACTATCGCAAGTGGGTTTTGATCGGCTTTCTGCCGTCTTTCCTCTACCTTTGCCTGGTCGACGGGCTGGCGATCAAGAGCGGCACCTGGACGATCAATCCGCAAAACACCCTCGGCCTCGATTTGTTTGGCATCCTGCCGCTCGAAGAGATCGTCTTTTTCCTGGTTACCAGCGTATTGATCAGCCTGGGCATCGTGCTGATGCTGGCCCGCGAAAGCCACATCCGGGCGCGCACCGGCAAGGCGGCGCCCGACCAACCCCTTGAGACCTCCGAGGTTTTGGAAACCTCGGAGGTCTCAGACCCACAGTCTGAAGGATAGCCGACATGAACATCTTGATCAATCTGGCAGTTTTTGCGATCACAGCGATAGCGATGGAAGGTGTGGCCTGGGCGCTGCACAAATATGTGATGCATGGCTGGGGCTGGGGCTGGCACGCCGACCATCACCGTCCGGCCCATCGCGGACTGCAAAAGAACGACCTGTATGCGGTTTGTATGGCGCTGATCTCGTTCTTGCTCATCTTGAACGGGTTGATGTTCCATATCGGGCCGCTGGCCGCGGTCGGGTTTGGGATGGCTCTCTATGGACTGGGCTATTTGCTCTTTCACGACATCATGTTCCACCGGCGCATCCCCGGCCTGCGCATCAAGGCGCGCGGAGCCTACCTGCAGCGCATCGTGCGTGCGCACCGGGTGCATCATCAGAACAGCAATCAAAAAAAAGGCGGGACGAGTTTTGGTTTCTTGTACGCCCCGAAGCGTTTTGAGACCGGGCCATGAACGATATCTGGACTTTTCAAACGCGGCTGGCCAATCGCCTGCTGGCCTGGAGCGTGCCCAATATCTTGCTCGGCGCGATCCTGACCCGCTTTGGCGACCCCTTTTGGCGCGGATTCGGCATTCAAACCGCAGCCTGGGGTGCCATCGATGGCCTGATCGCCCTCTTGGGCCGCCGTGCAGCGCGTCGACGCGTTACGCGTCGACGCGTTGCCGAACCCGATGCTGGCACACCGCAGCGACAGGCACAAGCGACACACACCCTGCGCCGGGTGCTGCTGATCAACACCGGGCTTGACGTGCTCTATGTATTGAGCGGCCTGCTCTTGACGCGACATCGGGGCCAAAATCAGGCCAACTGGCGCGGGCACGGTTGGGGAATTGTCGTGCAGGGCGCGTTCCTCTTTTTCTTCGACCTGTTCCACGCCAGGTAATGTTGGTTTGCAGGAGTGCTGGCTATGCCTGTTCAAAAACAACCCGACATCTTGCTCGTTGTCCTGGACACCCTGCGCGCCGACCGGCTTTCCTGCTATGGATACAGCCGCCTGACGACGCCCAACATTGACGCATTTGCCCGGCAAAGCACGCTGTTTGAGCGCGCCATCTCGCCGGCCCAGTGGACCATCCCTGCCCATGCCTCGATCTTTACCGGCGAATATCCCACCACCCACATGACCACCCAGATTTACGACCGCCACAGCAAAGAGCAGGCCACACTGGCCGAGATACTCAAGCAGGCCGGCTATCATGCGGTTGGCTTTTGCGACAACCCGCTGCTTGGCGTGGTCGAGAACGAACTAGACCGTGGCTTTGACGAGTTTTACAACTATGGCGGCACGGTGCCCGAGCGCCCACCAATCATCGACAGCCGGCCGCGCGCCCACCAGCAGATCGCCCAATCCTTTGGACGGCTGGTCCGGCGTATCGCCAACCCCATTCAGGACACAGTTGCGCGAAACCGCATCTTGCTCGGCCTCGCTCTCCACCCCTGGATTCGCCCACTGTGGCACAAGCTGATTAATTTCAAGGGCAACACCGCCCAATCGCTGCGCGACCTGGTTGGCTATTTGTACACGCGCAGGCAGCGAGAAATGACCCAACCGCTGTTCGTTTTCGTCAACCTGATGGAGACTCACCTGCCCTACGAACCCCGCCGCCGCTTCATCCGCCGTTTTGCCCCTTATATGCGGCGCGACCGCCGGGCGCGCGATGCAATGCGCAGTTACAACATGGAGCACTATCGCTGGATGATCCCGTTCAAGGAACCACTCCCCGAACGCCTCGCCCGCGTGCTGCACGATATGTATGACGCCGAAATCGCCTGCGAAGACCACCTCTTGCGCCACCTGTTCACCTATCTCAACCAACCCCAGGTGCGTGACAACACATTGGTCATCATCACTTCCGACCACGGCGAAGGACAAAACCACCACCATTTTGTCGGCCACTCGCTGGTCGCATACGACGACCTGGTCCACGTGCCGCTCATCGTGCGCTATCCACGGACATTTCCGGCCAACACGCGCGTCAGCGCCCCCGTCTCGACGCGGCGCATCTTTCACACCGCACTCGACGCCGCCGGCATCGCGCAAGTTCAACCGCAAAACGACAGCGGCGTTCCGGTCGACATCGCCGGGTTGAGCCTGGCCCGCGCCCTCGACGCCGCGCAAGACCCCGAAAACGGCATTGTCTTTGCCGAAGCGCCGGTGCCCGACACGCTGATTGCCCTGATGGAAGCCAGCAACAACAGCGAACTGATCGATGAATTTCGCTGCCGGCTTGGGCGGCAGGCCGTGTATCGCGATCGCTACAAATTGATTGCCGTCGATGGCCAACCCGACGAACTCTTTGATCTCGAACGCGACCCGGACGAACTGGAAAACCTGATCGAGCAGCAGCCTGACCTGGTCGCAGAACTCGACCAACTGCTGCGCGAGTTTTGCGCCCAGGCCGAACTGCGCCGCCCTGCCAACTGGAAAGCAGCCCGGCTGCGTCTGGAAGAAGACAAAAAGCTGGTCGAACGGCTGCGTGGGCTGGGTTATCTTGGTTGAAAAAAGAGCCTTCTTGGCTATGCGAATACAACCAAGGCAACAAAAAAGGCCGCTCATAAAGAGCGGCCTCTGATTGGATTTTGAGATAGATCGGGCTGGCAGACCTACCAGTCGCGCTCGCCGCCACCACGGCGGTCTCCGCCGCGATAGCCACCGCCACCACCGCCGCGATAGCCACCTTCATTGCGTGGCTGGCGCGGACGGGCCTCGGCCACGCGAATAGTACGCCCATCCAGTTCTTGCCCGTCGAGGCCCTCGACAGCAGCGCTCGCCGCCTCATCCGTTGCCATCTCGACAAACCCAAAGCCCTTGGAACGACCCGAGACATTGTCCTTGATGACGTTGGCCGAAAGCACATCGCCAAACGCTTCAAATGCCGCGCGCAGACCATCATCCGACGTGCTGTAGCTCAGGTTTCCAACATACAAATTCTTGGCCACTGACAAAAATCCTTTCTTTAGCATCAAACTTGATTTCGGCGAGCAAAGGACCCACTGCGTCTCACGACCGATCGCAAACCTGGAATCTCGCTTCACCCCATAGCATCATTATAATCATCTGGTTTTTGTTTGTCAACCACACCTAAGAGACCGCTGAAAAACCCCCTTGTTGAGGGCATTTGCACCTTGAAAACAGAGCGC
>CAYRXM010000093.1:0-19633 GCA_964428175.1 uncultured Anaerolineae bacterium
GCCCTGATTCCAGTTATATCATTTTTCAAGGGCCGTTTCAGACTGATGCTAGCTCCTTCAATTGCGCCGTTTTGATCCGTTCGTCCAGTTCGATGAGTAGCCGGCTGGATGGCAGTTGGCACCGCTCGGACACCGCCTGGCAGCGAGCGCGCAGGTCTTGCAGCATTGCCAACGGCGTGTCTGCCAGCTTGCCAGCGATGTCGTCGGCGATCTCTTCGCGGAAACGGCCCGCGCCGGGCGAAAAGGCATACAGATAGACAAAAGCCAATGACCACAGATCGATTGCCTCCATCTGGCGGCCGCGCGCCCACAGAATGTGCCCACGGCTGGCACAGATTTTGGCCATGATCTCCAGGTAGCCGGGCAGCGGGCAGTGCAGCTTGGGCAAAGATTGGGTCGGCAATAAAACACATGCCTGATCAACATGCTGCTCGGCTTCCTCCAGCAGCGCCAGCGCCCGGTCATAGTCTCGTTGTGCGACGTACAAATCGGCCAGGTCGTGGCGGTAGTCGGCCCGTTCGGTGGTCATTCCTTGCTCGTCTGCCCGCCAGATCGCATCGCTGAATAATTCCTCGGCCTGCTGCGCGTATGCCTGCACATGTGCCTCGTCCTGCCCTTCGCGGCGCAACACTTTGGCCCAGTCGCGGTACAGCTTGGCCTGCTCGGCGATGGCCTCGAGCAGGCGAGCCGGTTCGACGATTTCTTTTTCAAAGACATCGCGCGCCTGCGCCAGGTCTTTTTGCGCCTGCAGCAGATAGGCCTGGCTTTGGGCCTGCTGCTCGTAGGTGTGCGCCGCGCCCAGCTTGCGGCTGGCGCGCCCGGCCCACAGCCGGCTCAGGCCGATGCCGCGGCGGTCTTGGATCTGGGTAAAGAGCCTCAAGGCCTCCTGGCAGCGGGCCAGTGAGCGGTGCAGGTGGTGAAAGCGGTATTCGATGCCGCCATACACATTTTGGGCCAGCGCCTCGCCCCAACGGTAGCCCAGTTCACGGAAATCTTGCAGGGCTTTATCGCACATACTCTTGGCGTCGGTCAGCCGGCCCTGCTCACTGTAGACAAAAGCCAGGTTGCGCCGGGTATGTGTGGTGTATAGCCTGGCGGATTGCATTCCCGCTTGAGCCAGCGGATCGAGCGTCTCGATGGCGCTCAGGTATGCTGCGGCGGCCCGATCGTAGATATGACGGCGGGCATACGCAAACCCCAGATGCGCGCGGGCCAGTCCCAGCATATACTGAATGATCTGTTCGCGCCTTGTTCCAGATTCTTTTTCTAATGATTGTAGCTGCTTAACAGCCTCTTGCAAAATTGCGATCGCTTCGCTCTGGTGCCCCAGGTACGCCAATGCCTCGCCGCGATAGGCCAGCATAACACACGGAAAGAGATACGCGCCGTCGCGCTCAAAAGGAAATTGGTCGTGTGCCCAGATGCGATCGGCCAGGTCGAGGGCATCCTGGTTTTTGCCCTGCCGCAGCAAGCGCTGCACCCTGCGGGATGCACTATCGCGGGCAATGCGCCGCCCGCGCGGGGTGAGCTGGCCTTGACGGTCGCGCACCAGCTTTTGGGTCAGGAAAAAGCGCAACACCTCGTCGCGCAGAGCCATCTCGAACCCGACCTCGCGGCCGATCAAGGCCTCGTCTGAGAGCGCCTGATAGCGCTCGAAACCCCGGTCTGGGTCGGCTAACAAGCGATAATAAAGCTGTTCTACGGTCAATCGCTGCCTGCGCTTGTCGCTTGCGCGGGCAATAGCAGACTCATACCACTCGACGGCAATGCGGCAGGTGGTTTCACGCTGCTCGGTCATGACATCTTGCTTCAAGATAAAGCGATCCATCAGATCGTACATTTCATCGTGCAGAAAGACTAGGTTGCTGTGCGGACGGGTTTTGGCAAAGGGCAGCTCGCGCAAATCAGCCAATACCCGGCGGGTCCGGCGGGGCGTCCATTCCTTGCCCAGGCATTCGGTCATCACCCGGCTGAGCAGCACACCGTCGACGCCCTTGCGCAGCCAGGCAACGAAAGGCAGTGCAGCATCGATGTCGGGAGACAGGTTTCGTACCTCTTGCAACATTTGCCGGGTATTGAGTTCGCGCGATCCTTGCTCAAGCCCGGCCAACAGCGCGTCGGGCAGTTTTTCTCTGCGGGCGAGCAGGGTGGCGATAAAGGCCAGGTGCAGGGGACGGCCTTCGGTCAGGTCATAGATCGCCGTATAATGATCGGTGGTCAGTTCGCTCTCTCGTATGCGCTCGTTGCGTTGGGCCAGATCGGCAAAATAGGCCGGCACATCGGGTTCGTCCAATGGCCCAAGCTCGATCTCGCTCAGCTTGTCAGTTTGGCCGGCCGGTGCTTGCCCGTCTGGAACGCGCAAGGCCGCTCGCAGTTCATCCCACAAAACGCCTTGTGAACGTCCGGCGAAAACAACCACCACATTTTTCAACTCGGGAATGTGTTTTTTGAGCCAGCCCTGAACCTCGACCATTTCATTAGGGCTACCCAAAAGCGGATGGATCTCTTGTTCGCTCTGCACCAGTTCTGCGGTGTCAAAGCGCAAAATGACCCGCCGCTCGCTGGCCAGGGCATTCAAATTTTCGACGAACTGCGGCCCCAACTGGGCGTGGAGTTTTTCCAGTTCTTCTGTCGAGCTGCCGGCCCGACGCAGCCGCTCGAAGCGCTTGCGTTTGTGCCGGTATTCGACGAACCAGTGGTTGCCGGGATCGAGGCTGTCGGCGATGGCTTTTTCGATGCCGCTGATGGTGTGAACGTCGACATGGTACAGGTCGATCAGATCGGCAAAAATGGTATGGGCATCCTTGAAAATCTCAGGCATTTCGTTTACCAGACGCGTTTTGCCGATCCCGGCCTCGCCCTTAATAAAAATCACCCGCAGACCGGCGGCTTGCACCGCGGCGCGGATGATTGTTTGCTCGTTCTCTCGACCGATCAGCGAATGGGTTTGCAGTGGTCCCAGTGCCAACGCGCACATAGCTTTCCTCCTTGAATGCGGCCGGGTCTCGATCTTACATATACTTTACAATTTTAACACCGGCATAGGAAATTGTCAACCTTTTTTTCTTCCTGTATCCTGGTGCAACAAAAAACCCCATCACCGGCAAGGTGATGGGGTTGAACTCGCTTCGATCCCGATTATGCTGGCCCAAGCCGTCCATTCCACTGGCTCATCCGGGTGTGCAAAGTTGGGAAAAAGGTCGCTATCTCTTGATCCTGGACCTTTTCTTTGAGCGTTTCGGTCATTTCCGTCAAATCCCACTGCACCTCGGGCTTGAGCCGGATATCTGCCCACCGGTTGCTTGCCTCGTTTGAAACAGCCCCGCCAACTTGCTCGTCTGGCTGGCCCTCGGCCCGCAAAATCCAGGCGCGATGGAAAATCCACTCGATCAAAAATCCCACTGCATTGCGCGGATAGCGGTCGATCCATTCTTCATATTGTTTCGCGGCCTGTTTGTGCCAGTCTTGAAATTGCTCCGGATCGCGCATGGACAGGTTCTTGGCCATGATCCAGCGCAGCACGGGAAGCAGGATGTATCCTCCTCGCTCCGAGTTCCACTGCACCAGGGTGGTGTCCTGCATATCGCGGATGGCGTCCAGATAATAGCCACCGGGCTTGTCCCCGTAATCCTGCTTGGGATAAAAGCGGCTGCCAAATGCTTTGAGCGGGGTCACGTCAAAGCGGCGGGGGATGCAGGCCAGTTCGAGCAGGCGTTTCAAATCGTCATTTTTTTTGCCCAGTTCGGCCCAAAAGCGGCCTTGAATGACCTGGTTATAGACGACATCGGCGATGATCGTTTGATGTTGGGCCAAAGAATTTGGGTCGATGGCGATGTCCTGCGTCTGAAACGCGTCTACGATGGCCCGGGTAGTGGTAGGATGTCCAAACGAATATGGATATAGTGCAGCAGCAAGAGCGCTGTCCAGTCCCAATTTTTCAAGTTGTTCGGGCGTGCCGTGGCTTTGATCAAAGGGTTCTAATTCAAAGGTCTCAACTCGCCGGCGCACCTCAAAGCGCTTCCAGCGCAGCCAGCGCCGCCCGGCAAAGACAAAGACAACCTGATCGCTGCGTAAAAGAGGATAGACAAGTTGATCTTCCAATAACTCGATCAATTCGGAGGACTGCTCGGAGGTGTCAAACAGAAACAAAGGCACACAAGATTGCGCAATATCGATAACAAGATCGACCACATCAGAAGCTTTAATGTCTTGTTTGGCCGACTTGTCTGGCATTTGATTTTGAATCTGCTCAGTCAAATTTTGCAGCAGATCATTCCACTGCTCGGTTCGATTGAATTCGGCAAAATTGATCAACAAGCTGATGGTCGGGGGAGCAAAATCAGTGGTGTACTTTTCAGCCAAGTAGCGAAGTAACGAACTCTTGCCAATCCCCGCCAAACCAAAAAACTCGACCAAAAGCCTTTGATTGGAGCTGGCTTTTTGGGCGAGTCTTAATTTGTTATCAATCAATTCTAGCTCTGTTTGGCGGGCAGCAAATTGCTTTGGATCACATCCTTCTACTTTCCGGTTTGTCTCGACTTGTGCTTTCATTTACTGACATGCTTTCTGTTTTGATCCAAAACACAAAAGCACCTTTCAAGAAGGTGCAGCAATTAGCGGCTCGGTGAACTAGAACCACTTTCATTTTACTATATCTGGCTTATAGAAGCTTGTTTCAAACCTTGTAACAATCTTGCACTAACCTTGCGGGTTTCTTGCTATAGCCTGTTCTTGGGTCAACCATTCTAGCAACTGACCCCAGTCAGTAGGCTGGATTCGAATATTTTCTTCTTGCCTTCCGCGAGTATGCCATTCGAGTGCCCGGCATTGAAAAAGAAAATTGACCATTTCAAGTAGCCGGCGTGGAGAACCAGAAGCCAGTTTGACCAAGGCACTATTGGGATCATTCAACACTTGGGCCATATCCGTCGCTTGCCATCTTGAATCTGTATCCATCAAGAGCTTCAAACTAATGTTTTCTTCTGGGTTGCTTGCACCCAATCGGCGGCTTAGCACATCGTTCAGTTGCTTAAATGACCAACAAAGCTCAACTATTTGACAAATCGAGTCTGGATATGTCCATCCGGCGAATTGTTCCTTAAAAACACGGGGCAAAAAGGCTTTGAAGATTAGTTTGGATTTCCTTATCAATGTGTCGCAAGTCTGAAAGAATTTGTTGAATAAATCAAAAACGATGTTGGATTTCTGAACCATGAAGTTTTTATCAACATTATCCATCATTATTCATACACTTGCGCATCCTAAATCAGAAGCCAGATCGACCAGATTTGCCAACCCAAGATGAGCAGATCGAGCATAAGACTGGGACACGGCCCCAACTAAGTCTTTCCAGCCCGAATACTCGATCACGAAAATGCCATTGGACTGGAAGTGACTTTTTGCTGATAATCGACAGGCACTTTTTCCGCATCCAACGTCTGCAAAAAGAATGGTAGACTGCTGCGTCCAAACAGCATCGTAAGCGGGATGCCAGACAATATACTTGTCACTCCAAAGCTCGTTTTCTTCTTCATAGACTTGCATAGCGCAAGGATTGTGATACAGCGATATTGGAAGGAAAGAAGAGACCTGTCTAGCCCATTCATCAACGAGACGATCCATATAGTCTTTGGTGGTTATAACATATGCTCGTTCCATTTGTCCAGCGATGAGCTGTAACTGGTCAGGCTTTCTAGCAATCTTGAGTTTCGCTGAAGAGATATACTCGTAGATATCTTGGGGTATTTCGTGTTTCATTTCTTTGCATAGTGGAATATATTCCTCTGCATAACTCCAAATAAGGTCCCAGTATTCTTTTAGTTCTCGCTTCGCTCTCAGTTTTTCATTTGGTTGATCTGCGATCTGGATTTTTTGTTCAAGTGCCCGGATCAATTCACGATAAACTGTCCTAATATCTCCTTCAAGATCAGATAAACGTCCCTGATTTTGTGCTGTCTTGGCTGTTGTACTGCTATTCACTTGTCTCCCCCACATTCCTCAGCACATACCCCTCACCACGCACCGTCTGCAAGTAGACCGGGTTCCTGGGGTCTTTTTCGATCTTTTTCCGCGTGCGAAAGATCAGCGAGTCGATCGCCGTGTCGCTGGCCCCACCCTCGCTGTAACCCATCACCTCGCGCCAGATGTCGTCCTTGCTGACGATCTGGTTGGCATTCTGATATAAAAAGCACAGCAGGCTGAATTCGTTTTCGGTCAGCGACGCTGGCAGCGGCTGCTTGCCAATGAACACCTGGTGCGCCTTTTCGTCCACCCGCAGCGGGGGGACGAGCTGCGGCGCGTATTGGGCCTGGAAACGTGCTTCAAATGCGCTCCAATCGGCGGCGGTCAGCTTGAGCGACCCCGCGTCGTGCCAGCTGTGAATGGACAGCAGCTCGTCGCCCAGTTCGAGCAGGGCGCGCGGCGATCCGTTGGCCCAGCCCGCCAGCCGCGCGTCCACGTCGCCGACGCTGTCCGGATCGTCGAACAGGGCGCGCATGCTCTCAATGCGCCCTTGGCTCAAAGCGATCAATCGCATCCGCAGCAGTTCCCGCAATTTGCCGTCCGGCCACGAGATGGGGTGGACGAGCAAGCGGTCGAAGCGCACTTCTGGGCACTGCGCCAGTTCGGCGTGCAAAGCAGCCGGCAAAAAGAACTTGAACTTGAAAAAGGAGTGCTCCATCAGGCGCAGGTCGGAGAGAAGGGGCAGCAAGAGGTCAACCTGATCTTGCGCATCGCCAACCTGAAGGGGAAACTCATCCAGGCCATCGACCAGCACGAAAAAGCAGTCCAGATGTAAAGGTTGGACTACATTGGCCAAGGTCTGGAGCGGATCGCCCTCGACGAACCAGGTGGGCGAATCGATCAGCGAAACGAGAAACGGCCCGCTCCCAGGCTCAAGCGACAATGCATCGTCCAACGCCGTCCGCAACTGCCGTTTTTCGACCCCCCCGGCGACTTGCGCCAGGTCAAACGGGCCGCGCAGGTTGCCATGCTGGCGAAGCTGGAGCACGACATTGGGGGGAGAGAGAAAATCGAGGGCATACTGCTCGGCCAGGCCACGCAGCAAGGCCAGTTGATCGGGGTAGATCGGGAGCATTTTTTGTTCCATCAGGTCGGCGAACAGGGCTTGCAGCGCCGAACGCAGCAGCGCCCTGACGTGCCGTTCGCGACCGGTCTGCGGCCAGTCGCGTTCCAGCATGTCATGGGCCAGGGTTTCCAGCGCGCGGTCGTAAGAAACGGCCAACACACTGGCGCGATCGTTGCCCGGCCGGCAGTCGCGTTCCACCATCCGCCGGCAGGCCGTTTTGCCGCCGCCGCGTGGGGCAAACAAGAGTGTCGTGTAGGGCCGGCGCATCACCTCAAAGCCCGGCGGCTCGACGAAATATTCGTCCAACTGGGTTTCCAGCCCGGCCTGGCGCAGCGCAAAGGGGTTGGCCGTGAACCCCAATTGGCCCAGCCACGTTTGCAATATGCCCGCATTCGCCCCTGTATCGATGGATGTAGGCACGATACGCTCCCTCTTTGCCCCATGCGACGTTAATCGCAAGTATAGCATATCTTGTGTCAAGAGACAAAGCGCCTTTTCACAAATTGTCCGTTTTATGTTATACTGGGGCAAAATTTTGGGAGATGATCCATGCCAGAGAATGTATACGACCTTTTGAAAAAACGCGGCTTTATCGCCCAGGTGACGGACGAGGACGCCGTCCGCGAGGCGTTGGGCGGCGGGCCGCTCACCTTTTACGTGGGATTCGACAGCACGGCGACCAGCCTGCACGCCGGCAGCTTGGTGCCGATTATGGCCATGATGCACTTGCAGCGCGCCGGGCATCGGCCCATCTTTCTCACTGGCGGCGGCACCACCATGGTCGGCGACCCCAGCGGCAAGAGCGAGATGCGCCAGATGCTGGCCGAAGAGACGATCCATGCCTTCGGCGAGAGTATTCACAAGCAGGTCGACCGCTATTTTCACTTTGATCGTGGCGGCGCTGTGCCCCTCGACAATGCCGACTGGCTGCTCAAACTCAAGTACGTCGAATTCCTGCGCGACATCGGCGTGCATTTCAGCGTCAACCGCATGCTCGCCGCCGAGGCCTACAAGCTGCGCCTGGAAAAGGGTCTGTCGTTTATCGAATTTAACTATCAATTGTTGCAAGCATACGATTATCTCGTCCTCCATCGCGAGCGTGGCTGCACGCTGCAAATGGGCGGCGACGATCAGTGGGGCAACATTTTGGCCGGCGTCGACCTGATCCGCCGCGTCGAGGGCGTCACCGTCCACGCGATGACCTTTCCGCTGCTGACCACCGCTACGGGGTCCAAGATGGGCAAATCGGCTACCGGCGCGGTGTGGCTCGACGCCGCTTTGTGCAGCCCCTACGATTTTTACCAGTATTGGATCAACTGCGACGACCGCGACGTGGACCGTTTTCTCGGCATATTCACCTTTTTATCGGACGACGAAATCGCCCGCCTGTCGGCGTTGGAAGGGGCCGAACTGCGCGAGGCCAAGCGCGTGCTGGCTTTCGAGGCGACGCGCATCACTCACGGCGACGCGGCGGCGCAGGAGGCCGAGGCGGCGGCGCAGGCGGCGTTCGGCGGCGGCGGTGACATCGAGGCCATACCGAGCACCACAATCGCCACGCTGGGCGAGGGCATCTCGCTGACCACGCTGATGGCCGACGTCGGCCTGACCGCTTCGCGCGGCGAGGCGCGGCGGCTGATTCAGCAGGGCGGGGCCTACATCAACGAGGGGCGCATCGACGATGTGAATTACCTGGTCGGCGTGCAAGATTGCACTCCCGACGGGATTCTGCTGCGCGCGGGGAAAAAGAAGGTCCATCGGGTTATCGTTTCAGGGTAAAAAAAAGGGTTCGAGTCCCGTGGTCTCTCAAATTCCTATCCAGTGGGCAGGAATTCGCCGGGACTCGAACCTGGGGGAGGGGGGAATAGACCGGGTTCGATGTGCTTTCAAACACGTCGTGTTTGAAACACGTCAGTGTTTGAGCGATTGATGATGGTTTAGGATAGCCGGAATCGCTGATCCTCAGGGAGTCTTATTTTAGTTGTTGCGCATCGAACCCAGTGCCAGGCCGTCAAACAGTTTGTTTGTCGCCGGCCCGACACTATGCAGCGCGCTCAGTGTGCAGGCAATTCATCGCCTGGATCACCGGCTCGCGCAGGTTTCCTTCACCGGAGGTAAACCACCCTTTCAAATGCCCATACCGGGCCTGGAAGTAATGCGTCAGTCCACCGACCAGGCAGGCCCAACCCATCTTGCCGCGGATTCTCTGCCGTTCGACCATCGCTCCGCAGACCGGGCAGATCAACGGGATGTCTCTATGCTCAAATCGGCCGGGTTGTGTTTTGTGTGGTTGGGTTGGTGGATATTGTTCCAGTGCCATCGTTCACCTCCTGATTGTTTTTATTCTATCACGCTATTGTGTCATCTAGTGACACAACCAGAACAAATTTTCGAGGAGGAAATATGATCAGAATGCGCAAATTGGCGATTTTATGGGTCTTGCTACTGGTTTTGTCAGCCTGCAAGCCCAAGCCGCCCCAGGTGGCGGTCGAGCCACCGTCTATGCCCGCCGATGCGGGCGGGACGTGGTGGAACGACCGTGTCTTTTATGAGGTTTTTGTGCGCAGCTTTCAGGATGCCGAAACCGGCCCGCTGGCCGGCGATGGCAAAGGCGACCTGCAAGGGCTGATCGAGCGGCTGGACTATCTCAACGACGGTGATCCCCAAACCACCGATGATCTGGGCATCACCGGCCTGTGGCTGATGCCGATCGCCGAGTCGCCGAGCTATCACGGCTATGACGTGGTCGATTATTACGCGGTCGAAAAAGACTATGGCGACCAGGAGACGTTCAAGCAGTTGATTGCCGAGGCGCACCGGCGCGGCATCGTGGTCATCGTCGATCTGGTGATCAACCACACCTCCAGCAATCATCCCTGGTTTGTCGACGCGGCGCGCGATCCTCAATCCGCGTACCGTCCCTGGTATATCTGGTCGGATGAAAAACTGACCTATAAAGGTCCGTGGGGCCAGCCGGTCTGGTACGAACGCGGCAACGCCTGGTATTACGCCATTTTCTGGGATGGCATGCCCGACCTCAACTATCGCACGCAGGCTGTCACCGACGAGATTTACCAAGTGACCCGTTTCTGGCTGGAAGAGATGGGTGTGGACGGGTTCCGCATGGACGCCATTCGCCACCTGGTCGAAGATGGGCAGGTGCAGGAAAACACGCCGGAAACACATCAATGGCTCGCCGATTACCATCGATTTTACAAGAGCATCAACCCGCACGCGCTAACCGTCGGCGAAGTATGGACGCGCACCGAGGACGTGGTGCCTTATGTCGGTGACAAGCTGGACATCTGCTTCGAGTTCGACCTGGCCACGGCGATCTTGCAGGGCGCGCGTACCAACAGCACCATGATCTTGCCTTCTGCGGTGAGCAAGGTGGACAAATTATACCCGCCGCAGCAGTACGCCACGTTTCTGACCAACCATGATCAGGAGCGGGCCATGAGCCAGCTCGGCGGCGATGTGGACAAGGCCAAACTCGCCGCGGCGATCTATTTGACGCTGCCCGGCGTGCCCTTTATCTATTACGGCGAGGAAATCGGCATGACCGGCGTCAAGCCCGACGAAAACCTGCGCACGCCGATGCAGTGGAACGGCAACGCCTACGCCGGGTTCAGCACGGGTTTCCCCTGGTATCCGGTCAACGCCGATTACACGGCCAAAAACGTCGCTGCCCAGTTGGCCGCCCCGGATTCGCTGCTCAGCCATTACAAAGAGCTGATTCGCCTGCGCTCGGCGTTTGGGGCGCTGCGCACGGGGCGTTTGGGCGAGGTGATGTCGGGCGCGCGCACCGTCTATACTTACGGCCGCCACGGCGAGGACGAGGACATACTGGTGGTGCATAATCTCGGTGCGGAGGCGGTGAGCGAGTACGCCTTGCAGATGCGCGCCGGGCCGATCACCCCGGGCACATACAAGGTCTATGACCTGCTTGGTGAGGCCTGGGCCGCTGACCTGATCGTCGGCGAGAACGGCGCGTTCGAGGGCTATGTGCCATTCGCCGAACTAAAGCCGATGACGAGCACTATTTTGCTGCTGCAAAAAAAATAGCGCGATCTTGCAGCTCTTGCAACTTGAAGGGATCAATATAAATTATGGATATTTTACCATATACGACGATTCCTGATTATCCCTCCTCCGTTTCGGCGGGCACGGTGTTGGCCCGACTGATCGACGGGCTGGCTTTTCGCTATCGCTGGGCCACCGAGGGCCTGTCGCCGGATGAGATGGATTTTCGCCCCGGCGCGGAGAGCATGAACCTGGGCCAACTGCTGGGCCACATCTTGAGCCTGGTTTCCTGGGTCGATCAAATCTTTGGCGGTGAGGGTCGGCTGGGCAGTGAGGGCCTGTCGCTGCCCGAACTGCGTGTGCAAACGCTGCGCCGCTGTGTGGTTTTGCGCGCCCGCCTGGTGCGGATGAGCGAAACCGAGATCGCTGCCTGCGCCGGGCCCGATTTCGAGTTCTGGAACCTGATCAACGGCCCGGTCGCCGACGCGCTGACCCACATCGGGCAGGTCAACGCCTGGCGGCGGCTGGCCGGCAACCCCACGCCGGGGGCCAACGTCTTTCGCGGCAAGCCGCCGCAAGCAAAGGAGTCAAAATGAGCCAGATGACCACTCACGAGCGCGTCGAGCGGATGTACGCCCACCGGCAAGCCGATCGCGTGCCGATCACCGATTCGCCGTGGGACGCGACGATCGAACGCTGGCAGCGTGAGGGGATGCCCAAGAACGTCAGCTTTGTCGATTTTTTTGGCCTCGACCATTTCGCCCACATCGGCGTCGACAACAGTCCGCGCTACCCGGTGCAGACCGTCGAAGAGACGGACGAGTATGCCATCACTACCACCCAGTGGGGCGCGACGCTGAAAAACTGGAAGCACATCGCCTCGACGCCCGAGTTTCTCGATTTCACCATCAAAGGGCCGGACGAATGGCAGGAAGCCAAGGCACGGATGACGCCGTCGGCGGATCGTATCCCATGGGATCGGCTCAAGGCCAATTACAAAGGGTGGCGCGAGCGCGGCGATTGGATCTCCGCCGGACTGTGGTTCGGCTTTGACGTGACCCACTCCTGGGCAGTCGGCACGGAGCGCGTCTTGATGGCCTTGATCGATGATCCAGAGTGGTGTGTGGATATGTTCAATCACTTCCTGGACGTCGATCTGGCCCTGCTCGACCAGGTCTGGGCGGCCGGCTACACTTTTGACGAGGTCAACTGGCCCGACGACATGGGCTTCAAGTACAACCAGTTCTTTTCGCTGCGCACCTATCGCGAGTTGCTCAAGCCGGTGCATGCGCGGGCGATCGAATGGGCGCACGCAAAGGGGGTCAAGGCGCGGCTGCACTCGTGCGGCAACATCAACCCCTTTGTGCCCGAACTGATCGAGATCGGCCTCGATGGGTTGAACCCGCTGGAGGTCAAGGCCGGGATGGACCCGCTGCACATCAAGCGCGAGTGGGGCGGCCGGCTGCTGCTGCACGGTGGGGTCAACGCCGTGCTGTGGGACGATCCGGCACAGATCGAGGCCGAGATGCGCCGCGTCATTCCAGCGCTCAAGGAAAACGGCGGCTATATCTTTTCTTCCGACCATTCGGTGCCGTCGAGTGTGAGTTTGGAGAACTTTCGGTATATTGTCGAGTTGGCTAAAGAATTAGGGGCGTATGGATAGATCGAATTTGGGAACAGTACGATTTTCTCAAGTTGTTTCTCGTGCCATTCTATGGTACAATGCGGCTTAGCACATTTGTTCGTAATTTTGCTCTGTTTTGAAGGGAGAATTTTGTGATGTTCTCGATAGCAGGCGCAAAGCCCTATTATTCAACCGAGTGGGGAAATGCTTATCTGGGCGATTCGCTTGAGCTTTTACCCAAGATACTGGATCAATCTGTAGACTTGATTTGCACCTCACCCCCCTTTGCGTTGCTTCGCAAGAAAGAGTATGGCAATCCTCACGCCGATGATTATATCGAATGGTTTATGCAGTTTGCCCGCGAGTTTGCACGTATATTGAAACCCACAGGGTCGCTTGTCGTCGACATTGGCGGCACGTGGGTCAAAGGCGTGCCCATTCGCAGTCTGTATCACTTTGAGCTCTTGATCCAATTGTGCAAACCCAAAGAAAAAGATGGGTGCGGGTTTAGTTTAGCTCAAGAATTGTATTGGTATAATCCGGCCAAGTTACCAACGCCAGCAGAATGGGTTACGGTGCGCCGGGAGCGAGTCAAGGATGCAGTAAATACCGTTTGGTGGTTGTGTCTTGATCCGCATCCTAAGGCGAGCAATCGTCGCGTGCTTAAACCATACAGTGATTCGCAGATCAAGTTGATGGAGAACGGATATACGCCCAAGTTGAGACCGTCTGAGCATGACATCAGCGACAAGTTTGGTAAGGATAACAAGGGCGCGATTCCACCCAATTTGATCGATGGATTAGAAACAGATGAAAGTGACATCGGCGAGCCGGTGCTGGTCGAAACCAGCAATTGGCTGAGAGAAGTCCCAGTCGAGTTTGATGGTCCAGTAGCTGTGCCTGTTAACGTTATTTCAGCAGCAAATACGTCCAGTAACGATCAATATCTGCGTTTGTGTCGGAAAATGGGCATCAAGCCTCATCCGGCACGGTTTCCGCCAGCATTGCCCGAGTTTGTGATTGGACTCTGTACAGAAGAAAGCGATGTGGTGCTGGATCCCTTTGCGGGATCGAATATGACTGGTTATATCGCAGAAACCATGAAACGACATTGGATCGCTCTGGATATCGAAGAAAATTATCTTGAAGGCTCCAAGTTGAGATTCCTGGACGCAGAGGAAATGTCGGAAGAAACCGAAATTGTCCAGCTGATGCTGATGGAGAAGGGAGCATAGAGATGGCGCGGCTGAACAAACGCGATTTGGTCGATCGGATCGAAAAGGCTGTAGTTGAGTCTGGATGGAATGTCCTGTACTTATCCAGCGCCGATGTCCATCCGTTTCACTTGCAGATCTACCGTAACAGCGAGAGTTACAGGAGTCAGGTTTATGTCTGGAACATTACGCACGGTGGTGGAAAAGCAAGACCTCAAGATGAGTACAGAATTCAGATCACTGGCGTTGATCATTTTGACCAAGTCGTCGGTGAAAAGACACTTGTGTTGGGTTGGTGGGCGGAAGCCGAAATTTTCGCCGGTTTTGATGCGAGAAAGCATTGGGGCATTTTGGGGAGTTCACCTTCTTTTCAGATTCGGGAGCAATGTTTGCGAGATGCGTACCTGTATGGTTTTTCGCCATGTGACAAAGGCAATCAAGAAATTGCGATAGCATTTCGGCCGGACTTTTTCGCTGACTATGTTCGCAATCTTGAAGCACTTCATAGTTTTGGAGACTTGGCCCAAGATTTGGAGACTCTGGGTGCCGTGTCACGAAATCCAGAGATCAATGATGAGGACATTCAGGTCGTAGATGAGCAAAGAAAGCAGGTTGTCAGGTCGATAAGGAACAGTTTGCGGGATTCTAGCTTTAGACGTCGTGTTCTGAACGCATACGCATATCGTTGTGCGGTCTGTGGGATTCAGCTCGATCTTGTAGTTGCTGCTCACATTGTGCCGGTTGTTGAGCCGGGCAGCACCGATGAAACCAGTAATGGTCTGGCTTTATGTGTTCTGCACCATGAAGCATACGATCAAGGCCTGATCACCGTCGCGGAGGATTATTCGGTATTGTTGAGCGAGAGCCGCGTCCGCTATCTTGCACAAACCAGGCGCATCGACGGATTGGATTGGTTTCGTGAACATCTACGTCCCATCATCCATCTACCGCCAGGCATTGCCGATCGTCCGCACATTGAATACATTCGAAGGGCTAACCAGATTCGCGGTTGGGATGTGTAAAACGCACTCTACTGGTTGACGGCGCAGAGTATGAAAATAACGTCTTTGTACGGCTTTTCACCCGATTTACCCCCCTTTGTCAGTCAATCGCCCGCCGCGCAGGTCGATCTGCTGCGCGCCTGGGGCAACACGGCCATTTTCGGCGGCTACGGGGACGCGGCTTTTGTTGAGGCTGCGCACGTCGCCGGGCTAAAGGTCTATGCCGAGTTTGGCTGCTTTGTCGGCCAGGGCTGGTGGGATCGCCTGCCGGAGAGCCGTCCAATCACGGCTGATGGGAATCTGCTAGAGCCGGACGGCGGGTACTGCGGCGTCAACCCCAGTGTGCCCGAGGTGCGCCGGGCGCAGTTGGCGGCACTGGAAAAGCTGGTCACCGATTATGCCGTCGACGGCGTGTGGCTCGATTTCATCCGCTGGCCCTGTCACTGGGAAGTATCCACTCCGCACCTGCCGCGCACCTCGTTCGATCCGGGCACGCTGGCCCGTTTCAACCGGGATACCGGCATCGACGTGCCGTTGGACGATCCTCTTGCCGCTTCGCACAAGCTGCTAAACCGGCATCATGCTGAGTGGACGGCGTGGCGCTGCGATCAGATCACTGCCTGGGTCGCCGAGGCGCGCGCATTGCTCGACCGCGTCCGTCCGGGGCTGATGCTGGGCCTGTTCGGCGTCCCCTGGCGGCTGAGCGACTACGACGGGGCTATCCTGGAGGTCGTCGGGCAAGATTACCGTGCGCTCGGACCGCACATCGACGTCTTTTCGCCGATGGTTTACCACAAAATGTGCAATCGGGCGGTCGATTGGATCGCCCAGGTCACGGAAGAAATTCATTCGCTCATTGCCAAACCCGTCTGGCCGATCATCCAATCGGTCGACGAGCCGGCGCCGCTCCCGGCCGACGAATACGAGAGCGCTTTGCAGACTGCCCTTGACTGTCCTGCCGCTGACGGCGTGCTCGTGTACACCCTCAAGGGCGCGCTCGACGAGGATAAATTGTCGGTCACGCAGGCGCGATTTGGGCGATGTGTATGAAAGCCGGGATGCGCTTGATTCTTTTCTGCCTGGCGATCGGCTTGAGCCTGGCCGGCTGTACCCGTCCGTCGCCGACCATCGCGCCGACTAGGACGCATCAACCCACTTTGACCGCGACCGTGACGATGCCGCCGACAGCCACACCATCTTCCACACCCACATCGACATCGCTGCCGCCGACACCAACGTCTACTCTGACGTCAACGCCCACGTCAACCCCCACTCCGTCTCCGACGCCTGATCTACGCCGTCCGTTGGTGGCCTTTGTCTCCGACCTGGCCCGCAACGACGACATCTATCTCCTCGATCCGGCAACGGGCGAGGTAATCCGTGTGACTCAATCGCCGGCCGATGAGCGCGACCCCGTCTTTTCACCCGATGGACGGTGGCTGATCTTTCGCTCCAACGTCGATGGCTTTTGGGCATTTTACAATATCGACCTCTTGACCGGCGAGCAGTCGCGCTATCCCGGCGACGACGACTCAACCGCCTATCGCGGGCGGCTCGATCCGCTGCCGCTGCCCGGCTGGGCGGGTGAAGTTGTATACGAGTCCTACCAGGACGGTTATCTCAACCTGTACATCCAGACGATGAGCGGGCGTCGCGCGCCAGCCTTGTCTGCGCCTCCCTCGGTGGACGATTCGACCGGCCATCAAGTACCTACAGGCAACTATGCCCCCGCCTTTCGCCCCGGTGGGCAGCAAGTGGCCTACACGTCGTGGCAGGATGGCCACAAGGCCATTTACCTGACCGACGTAATTGGCCCGAACCCCATTTCACCCACACGCCTGATGACCAACACGTTGGATGACGAATACCCCGCCTGGCGCCCGGACGGAGAGAAACTGGTGTTCATGCGTTGGCAAAATTATGATGCCGATCTCTACGAACTCGATCTTGTCAGCGGCGTGCAAACCCGGCTCACCGACAGCCCGTATCCGGATCGCGCGCCCACATTCACACCCGACGGCGCATTGTTCTGGACGCGCTACGAACCCGGCCCATCCTTCGAGCTGCACGATCCCTTTTATGCCGGCCATTGGCGGCTGTGGGTGCTCACACCGGATGGTCAAACCCGCGCCGTGCCGATGCCGGTCGAAGGGATGGACATTTACACGCCCAAAGGAGGATTCGCCCTTTGGCCGGCATGGGCCGTCCCCGCGCTGCCGGCACCTGCGCCCGGCCCTGCGCCTGAAGCCACCGCCGACCTCGTCCAATTAAACATCGCGTGCGCGGGCGGCGACGGGCGCATCAATGCCCTGATCGCCGGCGACTATGCAGCCCTGCGCCGGGCCGTTCTGGAGGCCAGCGGCTATGACATGCTGGGCAGCATCAGCGATATGTTTCGATCCCTGGGGTACAGCACGCGCGATTACGGCCACTTGAGCTGGCATCGCACCGGGCGCGCGCTCGACATCTTGCAAGAATGGCGCGACACCGCCAACGGTCACAACGCACTGCTGGTTATGCGCGAGGACCTGGGCGCACAGACCTACTGGCGACTCTACCTGCGTGTCCGCGACCAGGACGGCAGTATGGGCGAGCCGATCACCGCCTGGCCGTGGATCGGCTGGTTCAACCTCGACCGGACGCGGGAGCCACAGGCATACGCTGCTGGCGGCAAGTTCGACGCCATCCCGCCCGGCTATTACATCGACTTTACCCGCCTGGCCGGGCAATACGGCTGGCAGCGCATCGCCTCTTACAAGGAGGCCGATTTCGATTGGCGGTGGGACAGCGTGGGCATGGAGTTTTGGCATTACCAGCGCACCGACGGACTGACCTGGTGGCAAGCCATGCAGCAAATCTATCCCTCCGACGTGCTGGAATCATGGTACGGCTGGCAAACATGCACGGAAAAACTTGGGCTGGATTCAACCTGGCTGGAGCCAAAGGGCATTCCCAGGTCGAACCCGGTTCAGGCGGACAAGACGAATGAGTGAAATTTCTTGACGAATTTGGATCAAGGTTTTTCCAATTCGTTCACGCTAGATATAGACCATGATACGCGGCGTGATCGGTTATCTAGTAGCTCAATCGCCCTTTTGTGGAATTGAGGAGCACGATCCATTTTCTGCATTTGACAAATGGTGTGCTTTGTGATAAACTCCCCCTTCGTGCCTGGGGGAAAACAATCAAAGTGGCATTGTTTCGAGCATTTCGGTTCGTCGAGCACGGCCGAAGGGCAGTGAAGAAAAATGCAGATTTGACAAGGCACAAAAAATGTGGTAAACTAGTCTTTCGTGTCCGGTGCCGCCGGGCACACTGAACCAAGCAGGTTAAAAACTTGTTAAACAGACATTAAAAATCGCTTGACAAACATCTCTTGTCTGTGGTATACTGTACCTGCTCATTCAGATGTAGATTTGAAAATCGAGAGACCGAGTGCGTTGGACTCGAACAAAACCGTATGAGGGTGTCTCTACCGATGCCGAGGAATTGGGTGTCGGTTTTTTGTCGAGATTTGACAAGAGAGACAAGGTATGGTACACTCTTTCCTTGTCTAGAGCGGAACTTTAACAACTGAAAAGTGATAGGAAATTTGAGCTCAGTCAATTCTTTTAAAAACTCTTTCGGAGAGTTTGATCCTGGCTCAGGATGAACGCTGGCGGCGTGCCTAACACATGTAAGTCGAACGGTGAAGCCCGTCTTTGACGGGCAGATCAGTGGCGAACGGGTGAGTAACACGTAGGTGACCTGCCCCAAAGAGGAGAACAACCCTGCGAAAGCGGGGCTAATACTCCGTGTGATCGGCGATTCGTTTCGTCGATTAAAGCTCCGGCGCTTTGGGAGGGGCCTGCGGCCCATCAGCTTGTTGGTAGGGTAACGGCCTACCAAGGCTACGACGGGTAGCTGGTCTGAGAGGATGATCAGCCACAATGGCACTGAAATACGGGCCATACTCCTACGGGAGGCAGCAGTGAGGAATATTGCACAATCGACGCAAGTTGGATGCAGCAACGCCGCGTGGACGATGAAGGCCTTCGGGTTGTAAAGTCCTTTTAAGAGGGAAGAGGAAGGACGGTACCTCTTGAACAAGTCTCGGCTAACTACGTGCCAGCAGCCGCGGTAACACGTAGGAGGCGAGCGTTATCCGGATTTATTGGGCGTAAAGCGCGCGCAGGTGGCTAGGTTAGTCGGGTGTGAAAGCTCCGAACTTAACTCGGAGAGGTCATTCGATACTGCTTGGCTTGAGAGCGAGAGAGGGAAGCGGAATTCCCGGTGTAGTGGTGAAATGCGTAGATATCGGGAGGAACACCAGTGGCGAAGGCGGCTTTCTAGGCTGTTTCTGACGCTGAGGCCCTAAAGTGTGGGGAGCGAACAGGATTAGATACCCTGGTAGTCCACACCATAAACGATGGATACTTGGTATAGGGAGTTTCGACCCTCTCTGTGCCGAAGCTAACGCTTTAAGTATCCCGCCTGGGAACTACGGCCGCAAGGCTAAAACTCAAAGGAATTGACGGGGGCCCGCACAAGCAGCGGAGCGTGTGGTTTAATTCGATGCAACACGAAGAACCTTACCTGGGTTTGACATGCACATAGTAGGGAACCGAAAGGGGACCGACTCTTCGGAGAGTGTGCACAGGTGCTGCATGGCTGTCGTCAGCTCGTGCCGTGAGGTGTTAGGTTAAGT
>CAYRXM010000094.1:0-19304 GCA_964428175.1 uncultured Anaerolineae bacterium
TTGGCAACAATGATCTTGGAAAATCGGTTCTCCCCAAGATTTTGAGAAGATACCGGCAATTTTCAGCTTTACACAATCAGCAGCGCAAAACAGCGCCGTTTGCCAGGCCTACCTCACCGCGCGCACGGACTATGAACGCGGCGCGTTCGAACGCAGCGCGTTCGAAACAGCCACACGCCAATATGCCCAATTTCTGAGCGATTACCCCGCCGATCCGCTCGCTCAACTTGTTCGGGATGAACACCCCGCCGCCTGGCTGGCCTGGATCGGGGCCGACTGGCAAGCGGGGTTGTACGCACAGGCCTTGCAGCAAAGCCAGGCGTTGATCGCCGCCTACCCCGACAGCCGCGAGGCCACGCAGGCTCAAGCCCTCCTGCCCACACTCTACATCGACGCCGGGCAGGCGTACCAGGCCAGCGGCGAATATGCGCAGGCAATCGAAATGTATGTTGCGGCCCAGGCCGGGCCGCTCATCTCAAGCGCCCACCTGGACTGGGGTGACGACCTGCTTGCGCAGCAGCGTTGGGGCGAAGCCTTGAAGCAGTACCGGGCCGCACTTGAACTCGACACCAGCGAGAGCGACGATCCGCCCGTCATACGGCGGATCGTCGACGCCTACCTGGCCTGGGGCCGCTCGATCCGCAACCTCGGCGCTTATGGCGTCGCCATCGAGTTGATCAAATCGGCCGGCATTTCCCGGCCCGAGTTTGATGCCTTTGTTCAAGAGACCTACCATCAATGGGCTGCCGCCGAGATCAAAACACATCGCTATGCTGCGGCCATCGACGTGTACCAGAGACAACTGCTCGATACGCCCGCCGATCAAGCTGACCCCATCCACGACGCAATCATCGCGGCCTATCGCCGCTGGGCGCAGTGGGCGCAGGAATTGCCGGATTACGAACAAGCACTTGCCGTCTACCAGGAGTTGATCCTGGCCTACCCCGAACACCCCACGGCCCAGGAAACATTGGCCCAACTGCCCCACCTGCGCTTCGACTGGGCGCAGCACGCCCACCAGGCCGGCAATTGGGCAACCGCCGTCGTCCAATATGAGCTGTGCATCACCCAAACGCTGGACATCGAACTGGCCCGCCGGGCCATCGACGGCGCGGCTTGGACGCTTTACGATTGGGGACAGCACCTGTTCCGGCTTGGACAATATGAGCAAGCCATCGCCCAATACCAGCGCATCCTGGACGACTACCCCCGGACGCCAATCGCCGGCGCTGTCTATACGGCGACTGCTGCTGCCTGTCACGATTGGGGAAACGATCTGCGCCGGGCCGGCGAATACGAGCAGGCGATCCTCAAGTACGAGTCGGCCCAAACGGCCTACCGGCAAGCTGCAGCGATCGGGGCCATCAGCGAAGCAGAGGCACAAACACTATTCGAAAATGAACAAGCGAATATTGCGTACACCTATATCGACTGGGGAAACTGGCTCAACAGGGAAGGCCTATATCTCGACGCGGTCAGGAAATTCGAATGGGTGCTGGCGGCAGGCCCGGACGAGGCAATCCGGGCCGAGGCGAACCGGGGATACCAGGCCGCGTTGCAAGGCATGGCACAACTGGAAGGTGTAGAAGGTCGGCAGCTTGTCGCCGACGCGGCACGCCTGATCTGCCAGGGGCAGCCGCCGGTATATCCGATCTATGGATTGAGCACCGGGCAGGAGCGCAAAATCGCCCTTGCCGGTGACCTCGTCCTCCTTCCGGCCGGCCTTCAGGCGACCCGACCGGCCCACCTGTACTATGCCGGCTGCCTGATCGAGGGGGTGATCGAAATGCAGCGCTGCACCTACAGCAACGATCACACCCTCGTCCACCAGCAGCTGTGGTGGAAAATCGTCGTCCGCGATGTCCAGACCGGCGACCCAATCGCCGAACAAACCTTTTACGGTGGGCTGCCGCCACGCTGCCCGGAGCACCATTATTTCTACGAGTCCATCGCCTACCTGAACGGCTCGCCGCCGATCAACGACGAAATCGTAGTGTGGATCAAAACTATCTTCAAATAGTCCAAGAAACCAGGCTTTTGTCAAAAGCCTGGTTTCTTGTATTCATTCCGCGCACCACCGCCCCGTCACCGCCGCTTCGATGCACTGCTCCAGCGTTCCAAAGCGCACCTGTAACCCCGAATGCGACGGCGTGTAAAAAGCCATCTTGGCCGAGTTTGTCGCCATTGCCTTGAACCCCAACTGTTCCACCGGTGCGACGACCATACACGTATCCGCGACCACTCGCCCGCCCGCCGCCTCGATCACTTGCACGGCCTGCGCCGCGCGCTCGCGCGTTGCCCGTGCTGTCGTCACCCATAGGGCCGTCGTCCCCTGCGGGGACGCATTGACCCGCTTCCCCTCGACCAACCGCGCCACCTGCGCCAGTTCATCCACAGAAGCATGCGGGCAGCCGATGCTGACCAAATCCACCTGCTCGACCGCACTGTTCAGCGCCGCATAACCCGCCGCCAAATCGTCAATAATGATTCGCCGTGCGTTTGAGGCAAGCATGTTCTGCATCCGCGCTTCCGGCGTTATCCCATCGATGTGATACAGCGCCACTGCCCCACTCGCCGCCATCGCCGCGCCCAGGCTCTTGAGCTGATCCGGCGTCGGCGGGACAACGACATCATCGAGGAAAAAGTAGGGCGCGCCGTCGCGCACCTGCCGCCCTACCAGATAGCCCAACGCACTCCAATCCGCAACCGAATCGAGTGTGCAGCGCACCCGGACGTGACAGCGTGCCACCCGGTTTGGGTCCAGGTGCAATCCATACGCCGCCGTGTAGCCGCAAATCGCCGCCGAAAGCGCGCTGGGGCCGCCTTCGCGGTTGGTGCGCGCGCCCAGCACCGAGTTGGCAAAACTCACCGCCGACGACTCGGCCCAGGCAATGTGATCGCCCCAAGCGGGCTGGTTTCCAACCAGGTACGGCGTGCAGGTGCAGGTCGGATCGATGCCCATCGCCGTGTAGGCTGCGATCACCGCCTGCTGCTGCCGTGCAAAATCGGCGGAAAAGCCCAGGCGCTCCCACTGCTTCATGTCGATCCCCGCCGGGTTGAGCGTCGTCGGCACGCGCACCTGAGCCCCTTGATCGGCCCACTCGCGCAAAAAGTCGAGGCCCGCCTCGCCGAGATTTTTATAGCTCACCCCGGCTACCTGCACACTGCTCACCGGAACCAATCGTTTCGCACCGTAAATCTTGCCCAGGGCAACCACGATCTCCATCGCCCGCCGCACGGCGATCCCCTGCTCGCCATCGAACATGGCCCGTTCTTTTGCCGAGAGGTACAATTCATCCGCCATTGCCAGTTCCTCCACTGATATAGAAACCAATGCGTGTTACCCCGCCCCGTCTTGGGATGCCTCGCCCCTGCTAGTTTACCTCCCCGCCCGCAAAAGTCAAGCCCGGTTTTGCTCCTGTCTCGAATTCGGGTATAATGCCCGCATCCGATTCAATCCTCCACAGCAAAGGACGCGCGATGAAAGCACTGATCACCGGCCTCAACGGTTTTGTCGGCAGCCACCTCGCCGAATACCTGCTCGCTCACACGGACTGGCGCGTCGCGGGCACCGTCTACGGCCCGACGCGCAGCATCGATCCGCTGCGCGATCGACTGGAGCTTTACCCCGGCGAACTGTCGCGCCTGGACACGGTCGAAACGCTGCTCGATCAGGCCCGACCTGATGTCATTTTTCACCTGGCGGCAATGGCTGTCGCCGGGCAGTCGTGGCGCGATCCGGCCGGCACGATCGCGCTCAACCTGACCATGCAGACCCACATCCTGCAGGCCGTGGTCAACCTCGGCCTGCGCTGCCGGGTGATCTGCGTCTGCTCCAGCGAAGAGTACGGCGCGGTCTCGCCGGACGACCTGCCGGTCGACGAGGACACGCCGTTCCGTCCCAACAACCCCTACGCGGTGAGCAAGGTTGCCCAGGACATGCTGGGCCTGCAATACCACCTCAGCCACGGCGTCGACACGGTGCGCGTGCGCCCATTCAATCACATCGGGCCGCGCCAGAGCCGGGGTTTCGTCGTGCCCGATTTTGCCTCCCAGATCGCTCGAATTGAGGATGGCCAGCAGCCGCCCTCGATTCGAGTCGGCAACCTGGAGGCGCAGCGCGATTTCACCGACGTGCGCGATGTCGTTCGCGCCTACCACCTGCTGGCCGCACACGGCCAACCGGGCGAGGCTTACAACGTCGGATCGGGGCAGGCGCACGCCGTTCAAGAGATATTGGACTATTTCATCGCCCACAGCAGCGCCGCCATCCAGGTCGAACCCGATCCGGAACGCATGCGCCCCAGCGACACGCCGCTGGTGGTCTGCGATTACCGCAAACTGAACGCCCGCACCGGCTGGACGCCGGCGATTCCCTTCCAGCAAAGCCTCTCGGACGTGCTCGACGATTGGCGCGCCGAGGTCAAAAATACACCGAGGAGTAACCTATGACTACCGCACTGATTACCGGCATCACCGGCCAGGATGGCTCATACCTGGCCGAATTTTTGCTCGAAAAAGGCTACACTGTGGTCGGCATGGTCCGCCGCAGCAGCACGGTCAACTTTCAGCGCATCGAGCACATCCAGGACGAGATCATCCTGGTTCCTGGCGACCTGCTCGATCAGATGTCGCTGGTCGACACGCTGCGCGAACACCAGCCGCGCGAGGTCTACAACCTGGCCGCGCAATCTTTTGTGCCCACTTCGTGGAAACAGCCCGTGTTCACTGGCGAAGCGACCGCCCTCGGCGTGACGCGGGTGCTGGAAGCGATCCGCATGGTCGACCCGACTATTCGTTTCTATCAAGCCTCTTCTTCGGAAATGTTTGGCAAAGTGCGCCAAGTGCCGCAAAGCGAAAACACGCCCTTTTACCCGCGCTCACCCTACGGCGTGGCCAAAGTCTACGGCCACTGGATCACCATCAACTATCGCGAAAGCTATAACCTGTTTGCCTGCTCGGGCATCCTGTTCAACCACGAAAGCCCGCGCCGAGGCCTGGAATTTGTAACCCGCAAAGTGACCCACGGCGTGGCGCGGATCAAGCTCGGTCTGCAAAACGACCTGCACCTGGGCAACCTGGACTCGCGCCGCGACTGGGGCTTTGCCGGCGATTACGTGCGCGCCATGTGGTTGATGCTCCAGCAAGATCACCCCGACGATTACGTGGTCGGCACGGGCGAAACGCATGCCGTGCGCGAGCTGTGCCAGGTGGCCTTTGCACACGCCGGCCTCGACTGGGAAAAATACGTCGTCGTCGATCCCCAGTTCTACCGCCCGGCCGAAGTCGATCTGTTGATCAGCGATCCGGCCAAGGCCAGGCAAAAACTGGGCTGGCAGCCGCAGGTCAGTTTCCGGCAGTTGATTGAAATGATGGTCGATGCCGACCTGGAACTGTTGAAACGAGAAAACGGCCTCGATGGCTGAACTGATCGACACCCACGCCCACCTCGACCACCCCAAATTCGACCACGACCGCGAGGCGGTCATCCAACGCGCGCTTGACGCCGGTGTGGGCACGATCATCACCGTCGGCGCGGACCTGGCCTCCAGCCGGGCGAGCATCGCGCTGGCCGAAAGCCATACGGGGATTTTTGCCACCGTCGGCGCGCACCCGCACGACGCCAAAATGGTCAGCCTCGCCGATCTGGACGAACTGCGCCGGTTGGCGGCACATCCCACGGTGGTCGCCATCGGCGAAATGGGGCTGGATTACTATTGGGATCATTCGCCGCACGAGGTGCAAAAAGAGGTGCTTGAGGCTCAGTTGGGGATTGCAGTTGAGGTAGGCAAGCCGGTGGTAATTCACATCCGCGACAAAAAAGGACAGCGCAGCGCCTACGAGGATGCGCTGTCCATCCTGGACAAATGGGCGGACGAACTGCCCGCCGGGCGCGTCGGTGTGCTGCACTGCTTTTCCGGCGATCCGGACGCAGCGCAACGGGCGCTCGCGCTGGGCTTTTACCTCGGCATCGACGGGCCGGTCACCTACCCCAACGCCGCCGGGCTGCGCGAGGTCGCCGCCCAGATTCCCCTGGATCGCCTGCTGCTGGAAACCGACTGCCCCTATCTGACGCCGCAGTTCCGGCGCGGCAAGCGCAACGAACCGGCCTACCTGGGACAAATCGCGGGGGCAGTTGCGCAAGCGGTAGGGGTTTCAGTGGAACGGGTGGCGCAGGCGACGACGGAAAATGCGCGCCGCTTGTTCACCTTGGCGATTGACGCCTGATGCATCACCTGGGCGGATAGCCAGTGATATCGCGAATGTCCTGGTAAAAAGAGCGCAGTTTCTTGTACATTTGCCGGTACACGCGTTGGTACAGCCCGTCATAAATCTCTCGCGCGCGCGGGTTGGGTTCAAAAACCTCGCCCGTGCGCGTCATCTCGCGGGCGGCAGTGGCAAAATCGGGGTGCAGTTTGAGGCCAACCGCCGCGTCCATCGCCGCGCCCAGCCCCGACACTTCGTAGGTGTGCGGGCGCATCGTCGGCAGGCCGAAAACGTCGGCGGTGATTTGCATCGCCGCCCGGCTCTGCGATCCTCCGCCGGCCACGCGAATTTCGCTGATCGACACGCCGGAGCGCCGGCTCGTCCGCTCGGCGCCCTCGCGCAGGGCGTAGGCCAGCCCTTCGATGATTGCCCGGTAGACGTGGGCGCGCGTATGCACGTCGCCAAAGCCGATCATCGCTCCCTTGGCTTCTGGCCCCGGCACCCTCAGCCCCGGCGACCAGTACGGCTGCAAGATCAACCCCATCGACCCCGGTGGCACCTGGCTGATCAAATCGTCGAACAAGAACTCGGGATCGACGCCCAGTTCCATCGCCCGCTGGCGCTCCTCCAGGCCGAATTCCTGCTTGAACCAGCTTACCATCCAAAAGCCACGATAAATCTGGATTTCCAGGCTGTACGCGCCCGGCACGGCGCTCGGATACGGCGGGATCAGCGGGATCACCTCGACGTATTTCTGGTGCGTGGTGTTGATCGTCGCCGCCGTGCCATAGCTCAGGCAGCCCATGTGCGGCTCGACGCAGCCGCAGCCCAACACCTCGCAGGCTTTGTCGGCCGCCGCAGCGATCAGCGGCAAGCCGGCCGGAATGCCGGTTTCTTCGGACGCCTGCGGGGTAATCTCGCCCAGAGTCTCGGTGGGCGGGATCAACTGCGGCAGTATGCGCGGCTTGATGGCCGGAATGGCCTGCCATTTCCAGTCCCCGCCCTTACACCAGGTCAGATTTTTATAGTCAAAGGGCACAAAACCGACCTGGCAGCTCGTCGAATCGACAAACCGCCCCACCAGCCGGTAGGTTAAATAGCCGGACATGAACAGGAATTTGTGTGTCTGCTCCCACAGCCGGGGCTGGTGACGGGCGATCCAGTTGGCCTGCGCCCCGCCTTGAAGATAAGCCACCGTCTCGGTCATCCCAATCAACTTGAAAGCCAGCCCCCACGCCCCGCCGACCGGCTTGACCCCTTCGGCGCGGCGCTGATCGAGCCACACGATCGCCGGGCGCAGCGGCTTGCCCGACTTGTCGACGTTGACCACGGTGTTGCGCATCGTGGTCAGGGCAACACCGGCAATCGACGCTTTGGGCACCTCGGTTTCCTGCCACAACTGCTGGCACGCTTCACACAGCTTTTGCCAGTAATACTCCGGGTCCTGCTCGGCCAGACCCGGCTGAGGCGAGACATAGGGCACCAGTTGAACCTGGCTTTTGGCTACCAGGTTGCCTTTGAGGTCGAAAATCATCGCCCGCACGCTCTGCGTGCCCTGATCGATGGCCAGAATGTGATCTTGCATCGTACAATTCCTCAACTCACCGATCCCGCCCGCGGATCGGCAAAGCGAATGGCCGAAAAACAAAGCGCTTCAAAGTGCTTGAGCCAAAAGCGTCGCCCCAGCACGTTGGCCGACTCGAAATCGACCGCACAGCCGGCCTTGCCGCGCTCCCGACCCCAGGCCAACACCCGGGCCAGCAGCTGCTCGCCGACGCCCGTCCGGCGGACGGCCGGGTCGGTGTAGCCGAAATCGATGCCCATCATCGACTCGCCCTGCACGCTCGTACACGAATCCTCTTTGCGCAGTTTCCCGCGAATGCAGCCCACCAATCGCCCCTCTTTTTCGGCAACCACCGAGACTCCATCCTGACCCAGAAATTCCCCGGCCACCACCTGCTCGTCGGACGGCTCGTGCGTCAAAAAGACCGGCGCTTGCGCCAGATAATGACTCAACGCCCCATCGAGCCGGATCAGTTCGGGCAAGTCGGCGTGCTGCGCACGGCGGACGGTCAGGCCCTCGATGTGAGGTCTGTCGTCCCCGGCATCCCAACGCGTCGAGCGCACGGCATCGACCACCACCAGCCCGAACCCGCTCCAGTACAACAGGTCGCGCAGACGCACGTCGTCGGCAAAAAACGTGATCGCGTGCGTGAAACTGCCATCGCCGGCCCACTCGCGCGACATGGCATCATACATCGACTGAAAAACGCGCTCGACTGCAAGTTCCCCCGCCACGGCGTGCCCCCACTCGGGCACATAGACGCCCCGGCTCAAACCCTTGAAATTGGGAATTCCACTATAGCCGATCAGGTATCCGGCCAAACGACCATCGACAACCGCCGCCACGCCGGTTTGCGTGCCCGCAATGTCCTGCAAAAGCGCGGCGACCGTCTCCATCTGCCCGTATTCGACGGGCAAATAATCGAATCGCTCGCACTGCGCTTTATAGCCGGCGACAAACAGCGCCGCCGCATCTTTAATATGCTTTTTCACAAAAGGTTCGATGGCGATCAACGTGTCCTCCACAAAACAAGACAGCAGACAGTCCAAACCGGGTTGGGCGTCTGCTGCACACACGCCAATGGGGCGGATGGGAGTCGAACCCACACGACCAGTCAAGGTCAGCGGAGTTTAAGTCCGCAGCGTCTGCCATTCCGCCACCGCCCCACACCCAAACATTGTAACCCAGGCGATGAAAAAAGTCAAAGCGACCCCGGTGAAATTCGGTCGGCTGCCTGGATGCCCGTGGCGACGGCGCGTTGCTGGAGACCATTTGAGTTACCTTGCTGCTGCCCCTCACCGACCCCCGTTGGACAAGCGCACGAAGGGATGCTACAATAGACCTGTACCGGAACACTGCCGGGGGAATGCCCCGTACTCGATGCAGGGCATATACGCCAGGGGCAGCGTGCCGCAGTCGCCGACGAGGCAGTGATTTGTCTGATAAAGCCTGGGATATTCTGAAATAAGGAGTGTGCTATGAAATACCAAACTCGCAGTTTATTTCCATACTTGCTGCTGGGCGGATTGATTTTGGCCCTGATGATCTCGACCAGCGGCGCGTTCGCCGGCCCCCTGCCGCAGGCAGAAGAGGAAACACCCACGCCCATCGCTCCCACACCGCCCCCTCCGACGCTGACCGTCGAACAGGCCGCGCCAGAGGCCGGGCTGACCGCCCTGGAACTGGCGCGCCAACAAGGGCCGGAAGCGGTGGTCGCCCTGGCGCAGGTCTTGCGCGGCGCGGCGCTCGACGCGGCAATGCCCGAGATTGTCGAGGCGCAGCGGCAAATTGCCCTTGCTGCCCCACCGCGCCCGGCGACGATTTCGGTGAGCCTGGCTGAAGAAGAGGCGATTTTGCAAGCCCAGGCGGCGCTCGATGCCGCCAGCCGCGCGCGGGCGCTGGCAGGCCACGACGATCCGGCCGAGTACAATGCGCCGCCGCTGCCGCCCTTGCCGCCGCAAACCTACGAAATCAGTTCACAAGTCGACCGCACCGTGGGCAGCGGCTGCACCTATGCCACCATCGCCGCCGCCATGATGGCCGCCAACAACGGCGACCGGCTGTTGTTGGAAGGCGGGGTCGTTTTTACCGCCAGCCTATCCATTCAAAAGAGCCTGACCTTACAAGGCGGCTATGCCGGCTGCGCCAGCGGCTCATCCGATCTCACGACGATTAATGCTAACAATGTCGGGCGAGGAATGTACATTTACGACAATCTCACCGTCACGCTGGAGAACTTGAACGTCACCAACGGCAATACAGCCGCATACGGAGCCGGTATCTTTGTGTATACGAATACCCACCTGATAGGGACGAATCTCAACATCTACAACAACACAACCACGGCTCTGGGCGGCGGCGTGTTTTTGTGGGGCGCCCGCGCGACGTTCACCAATACCGAAATCTTTAACAATACCGCGCCTGATGGCGCCGGCGTCTATGGGGTGTTACGTGGCAGCTATGCCCCTGCACTGAATCTAGCCTCCAACAGCGACATCTATGACAACAACGCCCTCACCGGCGCCGGCTCGGGCGGCGGGGTCTACATGAACCAGGGTACCGTCATTGTGACCAACAGCTCCGACATCCACGCCAATAACGCCATTGAAGGCGGCGGGGCCTATTTGATCTCCAGCACGCTGACGATTGAGGGCGAATACTCTGAAATCATGTTCAACACCGCCACCGGCAACGGCGGCGGCGTGTACGCCCTGGGCAGCACGGTCAATGTGCGTGATAGCGCCGCGCTGTATGCCAACGCCGCCGGTACGGGCGGAGCGGGCAATGGCGGCGGCGCCTATCTGGACAATAGCGATCTGTGGGGCGACAAGGCGCTGATTTACCACAACACGGCGACTGATTTCGGCGGCGGCGTCTATGCCATCAACGACTCATTGCTGGATATGGATCTGGGCGGCTATCCCTGCGCCGGTCCGCGCTGCAGCCAGTTGAGCTATAACACTGCCACCGGCACTTATGGCGGCGGCGCGTATGTCCGCGGTAGCGAGGTTGACCTGCGCCAGATCTTTGTCGAGAATAACACCGGTTCGTTAGGAGGGGCCATCTATGCCTGGCGCGATCCGACGGCGGCGATACGCGCCGTGTATATCTACAATTGCCTGTTTGCCGGGAACAATGGCGGGTCCGCCGATGCCATCCGATTGTATGCGGGTACAGGGGAGACAACGCGCATGATCGGCAGCCACAACACCCTGGCTTACAACCCATCTGCCGGCGACGGCATTGCCATCGCCACAGGTGGCTCTGGCACGCTGAACCTGGATTTGAGTAATTCTATTGTATGGGGCCATACTACTTCGCTCCCGACCGGGCACACCGTCACTTATTCCGACATTCAGGGCGGCTATACCGGTACGGGTAATATGAATGTTGATCCATTGTTCATTGCCCCGGCCAGCGCCAACTTTCACCTGCAAAGCCTCAGCCCGGTCATCGACCGCTGCACCACGGGCCAGGCGCTCGACTTTGACAACGAACTACGTCCGATCACCTACGTCCGGCCGGCCACACCCTACGATATGGGCGCGGACGAGGCCAGCGCGCGCGTGGGCATCAACGGTGCGACCTGCACTTACGGGCGCATTCAGGATGCGGTGGACGCGGCGGCCTCCGGTGATACGATCCAGGCGACGGCGGACATATTCTTTGAGACGGTGAATATCAACGGCAAAAACCTCACCCTCGTCGGCGGCTACGATGTGGATTGCACGACCTACATCACCGGCACAACCATCGTGGACGGCAGCGCAAGTTCGGACAGTGTGTTCGACATCGCCGCCAGCATGGTGACACTGCGCAACTTGCAGATTACCGGCGGCAACGCCATCGGCGGCGGGGTAGACGCCGACGCTGGCGCGCACGTCACCCTGGATAACCTTCGCGTCACCGGCAACACCGGCACGTATGGCGCCGGGTTGTACGTCGGCACTACCGCCGTCATGACCCTCACCAACGGCACGCGGATCGAGAACAACACCGCAACGATAGACGGCGGCGGCGCGCGGGTGTGGGGCAAGTTGGTGATCACCAGTTGGCTCGGCGGCATCACCGATAACACCGCGCCTAATGGCGGCGGCGTATCCGTGCCGGGCGGCGTACTGGAACTGCGTCCGGGCCACGTCGGGAACAACCAGGCCACCGCGGCAGACGGACGCGGCGGCGGCATCCACGTTCTCGATGGCGGCGTCATTACCGCGACCGGATCGTCCAACGTTTACCGCAACAGCGCCTACGACGGAGGCGGTATCTATGCCGATGATGCCCGTGTCACACTATGGGCCGTGATCCACAGCAACACGGCTGCCAACAACGGCGGCGGCATCTACCTGACCAACGGCAGCGTGCTGTACGCCGCCAGCACGAGCATCGGCGATGATTATCCAGGAAGACACAATGAGGCTACTGCCGGCGCCGGCGGCGGCATCTATGCCCAAGATAGTACGGTCGAGTTCAATGGCCGGATCTATAACAACCGCGCTGCGACGCAAGGCGGCGGCATATTTGCCATATCCAGCACAATTACGCTGACCGATGCCTATGTGGGCGGCACAGGCGCGAATCAGGCCAACCAGCTTGGCCCCGATGGGCATATTGGCGTGGGGTTATACTTGAACAGTGGCACACATGCCACGCTCGACAATACCGTGGTTGCCGGCAATACTTTTCAGACCACCGGCTTTGCCTATGGCGGTGGCCTTGCCCTGATGAGCAGCAGCATTGTGACCATGACTGGCAGCAGTGTCGAGAATCACCTGGCGCCCTCCGTCGCTGACGGGCGCGGTGCAGGCATCTATATCAACAACAGCACTGTCACGCTGGATAACAGCCGGGTCATCAGCAACACAGCGGGGACTGCGGGGGGCGGACTCCGCCTTTGGAACGAAAGCACGCTCAATGTTCTAAACAACTCGGTCATCGCCAACAATCACGCGCTCAACGGTCCAGGGGGCGCGATTGCGGCAGAAGGCACGCCAACCATCCATATCTCGAATGCCACGCTGCGCGATAACACCGCCACCACCAACGGCGGCGCGATTTACATCGACGCGGGCGCGCTGAACGTCGACTATACCTATCTGCACGGCAACAGCGCCGCGCGCGGCGGGGCGGTCTACCAGACGGGGACCACCCCGGCAGCCCAAGTCTCCAACAGCCTGATCTATCACAACACCGTGACGGACTCTGGCGCCGGTATCCACACAGACGGCGGCGCATTCATCCTGTACCATGTCACCCTGGCCAACAACGTCGGCGGGCCGGGCTTTTCCGGCGTTGCCAGCGCGGTCTATAACACCATCGCCTGGGGCAACGGCGGCTATCCCGGCTTTGCCACAGCGCCCACCACGTTTTCGTGCAACATTGACGACGGCGGCAACGCCGGCCTGGACCAAGATCCGCTGTTCGTGGCCCCCGGCGCGGGCGAGGACTATCGCCTGCGCAGCGGTTCGCCCGCCATTGACGCCTGTTCCACTGGCCTCTCGCCTGACCTGGACAACGTGCCGCGTCCATTGGGCAGCGGCTATGACATGGGCGCCTACGAGTATTACCTGAACATGATCTATCTCCCGCTGATACTGCGCAACCACGCCCCATAAAAAACAGCAGACCTGCCCGGTCGCGGGCCAAAGGCCTGGCAGGTCAAACCCAATTTAACGGCTCGGCCTACCGGCGTAGGCCGGGCCGTTGTTCTGACTCCAGATAGCGGTGTGGATGTCGAGAATCGTCTTGGGCGCATGTTCGCCAATCCCACCATGGAAAGCATGGATGAGAGAAAGGGCATGCCATGCCGTCTGCAGTGCGGCAAAAAATGGGCGAGATTGTTACCCAGGCGATGAAAAAAGTCAAAGTTTGTCCATTACCGCCATGTGGCGCAGGTGTGATATAATAGGATCATCCTTATCCACCCCGATTCGACAGGAGATGTTGCTATGGCCCAACCACACAAACTCTTTTTGCCCGGACTGCTGGGCATATTGATCGTCCTGACAGCGATTGCGCTGTTCTCTTCGCAGGCCCGGCTTTCACTGCCCGCGCAGGCACAGGTCGGAACAGCTGAGGCTGCGTTGGTCAACGGCGGATTCGAGTTGCCATACGACGATGGCATTGCCAATGGCTGGACATTGTGGTACATCACCGACGGTGGGTTTCTCAAAAAACCCAACGCCGCCCCCAGCACAACACCCCGTCCCGGCAGCGCGGAAAGCACCTCGCAATACCTGTACCCGCAAACGGCTTCTTATTACAATGCCTGCCTCTCGCAGCAGATCACCCAGGGGATCACCGTCGGGCACTGGATACGTTTTTCGGCCTGGGCGCGGGTCGATCTGGACATGATCACGCCCATAAGCGAGGCCCAAACCCGCATCGGCATAGACCCGAACGGCGGCGCCGACCCACTCGACATTCCCTTTGCAACTTATCCCGGCTATTGGGACACATTCGACGCCAACAATGGCGAATGGCAGCAGCTCTCAGTCGGGCTGCGCGCCACGTCGCCGACCGTGACGGTTTACCTGTGTGCATTGCCGAACGAGCAGATCGACATTGAGGTATATTGGGATGACGCCGAGTTCGCCAGCTCATCCGGCGAATGGATATTTCTGCCCCTGGTGAGCAAATCGCACTGCGCCAACCCCAGCGGCCTGTGGAACCCCGACCTGGAAAAATCGTTCGGCGAATATGCCGACTATCAATATCACGACGGGTTCAGCGGCTCGGTCGCCCCTTACTGGAACCCGTGGGTTGCGCCGCCCAGAGAGTACTCGAGCGGTGAAGAACGCGACAAACACCCCGAATATAACAAGACCGACCGCGATTATCGCAAAATGACCGGCGAAGTGGCGCAGCAGTTCGGGCACAGCGCGTGGGGGCTGTACCGGGCCGGCATCTACCAGGTCATCGACTGCGTCAACCCCGGCGTGACCTATACGTTCAGCATCTATGGTTGGGGCTGGGTCGGCTCGCCAAACAATTACAACGACCGGGTGTCCGACAACACACAGCCGGACGCGCTCAAAATGCGTGTGGGCATCGATCCCTACGGCGGCACGGACTGGAATTCGTCCAACATTGTGTGGTCAGCGTTCAACCCCACCCCGCCTTACGACGCCTGGAACCTGTACGAGGTCACGGCTACCTCTCAAGCCAACAAGATCAGCGTGTGGGTCTATGCCGAAGCCAATGAATGGGGTATGCGCTACCACCAAACTTTTTGGGACAGCGCCAGTCTGACCATCGTTTCACCTTGAGGACGAACCCATGTCACGCCGACGAGACGTTTTGCGATGGATACTCTTGCTGGCCTGCGCGCTCGGCCTGACGCTGGCCTGGCTGCCGACCGCCTTGGCCGACGGGCGCTGGCGGCATTTCAGCGCGCCCGCCGAAGGCGAACCCGACCTGAACAAGACGCTGGGATCAAACCGCATCCAGGCGCTGGCCTTTGAAGCCAGCGAGGCGCCCGGACAGGCCCGGCTGTGGGTGGGCAGCGACCGCGGCCTGCAAACCTACAACGGGCGAAGCTGGCAAGATCGCACCGAGCGGGCGACGGGACAAAAAGAAGCCTCCATCACCGCATTGGCCATCACCCCATCGGGCAAGGTCTGGGTCGGTACCCATCAGGGCGTAACCTGGATTTTCGGCGACGTTGAAAACAGAGCGATCAAAAACGGTGGGATCAGCGTTCGCTCGATGACCGCCGCCGGGCCAGATATCTATGTCGGCACAAATGGGCAAGGTATCTGGCGCTGCACCGACGCCGACGAATGCAGCCAGGTGATTTCGCCCGGCGCGCTGGACAACCAGGCCGTTACCGCGCTGCGGTTGATGGCGAACGGCCTGTGGGCCGGCACACCGAGCGGCCTGCTACAATTCGATCTTGCCACCGGCAACGCGATCAGGGAAGCCCTTTCCGGGCACGGAATCGCCGGGCTGGATGCCGATTCGCAAGGCCGTCTGTGGATCGCCTTTGACGAAGGCGTGACGCACTACGATCCCGGCCAGAACAAGTGGCAGTCCTTTTACATCGGCCCAACCGGCAGCATCGCCGCCGATCTGCGCGGCCGCATCTGGGCCGCCGGGGGCGACCGGCTGCTGATGTGGGACGCGCGCTGGGAAAAACAGCCCGTCCTCTCCGACCAGTGGCGCACCGTCGAATACAGGCAGCCCAACCAGATACAGCTTGTCCTGGCTGCCTCCGACGGGATGCTCTGGGTCGGCACCAGCGGCGGCCTCAGCGGCCTCGACGGAAGCTGGGAAAGCCATAGTTCGAGGCAAATGAGCGATGAACAAGATATCAGAGTGCTGGTCAACACCCTGGTCCGTTCGCCCGGCACGGGCGAACTGTGGGCCGGAACCAACATCGGCGTGCTCCACTATCATCCAGTCACCGATCAATGGGACACTCGCTGGACGGTCGACGACGGCCTGGCCAGCAACTATATTCGCGCCCTGCTGCACGACGAGCAAAGCGGCGAAATCTGGGCTGCCACCAACGAAGGGATCAGCCGTTTCGATCCGGCAAGCCAGACCTGGAATCGCACCTGGACGACCTGGGATGGTCTGTGGAGCAACGACGTTTACGCGCTGATCCGCAACCCCGACAGCCAAACCATCCTCGCCGGCAGCCACGGTGGCATCAGCGAATTCAACCCCGCCACCCAACGATGGAAGCGGATGCAGCAAACCGGGGCCGACATCGAGCATGTGGTCATGTCATTGGCCTACGACCCGACCACCCGGCAAATCTGGGCCGGCACGGCCAAGGGCGTTTGGGTCAACGACCCGTCCACACTCTTGCTGCAACCGCTGGAAATGTCCACCCCGGCCCAGCAAGCACAGACGAGCCGCCCCTACATCCATGCCATTGCCGCGTTCGATGGCAAATTGTGGGCCGGCGTCAACAAAAACCAAATCCTCGAATACACCACCGACGGCTGGACCGTACGCGCCACACTCGAACAAGGCCTTGCAAACGTCACCATTTCGGCGCTGCTCGTCGACCCCGAAAGCGGCGCCTTGTGGGTCGGCTCGAACAACGGACTCAGCCGGCTCGACCTGCGCACCGGGCGCTGGAGCGGCGCCTGGACCGTCGCCGACGGAATGAGCAGCGACGTGGTCTATACCATCGTCCCCGGCCCGGCCGCCAACGAACTGTGGATCGGCACCAGCGATGGCGCCAGCCATTATGCCCCCAATCTCGGCCCCCGCCCCTGGGTGTTGGTCAACCGTGCGCTCTCTGGCGACCAAAACGTGCTCCAGATCGATACGGCCAACCTGTACCGATACACCGAAGTAGACTTTTTACTCACCGGCGGCAGCCTGATCGCCGAGGCCAGCCAACTGCGCTATTTCTACCGCCTGACAGTTCGAGGCGGCGAGCGCAGCGGTCAGGGTGAGATTCAAAACCTCGATCTCGTCCTCTCTGACCTCAAGCGGGGCAAAAAATACGAGCTTGAAATCTGGGCGCGCGACCCGGAAGGGCGCGAGTCTGAAGTGCAAATCTATAATATCAACGTTTCCATCCTGCCCTTCCGCATCGGCGCGCTGCAAGGCGGCAGCGTGGCGCTGCTGACGACGCTGCTGACCATTCTCTTGACCAGCACAGCGATCTATGTCCTGCGCGGCTATCCAGCTTATGCGATCAACTGGGGTTCAATCGCCGGCCAACCGATTCAGCAACTGATCCCCCTGGTCGCCCCCTTGCGCAACCCGCTGACCGTGGAGCGCGTCCAAACGGTCATGCAAAACCGGCAGGCCTTTACCACCGACGAACAAATCGAGACCGCGCTCGACGCGCTGGTACGCAACCGCATCCTCGTGCCCGCGCCGGAAGGCGGCTACCGCTTTGACAGCCCTCTGGCGGCCTGGCTGCACCGGCTGCAAAACATACGGCGCGTCGACGCACTGGCCGAGTACGTGCGCAACAGCCACCCGCTTTACGCCGGCGCACGCATCTTTTTCTCCCGCGCCGAATTCCAGATCGTCGAGTCCAACCCCGAAACCTTTATCCTCGTGTCGGGGCCGAACCATCCCCACGCCAACTATAAAAGCATCTATACCCGGCTCATCGCCGGGCACTCGCCTCAGGGGGACGATTTCGAAGAGGTCGCCGCAGCCGCTCACCACGAATACGGCGGACAGGTCGAACACCGTCTCGCTTTTGTGGTCAGCAACCGGCGGCCCACCCCCGGCGCGCGCTTTCGGCTCTACGAAATCCGCCAGCGCTGCGGGTTGGCCATCGTCCACATCGACAGCGAACTGTTCAACCAGGTCAAGCCCAACATGCCCGCCGTCGACATTCTGACCGCGCAGATCGACCAGGCTACCGGGCAGCAAAACCTGTACCTGATCAGCGGGCCAGTCAGCGACGATCTCGGCTTTTTCGGACGCGAGGCGATGCTGCAACAACTGATCGACCTGATCGACGCCGCCCAGCCGGTGGGCATCTTTGGGCTGCGCAAAACCGGCAAGACCTCGCTTTCACAGCGCTTGCAGGGCCGGCTGGCCACGCGGCGGGTCATCGCCGCCATCGACAGCCAGGGCACTGCGCGCGAGCAAGGCGTTCAGCCGCTTTATGCAGCGATCATTGGCGCGTTCGTCGCCCACATCGAGCAGTACCGGCCCGGCCTGGCGCGCACGCTCCCACCGCTCAACCTCTGGCCGCCTTCCAAAGCAGCCGGATCGCCGCCCGCCAACGTGATGAGTGTCTTTGACAGCGACCTGGCCGCGCTGTACGCGCACATCGGCGGCAACGAACGGCTGCTGCTCATCCTCGATGAAGTAGATCGCCTGCTGCCGGCCGGCGATGACCCCGGCTACGAAGGGTTTGCCTCCTTTTTGGGCCAGCTGCGCGCCGCCAACCAAAACCTCAAGCTGCTCGACTTTATCCTCATCGGCGTCGATCCAGGGGTGAACCGCCGCGACAAGTGGGGCGAGCGCGACAACGAACTCTACCAGTCGCTGCGCGAAATCTGGATGCCGCCGATGGAGGCCGAAAACGCCACCGAAATGATCGAAAGCATCGGCTTTCAGATGGGTGTCAGGTACGAGCCGGAAGCGCTGCGCCTGCTCGTCGACGCCGGGGGCGGGCACCCCTTTGTCACCCGCCAGGTCTGCGGGCAGACAGTCAAAGACCTGTTCGGCAGGGGCACCGCGACCATCAGCGCCGAACAGGCCCAACTGGGCATCGAAGAATTCGTCTTTCAGGCCGAATCTTACCTGACCGAGCTATGGCGCGTGCGGATGGACACTGCCGGGCGGCGTATCCTGCTCACCCTGGCCCAGGCCGACCAGCCCGTTCCCCGGCGCTCGCTGCTGCCCGCCCAGCAGCGGCAAGAGATGCTGGCCCTGCTCGGATCGCTCCAGGAACGCACCGTAATCGCCCCACAGGCCGACGGCTATGTCATCGGCTGGGGTGTACTACGCGACTGGATCCGCTGGATCGAGCTTGGATTGGAAGATTGAGTCTCCTGAAAAAAGTCTCTCACGCCAAGTCGCAAAGACGCAAAGATTGTTA